>CAZOWT010000179.1:0-5801 GCA_964583345.1 uncultured Clostridia bacterium
CGGTCAGCAACCGGTCATTTTTTCTGCTGTTCGTCATATCGCTCATCCTGATCGGGCTGTTCATCGTCACGGTTTCCGCCAACCGGACCTCCCCCGCCGAGCAAAAAGCCGGTGGCAAATTCCATCCCGTAAAGATGGCCCGTTTTCTGGTTCCGGCAATCATCCTGGTCATCTGGTTTTTACCCGGACTCTCCACCCTGGGTCGAATCATCTCCTCGGTCATTTACCTCTCCCTAATGTCCCTGTTTATCATGGATAGAGACGAACCCTCCAAATTTTTTGACCATGCCAAGTTTCTGTTGATGATATTTCTGTATTCCGGATTCTGGATTTTATATTTCCAGATGTTTGATTCTGTCCTCTGGTATGTACAGGCCTACGTCGACGCCACCTCATTGAATTCGGTCATCAACAAATTTTTGGGCGTCCTGGGGATCCATATCAACTGGTTCTTCGATGTGGAACATGTCACGGTGATCAATGCCGGCACCATCATTATCCTCCAGTTGATTATTTCCAACATCGTAAAAAAGAGAAAGGCTCTCCCCACCATGATTACCGGCATCGGTATCGGAACCGCGGGCATGGCTATTCTGGCTATTTCCACCAATATCTGGGTTTTTATCTGCGGCATCGTGCTGTTTTCCATCGGCGAGATGACCGCTCATCCCAAGTTTATCAGTTATATCGGGTTGGTGGCTCCCACCCGGAACAAGGCCATGTACATGGGTTATCTGTTCTTATACGGGGTGTTCGGCAGTTCCATCGGCGGAATCGTGGGGGCCAGGCTGTATGTCACCTTCGTGGATAACCTGAACCAGCCGAGGGTCCTCTGGCTGATCTTCTCCGGCATCGGGGTGATGACCATCATCTGTCTCATGCTTTACAACAAATTCCTGGCACCCAAAAAAATATCAACTTCCCGAGCAGTCAGCTGAAACAAAACAAACATATCCAATCGAAGAGACCGGATATTGAAAGCAGAATCAAGCAAATTTCCATCCTTAAAGCTAAAATCACTGGGGATCTGTATCGGCGCCTCAACCATCTCCCTAGCACTGGTCGAAACTGTCAATCATTGTCATAACGGCGGTAACGGCTCAAGACCAAAAATTATCCGCCATATAACCGATGCTCACGAAGGAAATCCGCATAAGACCCTTGAAGCGATTTTCAAGAACCTGAATCCGGATGCATTGGATAAAATCACTGTAACCGGAAGAAATTTTCGCAAAATCCTGAATCTAACCTCGATTACCGAACCGGAAGCCGTGGAGGTTGCCTACCGGTATTCAAAATCATCCGGAATCGATTCTCCGGCCATTGTTTCGGCCGGCGGAGAAACCATCATGGTTTATGTCCTGAATCGCCGGGGACGAATATCCAGTGTGATCAGTGACAGCAAATGCGCTTCCGGAACCGGCGAGTTTTTCCTTCAGCAACTGCGGCGCATGAATGTTTCGCTTGAACAAGCCTCACGCTGGGCATCCGAAGAGAATCCCTATCCCATCTCCGGCCGCTGTTCTGTTTTCTGTAAATCAGACTGCACCCATGCCACCAACAAAGGTATTCCACGTTCCAGGGTAATCGCCGGTCTCTGCCGGATGATGGGAAACAAAATTCTGGACCTGCTGAAAAGAGTGGACCGGAGAAATATCATGATCATCGGCGGAACAGCCCGGAATCGAATGATCGTTGATTATCTGTCCAGGGCAATTCCCGGCCTGATCATCCCCGAACAAGCCCCCTATTTTGAGGCCCTCGGGGCCGCTCTCTGGGGATTGGAACACGATACCATTCCCTTCCCCGAAAAAACAAGCATATTCGTTCACCGGAACCGGCCAGCCAAAACCCATCCGCCGCTGAAGAAATTTTTTCCTCTGGTGGAATTCAAAACCATCGAGCAAACTGAAATTCAGGAGAATGACACCTGCATACTGGGACTGGATGTAGGCTCTACCACCACCAAAGCCGTTCTCATCCGGGATTCGAACCCTGCCATTCTGGCTTCGGCCTATCTCCGAACCAACGGCGACCCGGTAACTGCTTCCCGATCCTGTTATAACCGGATTCTTGGTCAGATCAGTAAAATCGTGAATCCCAAAGAAATTTCAATCATCGGACTGGGTGTCTGCGGATCGGGGCGACAGATTGCCGGTCTCCATGCCCTCACCGATGGCATTATCAATGAAATCATCGCCCATGCAGCTGCTGCTGTTTTTTTTGACCCAAAAGTCGACACCATTTTTGAAATAGGCGGCCAGGATGCCAAATATACCCGGATTACCCGCGCCATTCCCGCTGACTATGCCATGAATGGAGCCTGTTCAGCCGGGACCGGTTCATTTCTGGAAGAATCTGCCTTCGAAACCCTGGGAATCCGAATGGAGGATATCGGCACCATCGCTCTGAAAGCCGGCAAATGCCCGAATTTCAACGACCAGTGTGCCGCATTTATCGCTTCGGATATAAAGAACGCTATCCATGAAGGCGTTCCCCGGGAGGAAATCATAGCCGGCCTGGTCTATTCGATCTGTCAGAATTACCTTAACCGGGTAAAAGGCAACCGGCCAGCCGGTCAAAAAATTTTCATGCAGGGAGGCGTATGCTACAATCAGGCCGTTCCGCTGGCCATGGCTGCATTGCTGGATAAATCCATCATTGTTCCGCCCGAACCGGGATTAATGGGCGCCTTCGGTGTGGCCCTGGAGGTTAAAAACAGAATACGGCAGGGACAGATGATTCCCGGCCGATTTGACCTTGAAGAACTGAAAAATCGGGGTGTCCGATATGGGAAATCTTTCAATTGCCCCGGAGGAGAGGATCATTGCGACCGAAACTGTGAGATTTCACTGATCGAAATGGAAGGGAAAAAATTCCCCTTTGGCGGAGCCTGCAATCGCTATGACAATGTCAGGCATCACCGGAAAACCAATAGCGGAAGCCTTGATTGGGTCCGACTCAGACAACAAATCATTTTCCGAAAATATGACACTGAACAACAAATCCACCCACCGGGCAATCCCGGACCCAGAGTGGGAATAAACCGGAGTTTCCTGGTTAATTCCTACTATCCGTTGTATTCTGCTTTTTTTTGCGAACTGGGTATTGAACCGGTAATACCTGACCTTCCGGACCAGACGGGAGTTGACCGCAAAGATACCGCCCTTTGTTTCCCGGCTGAACTGTCCCATGGTTTCTTCTATTCACTGATTAATTCCGATGATGCTCCCGAAGTCCTGTTTCTGCCCCACCTTAAATCAACTCCCGGCCTTGATGAAGGTGCCGGTTCCCAGGTTTGCCCTTTTGTGCAGGGAGAACCGTATTACCTCCGGGTTGCATTCCAGGATGAACTTAAAGAACTGGAAAAAAAAGGGCACAGAATTCTTTCTCCTCTGCTCGATCTGACCAAAGGCCTGGAAGCTGCCCGGAAACCACTGGTGGCCATGGCCGTTCAAATGGGAATCCAAAAAAGAAAAGCGGAGATTGCATTTGAAAAGGCTCTGGATCATCAGAACAAATGCCTGAACGAAATGAAAAGTGCGGGTAGAAAGGTGCTGGATGAGCTCAAACAGGACCCATCCAAATCAGCCGTGGTGATATTTGGCAGGCCATATAATGGTTTTGCGCCGGAAGCTCACATGGGAATTCCCCGAAAACTGCAATCCCGGGGAATTCCGGTTATTCCCTATGATTTTTTGCCTTTTGAGGACCAACCGGTTAAACCGAACATGTACTGGGGAATGGGCCGGCAAATCCTGCAGGCGTCGGAATTGGTAAAAAAACACGATCAATTGTTTGCGCTGTATATTACAAATTTCTCCTGTGGACCCGATTCCTTCATCCTCGGATATTTCAGGGACATTCTGGATAAAAAACCTGCCCTCATTCTTGAATTGGACAGCCACACCGCAGACGCCGGCCTGGAAACCCGAATTGACGCCTTCCTCGATATCATAAAAAATCACTGCCACCTGAAGAAAGGACGGACATCTTTCAATGCCAAACCGGAATGGGTTCCGGTGCGGATGGCAATGCTTCAAGGGAAGCCATCGATTATATCTTCAACCAATGAAAAAATACCCCTGAATGATCGCCGGGTAAGCCTCCTGTTCCCCTCCATGGGAGAAGTCGGCACTCCACTGCTGGCTGAAGTATTCCGGCGGACCGGCATCCGGACAATCGCCCATCCCCCGGCCGGCGAGACCGAACTGAAACTGGGAAGGGAAAACACGTCCGGCAAGGAATGCCTTCCCCTGATTCTCACCACCGGCACTCTTCTCCGCTACATTCAGCAGCAAAAAAAGGACAATGAAATCCTGGTTTATTTCATGGCCACGGGTTCCGGTCCCTGCCGCTTCGGCCAGTACTCGGTTTTCCTTGAAGACCTGATCAGGCGAAAATGCTGGACCGATGTGGTGCTGCTTTCCCTGACTTCGGAAAATTCTTACCTGGATATCGGCATCGATATCCAGAAAAGAGCCTGGTGGGCCATCGTCATTTCCGATATTCTGGAGGATGTCCGGTCCCTGATCCTGGCAAATTCCCGGGATCCGGCTGAAGCCATGGTTGTTTTCCGTCGTGAATGGGAAATGATCCGAATGGAACTGGGAACCGGAAACTTCTCAAGTTTAACCAGCCAGCTGTCTTCAACTGCCAGGGCATTCTCCTCCATATCCTGGAAACTGCCGCCGAACCGGGTTCCGTCCATTCTCCTCACCGGTGAAATATTTGTCAGGAGAGATCCCCTTTCCCGGCAGTTCATTACCGAATATCTGGCTGAAAAAGGATTCGCCACCCTGTGTTCCCCGGTGAGCGAATGGCTGCATTACTGTAATTTCCTGGTTGATCAGCACCTGGAAATTCCCCGTGTCTCAGCAATTGAAAGGCTGAAAATAAAACTGAAGAAATTATATATGCGCCGGACAGAAAACATCATAAAAGGTATATTTATCCGCTCCGGAATCCTGTCATTGCAGCCAATCCGCATTCACAGGCTGATTCAAACCGCAAAACCCTATCTGTCCGCCAACCTGACCGGTGAAACCATACTGACAGTAGGAAGCAGCCTTCATGAGGCGGGAAGCCAAGCCTGCGGCGTGATTGCCATCGGGCCTTTTGGCTGCATGCCTAACCGGCTTTCCGAAACCATCCTTACCCGGGCCATGACCCGTGAATCCATGATGACTGCCGGCCTCACCGATGGCCGGCTGTCCAAAATCCTTCAGGACGTAGAATTTCTTCCTTTCCTGACTATTGAAAGCGACGGTTCTCCCTTTCCCCAGCTCATTCAATCAAAACTCGAAGCCTTCTGCCTTCAGGCCCGGCGCCTCCATCAACGAATGATTTCTATTTGAAAATCATTGAATTTCACTTGTAAATAAATTTTTCATCTGTGCTATACTCTTTTTAAATATTTTGTTTCCATTCGACTTCATTGGAAGTTTTTATGTGGTGGAAAAAAAGGATATATGAAAGGGAAAAATAAAAATATGAACCAAAAAAAAAGCGAACAAGCAGGTAATAAATTCAAATCCGATCAATTTTATTTTGGCATCTTATTTAAAGACTCTCCCCTGGCAATTGTCATCACCGATCCCTATGGAAAAATTACAAACATCAATCACAAATTTACCCGCTTATTCGGTTTTAATAAAAAGGAATGTATCGGAAAGGATCTGGACAAGCTGATTTCATCTCATGATTCGATACGGGAAGCACGCCTTTTCACCAACAAAACCATCTCGGGTGAAAAAATCACTTTGGAAACCAACGATGCTACCAATACGAAGTGCCCAGAG
>CAZOWT010000180.1:0-5793 GCA_964583345.1 uncultured Clostridia bacterium
TGATAGGGATGAATAGGACGGATCAAATCTTTAATGATAATGAATTTATCTGTATTCTTGATTTGCCCATCCAACATTCCTCCTTTTCCATAAAGCAGGTATGGCTCAAATTTTTTTTTATCAAGATTTTGGCATGTAAAAATTGTATTGATCTGGGCCCCTCCCAGTTCGAGTTTTGTGATGATATGCACAACTCGAATTCCTGGAGCCGAAAATATTTTCTGGTTAATTTTTTCACGATTCGTGCTGGCAGCCAATCGAGTATATTTTCTCATATATTATTTAATTTTACGGCAATATTGATGGCGTTTTGAACATCCTCGCTCATAGAGGAGTAGTTCCATGAACCGTATCTGCCTATCGAATAAACTGCCAGTTTTTCCAGTCTTGTTAATATGGCCGGAACTGTTTTTTTCCATTGAAGGTTGAAAATGATATACGAAACCGGAATGATTTTCTGGCTGATATAAATGATATCTTTTTGATTACCGATGATTCCCAATTGTTTCAGGGTAAAGATAATTTTTTGAATTTTTACTTTTGTCTCTTGTTTTTCCACCTGAAGGTTAATTGATTCCTCCAGGTAACAGATTGGCGGTTCGGGTGTCGGATAAAATCCGACTCGGTAAAATGGGATATTTCTCTGCGGAATATATACCCAGTGAAACCTCTTGTTTCGTCTTTTCAAAACAACGTTGGTTAACCGGGTGGATATGTTTTCAAGGTGGAGATATTCAGGAAATATATGATTGGGATGGATTTTGCCCAGGAATTCTTTTAACGGTAGAGTATTGATTAACCTGTCATATTCATACCGGTTTGACCTGGTATGGATTCTTTTTTTTTTCAGGTCAATAAGTTCAACCTCTTCATTCAATTTAATGTGATTTTTTACCGGCGCAACCATTTTGGCGATAAAATTCCTAAGCGGAACTTTAGGGTAATAGAAAATTGGATTATATCCTTCGACATCAAATCGTTTGCCTTCGAAACTTTCAATCATGGTCTCTTTATCTGGAAGGGGAATACTCCCCTTGTCCATGCTGGCCATGAGTTTTTCTGGACTTCGCAAATAATATTTTTCCAGAAAGGGTTGAAAAAAAAGGCGGTAAAGGCAATTCCCAAAATTGTATTCCAATATGTCCTTCAAGTTTTTCCCTTGCTGGATTGGATGTTCCGGGACCTGGTTTAAAATGGTTCTGGCCAGAGATCTGGGCAGAAAAGATAAATGGGTTTGTAATGGAAAAGGAACAAGCTTGTTTCCTAAAAAAATCTTACTTTTTCGATGGTAATTTCGGAATGCTGAAAATTTTTCCAAATAGGTTTTGATAACCGGACGGTTCTTGAAATGAAAATAATGTCCGCCATAATCAAACCAATAACCATTTTCCTGATATTGGCTTGATAATCCTCCGCAACGGTCGGCTTTTTCCAGTATGATGAATTCCTGGTTAAGATTATTGGCAACACTTAATCCGGAGATGCCGGCACCGATGATCACATTCATTAAGGTTCCTGTTATCTGGTATTCATCCTTTCATCGCCAAGCCAAAATCCCGCTAATGTGAAGATTATAACAACAGACAATGTGCTGATAATGGTCATTTGGATGGTGGTGAAGAAATTAAAAATCACCATGCCGGCAAGTACCATTTGGGCTGCAAAAATGATGCATACGGTTCTGCTGTTGGTCAACTTTAATTTCTTTTTCAGACGCAAAGCAAAATGGTCCCGACTGCCGATAAATGGAGATCTTTTATGAATGACACGAAGAATCATAACATAGATCATATCAAAAATAGGAATAGCCAGAATCAAGAATCCGGAAATGAAGGCCAGGTCATTGTATCGACTGTAATCTCCCAGAATGGTCAGAGAACCGATCACCATTCCGATGAACATACTGCCCGAATCGCCGAGATATATTTTTGCCGGTTCCCAGTTAAATTTGAGGAATCCGAATAAGGCACCGGCAAGGCTGATTGATAGAATGGATATCAAAAATTGCTGGTTATATAGTGAAATTACAAATATGGTCATGGCAGCCAGTGCTGTTATGGAAGTGGCCAACCCATCCATGATATCAATAATATTTATGGCATTAATCATGGAAATTATCCAAATAAAAGAAAGGATTTGGTTCACCCATGGATTGAGAAAGGTTAAGTTAATCATAATTCCGCTTCTGATTAGGATGAATGTGGCAATTATCTGAAATAGAAGTTTGATGATTGGGGTGAGGGCTTTAAGATCGTCAAATAATCCGACGATGAGAAGAATCGAGCTGGCAAAGAGAATTCCCAGTAATTTTTTGTTAAACGGAAACAACAAACTGACCGGTGAAATAAAGGCAAAATAGATAATGATTCCTCCGAGATAGGGAATCGGTTTTTCCTGTTGTTTTAATTTTTGATCGGGATAATCCAAAATTTTATATTGATGGGCAACTTTTTGAGCAACCGGAGTTCCATAAATTGTCAGAAAAAAAGAAAGCATAAATGATAAAACCAGTATGATTTCATTCATTCTTTTTGATCAATTTTCTTTTTTTTATGGCCTTTAATAGATATTTATGGGACATGAATAATTTAATTATAATTTTAGGGGAGCTTAATGTCAACAAACCTACCCAGAAGAAATCTTTAATGAAGATGAGGGGAATAGACCACCAGTTTTGGCGGAGGCGGAAATTTTTTATAAGTGTCAGGTATCGATTTTTTATAATGTGGAATTTAATTTCCGGGGGTCGACTCAGGGAAAGTGAAAACCGTGAAAACATATTTTTCTTCATGGTTCCACTTCGGAAGTGATATGCGATTGCACTGGGGTAGAAATAGGTTTTTAATCCGTAGAGATGTGCTCGCCAACCGAGATCAAAATCTTCCCAGAAGCAAAAGAAGTCCTCATCATAGTATTCATTGTTTATTTTTATTTTTTCCAGTTCAGATTTTTTTAAAACTGTCGCGGCTCCGCATACAGAAAATATCGGTCCTTCTTTTATTTGTGTTTTTTTCGCATTTTTATTATATCCGATTTCCTTGGGGAAAAGCGTCCAGGATGAAGTTTGCCCGGCTGAATCAATGAGATCACCATGATAGCGTAAAATCAAAGGAGATAGAAGTGATATAGTTTCATCTTCCAGAAATTTTTTGATGATATGGCGATTGAAATTCTGATCCAGGTAAATATCGGAATTAATCAACAAAATTAAGTCCGATATGCAATGATATATGCCGGTATTACAACCATGGGCATACCCGCTGTTGTATTGCATTTCAATCAGTTTGATTCCGGGAAACTCTTTTACAATTGATATTGAATCATCATCCGAATTGTTATCGATAACAATAATTTGGGTAAAGGGAACGGTTTGATTTTCCAGAGAGGTGATATTTTTTCTTAGAAATTTCGCGCCGTTATAATTTACAATGACAACAGATGTGTTCAATTTTTATGATGATTGTTCAAAAATTTATGATAAACAGATTTGGAATTCGATCTCATCCAGGATTTTATATGATTCCAACAGCTTTTCCGCCTTCGTAGAATCCCCGTTGTATGAATTCCAGATCTTCATCGGAATGGGTGGCTGTAAAAGACGTTCTTATCAATGCATCCTGAGGAGGAACTGCCGGAGCAATTACCGGATTGGTGAAAATTCCAAAATCCCTTAAAAAATGCCAGAGTTTGAAAGTTTTTTCAATATCACGAATAAAAACCGGGATTATTGGGGTTTCGGTATTTCCCGTATAATAGCCCATTTTGGTTAATTCCCTGTTCATGATCCGGGTTATTTCCCAAAGTCTTTCTCTTCTCCAGGGTTCTGTTTTGATGATT
This sequence comes from uncultured Clostridia bacterium, assembly GCA_964583345.1. GTDB lineage: Bacteria > Acidobacteriota > Aminicenantia > UBA2199 > UBA2199 > CAZOWT01. Next base: position 3,838 of record CAZOWT010000180.1, read on the forward strand.
TCCAGGGCCTTTTTTACGGCACCCAGTGAAGCCGGAGTAATTGATGCTGAAAAAATAAGAGATCTTGCCTGATGTTTGATATACTGAATGATCTGCCTGTCTCCGACGACGAATCCTCCCAGCGAAGCAAAGGATTTCGAAAAAGTAGTCATGATCAGGTCAACTTCCTTAATCCGGTTGAAATGTTCGCATGTTCCCCTTCCATTTTTCCCCATTACCCCTACACCATGTGCGTCGTCAACCATTACCCGGCTGTTATACTTTTTGGCGAGCCTAACGATTTCAGGTACATTTGACAGGTCGCCTTCCATGCTGAAAACACCATCCACAATGATTATTTTTGATTTATATTCCGGTACATGTTTGAGTTTATCTTCCAGGTCATGCATGTCGTTGTGTTTAAATTTGACTACCTTGGCAAAAGACAACCGGGTTGAATCCATGATCGAAGCGTGAACCATCCGGTCAACGATAATAATATCGTTTCGTCCGGCAATGGCATCGATAACCCCCAGATTGGTCTGGAAACCGGTTGAAAACATCAGGGCTTCTTCCTTTCCCATGAATTCTGCCAGCTCTTTTTCCAGTATGACATGAAGAGAATACGTTCCATTCAAAAACCTGGAACCGCAGGTGGATGAACCGTATTTATTGACTTCTTCAATGACAGCATTTTTTATGTCCTGATTGTCAAAAAGTCCCAGATAGTTATTTGAGCCCACCATTAATATCTTTTTGCCGTTTACCCAGACATGGTTCCCTTCGACTTTTTCGATTTCCGTGAAATAGGGATACAGACCGGATTTTTTGGCTTCTTCGGCTCGGGTGAAATTATAACATTTTGTAAAAATATCCATTTTCTACTCCTGTCTGAAACAGATAAAATAATTTTTCTATGCTGTGGATCTCGATGTTGTGAGAAAAAAACATTAATTTTTCTTTTTTTTCTGATTTTTTTTTGAAAAGAAATCGGTGATGAATTTTTGATAGGTTTTCAAAGACCAGTGATCTTTTGAAACCGCAGTAAAGATAACTTCGCCGTTGATTTTATGTTTTCCGATTAAAGAATTTTCGTTTACTTTCAGAGGGATTTCAATTTCTTTTTCCAGATCAAGGATAATGGTTTCGTTTTCCTGTTTGGTTTGAAAATTGAGTTCGGATGCGGTAAAAAAAATTTTCGGAAAGGTGATATCCGAATTACTTTCCAATTTGATCATGAATTCCGGGTGGGATGATATTTTTATTCCATTTTTTGGGGTGATCTTAATTTTTAATATGCCTTCTTCTCCTTGCAAAATGGTTCTGGGAGAAACATTGGTGGTTATTTTCAGATATTCTTCCTGAGAAAACTGATAAAAGGAAAAAATAATCAGGAAAAATCCGCACAAGATGATTCTCTTGGTCATTATTTCTATATACACTATTTGTTTTGTGATGTCAATATTTGCAGCCCACTGCCGGGTTGCATAATTTGTATTCAAACGAGATCAACCGGGAATGGAATTATTCGAAATGATTGTATCCTTCCTTTTTCATTCTCAGGATTTTATTATGATGGGATATGACCAATTCATTTTTCCGGGCATTAACCTCACCTATAATCCGGTATTGCAGACCCTTTTGTCTTAATTTAGATTCGTTTTCCGGGGATAGAGTGAAAAGGAGGATGTAGTCTTCTCCTCCAGCCAAAACCACCTCATATTCATTGATTCCAAATTTAAAACAGGCTTTTTTCAGCCGGGTGGAAACCGCCATCTTTTCGTAATAAACATGAGCTCCTTTTCCAGATGCATAAAGTATTCTTTTTAAATCGACTATCAATCCATCTGAAATATCAATCATGGAATTGACATAATGAGAAAGAATTTGTCCCTCTTTTAATTGGGGATTGACCCGCTTATGTTTTCTGCTCCAGAAATTCATTTCTTCTCCCATGGAAAGAAGTTTTAATCCCAG
>CAZOWT010000181.1:0-5782 GCA_964583345.1 uncultured Clostridia bacterium
TAAAAGCGTTTCCGGCAGCAGGGATAGGGTTCCACCAAAGGCGAGGTGATGATCGGAAATTCCGACCGGGATGGTTCTTGCCTGCAGGGCATTCCCCAATTTCAAAGCCACTCGATTTGCCACCTCATCGCCGATTCGGGTATCGGTCATGGTGGGAAGATGCGGGCCGTGCTGCTCGGTGGAACCAACTCCCACCACCACGGTCGAGAATCCGTTGGCGATGGCGGCATTGATATCCGGCGCTGTCATTTCTTCCATGCGAATGCTTTTCATTTTATTCTCCTTGGGTCAGATAACAAAAATCTCATCCCCCTGGTGAATGCCGAGGGGAAAATGCTCCGGTGGTGCTTACCATCGGCTATCAACGCTTTAAAATGGAGGTGAGTATAGCTTCTGCCGTGATTTATCAATCCGTTTGTTAATACGGAATCAATGACAATTTGGTCTGATTTTTTTTTATGCTGATAAAAACCGGGAACCGGTTGATGCCTGACGATCAGTTGACTTTCTTTCTTTAATACAGTAAAAGATAATTATCCGGATTCAACAGGGTAGAATGAAGGCCGATAAAAAATCTTGCTGGGTGTTTTTTTTTATTTTTATGTGGTTCGGTTTTCCCCGTATCCAAGGTGAGTCAAAAGCCGTGAAATCCGATATGATAAATCTCCCGTCTGCCATCGAGGGATGGAAGCTGGAAGGACATCCGCAGCGCATTGAAAAATCCGGTATATTTGATTACATGGACGGGGCAGGGGAGCTCTACCTGGGATATCATTTTGGCCATATTATGGTGTATCAGTACCTGGACAAAAGTGACAATGAAATTCTGGTGGAATTGTATGAGATGAAGGATTCCCGGGATGCGTTCGGGCTGCTGTCCTTGGACTGGGGCGGAGAAGCCGTAACCCTTGGCCGGACTGAAGAAAAAGCGGCCCGGAATTCCATCGTACCTTCGGCCCGGGCACTGTACGGAATGGGATTGCTGCGCTTATGGTCGGATAATCTCTATGCCCGGATTATGGCCACTAAGGAGACTCCGGAGGCCAAAGCGGTTATTCTCAAGCTGGGAAAGTTGATCATTGCCGGCCGTACTCAATCCGGAGTGCCGGGATGGTTAAAGGTAATAAATCCGGTAGAACAGGCCGGCTGGACCTTAAAAAAAGAAAGTACCGCTTATTTTTATTCCCACCTGGTGCTTAATTCCCTCTATTACCTCAGCCATAAAAATATTTTGAACCTGAACAGGGATACCGAGGCGATCATGACCGTTTATGAAAAGGACCGGGCGGGAAAGGAAAAACAACGCATTCATCTTCTGGTTATCGGGTATCCGGATTCCCGGCAGGCAGGAGCCGCTCTGGAAGGGTTTGTCCGGGACTATGTTCCGGAACTGAATCAGACATTGAAACCACTCGTGAATGGCGAAACACTGGGTTTTTCCCAGGTTGAAGATGGCTGGCTTGGCTGCCGCCTTTGCAACCGCAACCTGGCACTGGTGTTCGGAGGTCCGGACCTGGAATCTGCCCGGCTGATTTTGAATCTGGCCGATCTAAAATCATTTTAGCAGGAGGAAAAGATGGAAAATAGAAATGGCGTGGTCACCCGAAGGGATTTTATCCGGGGAACCGTGGGAGCCACCATCGGCGCCACCCTGATGGGATCAGGCTGGCTCAGGGGAGTCGGTGAAGCCGGCGGCCGGAGTACAGTATTCATCGTGCGGGATCAAAAGGTCATGGATGCCGAAATGAAGGTGGACAAAACCGTACTGAAAAACATGCTCGAACAGGCGCTGGCCAGTGTAACCGGCAAAAAAAATATAAAGGATGCCTGGCTGAGTCTGGTCAGCACCCGGGATACCATCGGCCTGGTGCCGACCCCGCACCTGAATCCGACCCATGATGAGTTAATCGAGGCGGTGAAGGATTCACTGGTTGCCGCCGGCATTCCGGGAGGGAATATCCGGGAAGCTCAGGGCCGTTCGGTTGACCTGGAATCCATCACCGCACTGATATCGCTTCCGGCACTTAAGGCACACTGGCTGACCGGTATCGGCACGGTACTGAAGAATTATATACTTTATTCAGGCGCTCCCCGGAATTACCACCACCAGGACAGCGCCAAACTGGGTGAAATCTGGAATCGACCCGAAGTCAAAGGCAAAACCCGGCTGATTCTGGTGGATGCCCTCTATCCGCTTTGCGACAAGGGGCCCCAACCGGATCCGCGCTACAAGTGGGCTTACAGGGGATTGATTGCTGGCATCGACCCGGTGGCCCTGGATGCGGTCTGTCTGAAAATTATCACCGCCAAGAGACAGGCATTGAAGGGCGAACCCTGGCCGCTTTCTCCACCGCCCATCTGCATCGAAGCAGCGGATAAAGTTTACAAACTGGGAACCTGTAATCTAAAGAATATTGATATTCAAACGCTTGGTTGGAAACAGGATTTGCTGGTTTAGTTTCAAGTTTTCTGCCATTGGTCATCATGAAAAGAATGGCCTGAATCCCGGAATTCCATACCATCATATATAGAAATTATTTTCTCTCCCTCCTTAATGTATTTAGAACTGCATTTACGGGAAACGGACCCAGCCCTGAGCCGATAACAGTTTTTTACACTTTATGCTGAAATCAAGATTTAATCCCGTTTTTCATAGATTTTGTGACAACATTGAGCCTTGAATGTTGAAAACGTAACCTGAGTGTTAGCGGTAGTGTTTGGTGATAGTGCCAGTAAAATATTTTATCTGATTACGACTTACGATTCACGTCTACCGTCTTTAAGCAGTGAGAAAGTGGGAGAGTGAGAAAGTAAGACAGTGAGCTTTGGTAAATTATCTTAGAACATAGAACTTAGAACATAGAACTTTGAACGTTGAACTTTGAACTTCAAAAAGGGGTTGACAGGGGTAGAAAAGTATACTATATTATAAAAGCGAACATAAGACGAACATTTGTTCTGGGTAAATTAAAAGGCAATCAGATGACATACGTGCCCCTGCGGGTTCATACGGTGTTTTCCATTGGCAGGGGGGTGGTGCATGCCGGTGAATTTGCCGACTTTCTCCAGAAGATGAAGCTGCCGGCCCTGGCCGTGACCGATCCCTTTACCCTGGCCGGCTGGGAAAAATTCCATCACCAGTCCGGGGTTTATGGCCTGAAATTCCTGCCGGGCATGGAGGTGAAGCTGCAGAATCTGGGGTCCCTGGTGCTTTTTCCGCTGTCGCGGGAGGGGTATTTTTCCATTGTTCACTCCTTCAACCAGAAAATATTTTCCCGGATGAAAGATGTGGCGGTTATTTTTGTGCCCGGCAACAGCCTGGCCCGGGGCCCGGCCAGCCGCCTGTCGGCCATTGCCGATGTCATCCGGCAGGTACCGAAAGAAAACCTTTATCTGGGACTGGAGTGGAACAGCAAGCGCTGGCTGGTCGACCTGGCCCGCAGCCGGAAGATACCGCTGGTCTGGGCCCAGTCCCTGAAATGGATCTCGCATCCCCGGCCTTACCTGGTGGCGTCGGCGGTATTCGGCCATCGTCCGCTGCCGGAGATGCTGGAAAACGATAGCCGGTTGGGCGCGATACTGAACGGTCCCATGGATGACCGGGCCATCCTGAAGCGCTGGGGGGATATCGGCAGGGAAGCCATGAAAAATACTTTTGATGTTGCCGCCCGGGCGGAATTTGATTTTGGCCGGATTTTTCCCAACCTGGAAAGCGGTTATCCGCTGCTGGAAGAGGTGGTCAATGCGGAAATGAGGAGAAGAAAACTGACCACGGCTGAAAACGAAAGGACTTTCCGGGAACTCAAGATTATCAAGGACATGGATTTTGCCTCCTATTTCCTGATCGCAACAGAAATCGGTTCCTTCTGCCGGAAAAACGCCATTTATTTTAACCTGCGAGGCTCGGCCGCCTCCTCGTTCGTTTTGTACCTGCTCGGCCTTTCACGGATCAATCCGCTGGATCACAACCTTCTGTTCGAACGATTTGTCAACAGCCTGCGGGAGGATCTTCCGGACATTGATATGGATATTGATTCCTCGAAACGTTCGCGGGTCCTGAACTGGGTATTCGAGAATTACCGGAATAAGGTGGCTTTTCTCTCCACCCATAAATTCTTCCGGGCCCGGTCGGCGCTGTATGAAGTCGCCCGGTCCTACGGGTATAATCCCGAAGAGGCCCACAAATTGAGCAAGGCCCTGCCCATGTTTGCCTCGCCCGGGGAATTGCGGGGAAAGGGAAAAGGAAAACTGGCCGAAATTTATGAGCACGCGGCTATGCTGGACGGTGTTTACCGGGAGCTTTCGCTGCATCTGGGCGGGGTTATTTTTTCAGACCAAGAGATCAAGAAATCTTTTCCCATGGAACGTTCGCCTGCCGGTTTCGCCCAGGTGATATGGGACAAGGATACCATCGAGCGCCTTAAAATTTTCAAACTGGATCTGCTGGGGGTGCGGGGGTTTGATGTGATTTCCCCGGTGGCTTCTTCGGGGCAGGACATTGATTTTCGTGATTTGCAAACCTGGGAGAATATCCGCCGGGCCCGGACCATCGGCTGCTTTCAACTGGAAAGTCCGCTGGCCAGGGAAAACCTGCGCAGGGCGACTCCGGGAAACATTCAGGAACTTGCCATTTCCATTGCCATTATCCGTCCGGGTCCGGCAAAATCCGGGATGAAGAAATCCTATCTGGAAAAAAAACCGCTGTTTCATCCAGTTTTTGGGGAGATCTTTCCCCAGACCCGGGGCACGGTGATTTTTGAAGAACAGATTTCGCTTTTGCTGCATACCATCACCGGCTGGAACCTGGAATTCTCGGAAAAGGTGAGAAAGGACCTGAAGAAAAAAAAGGGGGAAGCCTATTGTCGGTTATTTTACCAGCGGGGGAAAAGGAACGGCTGGAAAGAAACGGAACTCCGGGAATTCTGGAAACTGGCCGGGGGTTTTTCGCTTTATGCCTTCAACCAGGCCCACAGCATTTCCTACGCCTATTCTGCCTATCTGTCCGCCTGGTTTAAAACCCGCGATCCGGTGGTTTTTTTCTGCCGCCTTTTTAATTCGGGCGGCGGATATTACACCCTGCCCTTTTATGTCGAGGAGGCCCGGCGCTGGGGTATCCGGATTCTGCCGCCGGACGTGAACCACAGTTCAATCGGTTTTTCCCGGAATAACGGCAGTATTCGCACCGGCCTCATCTTTGTAAAGGGAGTGGGAGAGAGGCTTTCCGGAAAAATACTGGAATGCCGGGAAAGCGGTTATGAAAGCCTGGAAAATTTCGTGGCTCGCACCTCGGTCAATGAGAGGGATCTCTCGGCCCTGATGGCGGTGGCGGCCTTCGGCTCACTGGGGCATGACCGGCTTTCTCCCCGGGAACAGGAAAAAAACTGGCAGACATACCTGGGCTTCCTGCCCAACCCCTGAGGGCGAGCGAAACATGAACAGTTCTCATTAGAATCGAGGAATTTATCTTCTCGCGTCGCCCGTCGTATTGTCCATCGGAGCAGGTAATGATTGATTCAATTTTTCGACTCGCTTCGCTCAAACAGTGAAAAATTGCCCCACAAAAACGGGGACATCGATCATTACCTTCAATACTCCTGAGGCTCCCATCGAAGATAAATTCCTCAATCACACCTGCAAGGTAAATCATATTGGCCACGGGCGGAGCTAACAATCTCCGGAACGGCTTCTGAAGCCAATTTCTCGAATATCGAAAATTGGCGGAAGGCTCCCGAAAATGAGAACATTTTCGGGTAAAGTGAAGGAGACTGTTTGCGCAAGCCCG
>CAZOWT010000182.1:0-5716 GCA_964583345.1 uncultured Clostridia bacterium
GACGGCTCATTTGATATTATATCCATTGTCCATGTCATTCATGACATCCATCCCCGGGAACGGGAGTCCACGGTCCAGTCCCTGGCAGCGAAATTGAAATCCGAAGGACGGCTTTTTATTTACGAGCCCATCCGGCCCAGCCACGGAATATCGATTGCCGAGGTCAAAAAACTTATGAAAAATGCCGGGTTGAGGGATAAAAAAGCGATTTTAAAAAAATCAAGTTACATCGGTCAATTTGATAAAAAAAATAGCGGAGAAGACTGATGCCCCATCTGGTTAAAGGCGGTGGAAAAATAACCGGGTATGGAAACATTTTTCTTTAATCCTGGTATAATAGTTATGATATGTTGGTTTTCATCAAACCCGGGTTAAAAAACGGCGGTCATCATGCCCAACCCGGATATCAGGAGGTAAAATGAAAAGGAAGAATAGTTTTGCGATGTTTTTCTCTCTGGCGCTGATGTTGTTTCTGGTTGCCGGGAACGGATACGGACAGACCAAGCTGCTCCGTTTTCCCGATATTTACGGCCAGGAGGTGGTCTTTTGCTACGGCGGAAATTTGTGGAAAGCGCCGGTTTCCGGCGGGACGGCAATCCGCCTCACCGCCCATCCCGGACAGGAGCTGTTCCCCAAATTTTCCCCGGACGGAAAGTGGATCGCCTTTACCGGCCAGTATGACGGTGATGAACAGGTTTATTTAATTCCCTCCTCGGGCGGGATTCCCAAACAATTGACCTATTACCCGGCCCGGGGTCCGCTGGCGCCCCGATGGGGTTATGACAACCAGGTTTATGGCTGGACGCCCGATGGAAACCGTATTCTTTTCCGATCCCTCCGGGATGCCAACGGCTGCAGTGTGGAGACCGCCCTGTACACCGTCAATGTCGATGGAGGCCTTCCCACAAAACTTCCCATGCCTTCTTCCGGCGCCGGGGATTTTTCCCCTGACGGGAAACGGATGGTGTATTCACCGCTGTTCCGGGATTTCCGGTCCTGGAAACGGTATCAGGGCGGATGGGCTCAGGATCTGTATATTTTCGACCTGAAAACCTATTCGACCCAGAAAATCGCTTCCAGCAAACGAAGTGAACGGGATCCGATGTGGATCGGGAACAGAATCTATTTTGCATCCGACCGGGACGGAAAACTCAACCTTTATGGTTATGATCCGGATTCCGATCAGGTCACCCGGCTGACGGCAAACAAACAATGGGATGTGCGCTGGCCTTCATCCGACAATCAGAGCCGGATTGTATTTGAACTGAACGGCGAACTTCAGCTCTATGACATTTTGTCCGGCACCGACCGGAAGATATCCATTACCGTACCTGATGATGGCCTGGCCATGAGGCCTTCCCGTTACCCGGCCTCCAAAAACATCGAAGATTTTGGCCTGGCCCCGAAAGGGGAGAGGGCATTGTTTGTCGCCCGGGGTGATATTTTCACCCTGCCGATTGAAAAAGGTCCGACCCGGAATCTGACCGATTCTTCAAACGCCCATGACAAATGGGCACGCTGGTCACCGGATGGAAAAAAAATCGCCTTTATTTCCGATATGAGCGGGGAAGACCAGGTTTATCTCATCGATCAATCCGGTAGCGGCAAACCCCGGCAATTAACCGTTCAATTCAAGGCCATGCTCTATGCACCGGAATGGTCGCCGGACAGCAAGAGGCTGGCATTTTCAGACAAGGACGGGAAGCTCTATGTGCTGACGGTTGCTGAGCGGAAGGTCATCGAAGTGGCTGATGATAATTACGACGGTATATTCGATTACTGCTGGTCTCCGCGCGGCGGGTACCTGGCATTTTCCATGAATAATGCCAACGATTACAGTTCTCTGTATATTTGGGATGCTGCGTCCGGGAAATTGAACCGGATCACCGATGAGTACTTCAATGAAACCAATCCGGTATGGGATCCGGCTGGCAATTACCTCTACTTTCTGTCTGACCGCGAGTATGCCCCTCAGATCAGTTCTTTGGAATGGAATTTCGCCGGTAACCGGGAAACCGGTATTTTTGCCCTGGCGTTGCGAAAAAATATCGCGAATCCCTTTCCTCGGGAGAGTGATGAAGTGGGGAGTGAAAAGAAGAGCGGAAAGAAATCCGAAAAAGAAGAATCCAATAATAATAACCCCATATCCATAGATTTTGATGGCCTTTCGGACCGGGTGGCAACCGTACCGGTGGAGGCGGATAATATATATGGGCTGGCCGCAACCGACGGATATGTTCTCTATCTGTCCCGGGGGGCATTTTTTTATGGCCGTTCAAGTTATAAGAAAACCAGCCTGGAAATTTTTTCCTTCAAGGACAGGAAAACCTCGACCCTGGCCGCTGATGTGGCCGGATACGCCATTTCCTTTGATGGCAAAAAAGTGCTGGTGCAGCAGGGAACAGCTTTTAATCTGATTGATGCCTTTCCAAACCCAAAAGACAAGGAGACGGTTTCTGTCCAGAATATGATGGTGAACCGAATCCCGGCCCAGGAATGGGCAAATATTTTCGAAGAGGTATGGCGCCGGTACCGGGATTTTTTCTATGTGAAAAATATGCATGGTTATGACTGGAAAGCCATCGGCGATCAGTACCGCCCTTGGTTGAAATATGTCGCCCACCGCTCGGATCTGAATTATGTGCTGGGGGAAATGGTGGCTGAATTGAGCGCCGGCCACTGCTATATCCAGGGAGGTGATTTTGAAATCCCGGAACGGCCGAAAGTGGGATTGCCGGGAGCCAGATTCGCCCTGGATGAAAAAACCAATCTTTTTCAAATCGCAGAAATTTTTATGGGCGACAACCACGAATCAAAATACCGTTCACCGCTGACCGAAATAGGGGTGACGGCAAATGTCGGTGACTATGTGCTGGCCATCGATGGAATCCCCTTGAAAGGGGATGACAACCCTTACCGGCTGCTCCGGCATAAGACCGACCCGGTTACGCTGACCTTGAATGCCAAGCCTGTTCTGTCCGGTGCCCGCCAGGTGACCTACAAGCCGATTTTCAGTGAAGCCAATCTGTTGTACCATACCTGGGTGTCCGGGAACCGGGAAAAAGTTACCCTGGCCACCAACGGCAGGGTAGGATACCTGCATCTTCCGGATATGGGTGCGGATGGTATTTCCGAGTTCATCAAGTGGTATTATCCCCAGATCAGGAAAGAGGGGCTGATTGTGGATGTCCGTTCAAATGGGGGCGGCAATGTTTCCCAGATGATCATTGAAAGGCTGGATACAAAACTTTTGGGTACCCGTTTCGGAAATTCCAGCCAGGAACCGATCACCTATCCATACTCCGTATTCTACGGTCATATGGTATGCCTGATCAATGAAACTTCAGCTTCGGACGGTGATATTTTCCCGCATTACTTCAGGGAATCCGGGCTTGGCCCCCTGATTGGCAAGAGAACCTGGGGAGGTGTCGTGGGTATTTCCGGCCGGGGGCCGCTTATTGATGGAGGAGATGTTTTTGTTCCCCTGCGGGGCACCAATAATGTGAAGGGAGAATGGATCATCGAAGGCCACGGCGTGGACCCGGATATTGAAGTGGAAAACACCCCCGCTGAGATCCTGGAAGGCCGGGATGCACAGCTGGAAAAGGGAATTGCGGAAGTGTTGAAAATGATGGAGAAAAATCCCAGAAAACTGCCGAAAAGGCCGGCTGATCCGGTAAAAACCGAATAGTCTGCATGGAGGGTGCCTGAAAGGAATCCGCTTCTCGATCAGCCGGACATGTCAATTCGCCGGGTTGATTTTTTTATTGAATGACGTTTGTTAAGTTGATTTGGCCAGTCCGATCCATTTACCAATCAGATAGCTGATCGCCGCAACCGAACCGCTCAGCAGGATTCCCCAGATAATATCGACCAGCACGATTGACAGGGGCCAGTTTTTCATGGTGGCCAGATTGGTCAGGTCATAGGTGGCGTAGGTAAAAAACCCAAAAAGGCCTCCCAGCAGCAATGCCGACGAAATGGTATGTTTTCCAAGGGCCGGAAATACCGCAAAGATGAGGATTCCGATGATGAAGATAAGGTAAAAAATAATGGCCGCCGGCCAGTTTATTTTATCAGACAGAAATCCGGCCAGGGTTTTCCGGTAAAGGTTTCTGGCCACCAAACCCAGCCATATCATGTCGATGATAAAAAAAACCGGGATGGTTAGCAGGTAAAGCAATGCGATTTTTCCATAATTCATGGGCTTCTCCTTTTTATGAAATTTTTTTTCAGTATTTTTATTTTAAAATCAGCAGGCTGAGGGCCATGAGTGCCATGCCGGCAGCCAGGCCATAGATGGACAGATGGTGTTCTCCGTATTCCCGGGCCGCCGGAAGCAGTTCATCCAGGGAGATGAAAACCATAATGCCGGCGATAACGGCGTAAATGATGCCGAACAGGGTCGGGCTGAAAAAAGGCCTGAGGATCAGGTATCCCAGCAGCGCGCCGACCGGTTCCGACAATCCGGAAAGAAAAGACCAGACAAATGCTTTTTTCCGGTTTCCGGTTGCATAAAATATGGGAACGGAAACCGCGATTCCTTCCGGAATATTGTGGATGGCGATGGCGATGGCAATGGGAATTCCGAATTTCAAATTGTTCAGCGCAACCGTGAAAGTGGCCATCCCCTCGGGAAGGTTATGAATGGCAATAATCAGGGATGTCAGGATGCCCATCCTCATCAGGTCCCGGGATTTTGATGGTTCGGAAGGCTGTCTGATTTCCTCTACCCGGTGAATTTCGTGCGGATTCTCGACTGCCGGAACCAGTTTGTCGATGATCCCGGTGATAAAAATCCCTGAAAAGAAACTGATGACCGTGATCCACATTCCCCGGTGGGTCCCCAGCTGTCCGGTCAGTAAAATCCTGGATTCGGAGAACAGCTCGACAAAGGAAATATAAATCATTACCCCGGCTGAAAAACCCAGTGAAACCGATAGAAATCGGGTATTTGTCTTGCGGGCGAAAAATGCCAGCGCACTGCCGATTCCGGTTGATAAGCCGGCAAAAAGGGTCAGTCCGAAAGCAATTAAAACCGAATGGCTGTCCACATTATCCCGAAAGTAATCACACCGGGTATTTTGGGTTGTTTATTCGGCGGCCTGAGCCTGGGAATCGAAGGGATTGATCCCGGGCTGGCGGGCGGATAACTCTTTATCGATCATATAGAGCATATGGCCTTTATCGCCGATCAATTTCAGTTTGTCCAGCACTTCGGTGAACGAGGCTTCCTCTTCGACCTGCTCATCCACAAACCATTGCAGCATGCTGCGGGAGGCGTAATCATTTTCCTTCAACGACAGGTCCATTAATTTATTGATGCAACTGGTGATATGTTTTTCGTGTTCAAGGGAAGCTTCAAATACCTTGAGCGCTGAATTCCAGGTTTTTCCCGGTTCGGATATGGCCAATAATTCGACTTTTCCGCCTCTTTCCACGATATGGTTATAAAATTTCATGGCATGAAACATCTCTTCCTGAGCCTGTAGCTTCATCCAGCGGGAAAATCCGGTGAGGCCGAGCGAGTCAAAATGGGATGCCATTGAAAGATAGAGATAGGAAGAATATACCTCTTCATTAATCTGTTTGTTGAATGCGTCATTCATTTTTTTCTTGATCATGGTTTCCTCCTTAAATTTTTCAGACTAAAATCCGGTCAAAACGAATATTAATTTGTAATAATTACAAAACTGTAATTAGTTTAATAAAATAT
>CAZOWT010000183.1:0-5681 GCA_964583345.1 uncultured Clostridia bacterium
TACTGACGGATCTCATGAATTCGCTCCAGGCTTTAATACGGCGGGATTTTCCCTCATAGTCCCTATCTTTATTTTTTGATTCGTTGTCTGACGATACCATCATTTACCTCCTATAAGTCCCAACCAATCTTGTCAATGGGTGAATGGGTTAATGAGGGCTTCTTCTTTTCCCCATCCACTCATCTTCAAGCCTGACAACATAAGGTAAAGGTTAAGGTGAAGGTAAAGTTGAAAAAAATATTTCTTTTACCTTTACCTCTGCCTTTGCCTTTACCTCAGTACACGGTTAGGGCGAAAGAAAAACACCAATTCCTAACCCCCAAATCCAAAATCCGGCATCCCAACTTTGAACCTTGAATGTTGAACATTGAACTTACAACCCCAGTTCTTCACTGATTCCCTGCATGGATGACAGGCACTGGCTGAGAAATTCATCCAGGCTCAATCCCAGTTTTTCGCATTCGCCGATCTGTTCCCGGTTCGCGCCTTTGGCGAAATTCTTTTCCCCGAAACGTTTCTTCATCCTGGACAGGTCAAGGGAACTCAGTTTCTTGGTGGGATGCATCAGGGCGCAGGCAATAATAAAACCGGTGGTGGGATCGACCGTGTACAGGGCGATATCCATTTTAGACTCAAACGGCACCTTGGCATTGTGGGCCTTGATAGCGTGCAGGATATCTTCAGGCACATCAGTATCCTTGAGCATTTCCGCGGTTTTCAGGGCATGATTTGCCGGATCATCGGCGGTATATTCATAGTCCAGGTCATGCAGCAACCCGGCCAGCGCCCACTGGGCATCATCTTCGCCCAGTTTCCGGGCCATGTCGCGCATGCAGGCCTCAACCGCCAGCGAGTGTTTGATCAGGTTTTTGTTTTTTATTTCCTGTTTCAGCAGAATTAACGCTTTTTCTCGTTCCATAGATTTGTCCTCGATATTTTGTTTTACCGCCAGCCCAGCCCTGGCAAACGGCGGCTGCGTTCATTATACCATGTTCATCCTGAAAGTAAAAAAATCCGGCGCCTTCATCAGGGCGGGTTGGAAAGGAGTCACTGCCTGATTATTCGGCAATCCGCCCCATATATTCCTTTACCCCATCGACTCATTTACAAGACTATTCTTTTTCGTTATAGGCTTCCCGGCTCATCACCTTCAATTCGGTCAATTTTTTATTTTTCAGCATGGCATTAACAGCGGCCAGGTTCTTCTCGACGAGCTGCTTGAATGTGGCTTCCGCTTTTTTAATCTGTCCTTCCAGCACCGAGAGGTAGAAAAGCTGGGCGTCGGTCGGTCTTCCGCCGTACTGAATCACCGAACTGTAGAGGCCCATAATCTTCTCTCTCAGCTTATCCCCGGCCATAATTCCACTGCGCTGTACAATTTCATCCTGGAAACGGTCCAGTTTGGCCCGGAAATCGGCTAGATTTTTTCTCACGCCGCGGTTCCCGGTTTCCGGCAGCCGCTTCTTGATCTGATCGGACAGGTCGGCGGCGGAATTGGCCACATACCCCAGTTCTTCCTGCATCCGGTAGAGTTTCATCACCGTTTCCTTCTGAAGTTTCCGGTCCTGCTCGCTGTGGCGGGTATCTTCATCCACCACCAGTTCGATTTTTCCCAGAAACTCCTGCTTGCCTTTGACCAGCCTGGCTGTATAGGTGCCTTCGTCAACCATGGGTCCGGTAAACACGAACATGGACAATCCCGGGGCGCCCGCAGCCTTGGGCGGCTTCAAGCGCATGCCCCAGTGAATGCGGTTCAAACCCCGCCTCTTTGATGTGGGAAGGGTCTGGATGACGTTACCGGCGGCATCGAGAATTTCCAGTTTCAGTGGCCCGAAAATATGCCGCTTCTTCAGGTAGTAGGTTATGGCCGCGCCTTCCGAAGGATTTTCCCCGGCAAATTCAGAATCCGGTGGAAATTCCTGATTCAGGGTGGGCGTTTCCATTTTGACTTTCCGGGAAGGCAGTACCGCCGCTTCGGTATTCAATACCTCGGCTGTCAGAAAACGCAGGGGGGTAATGTCATCGATAATCTGAATGCCCAGGCCGTGGGTGGCCAGGATCAAATCATTATCCCGGGGATGAATTTTGATATCCATGACCGGGACCCGGGGCAGGGCTTCGGTCAGATGGGCCCAGTTTTTCCCTCCATCAATAGAAACATGCAAGCCGAATTCCGTGCCCAGAAACAGCAGGTTCTTGTTGACAGTATCCTCCCGGATGATATGGCAGTAGCCCTCAACCGCTTCCGGGTTCAGGCTGGTCCAGGACAATCCGGTGTCGGTGCTTTTGTAAACATAGGATTTCATATCGCCGGTTCGGTGGCCGTCAAAGGTCGCATAGACCGTTCCAGAATCAAAACGGCTGGGTTCAACCGATGAGCACCAGGTATTGGCCGGAAGGCCCGGGATATTTTTGACCGTGTTTTTCCAGCTCTTTCCACCATCACGGGATACCTGCAGGTTGCCGTCATCGGTTCCCACCCAGACGGTATTCTCATCGAGCGGCGATTCGGCAATGGCATATATGGTGCAGTAATTTTCCGCGGTGGTATTGTCAATGGTCAGCCCGCCGGATTTATCCTGCTGCAGTTTACGGGGATCGTTGGTGGTTAAATCCGGTGAGATCTTGTCCCAGGTATCTCCCCGGTCATTTGACCGGAACAGAAACTGGGCGCCGATATAGATCCGGTCCGGTTTGGCCGGGCTCAGGGCCACGGCCGCATTCCAGTTGAACCGGTATTCCGGTTCTCCCGAACGCGCGGGCAAAGGCTGAATATCCTTGCTTTCGTGGGCAATCTGGTCCACCCTGGAGATATGTCCGCCCTGGTACTCGAAATACACGATATTGGGATCCTGTGGATGGGGATATACGTAAAATCCGTCGCCGCCGCCCACATTGTGCCAGTCTTTATTTTGGATGCCAAAGAAGCTGTAGGTTTTTGCCGGGCCATACCAGGAACCGTTGTCCTGCAGCCCGCCATACACATTATAGGGTTTCTTCATGTCGTAGTGGACATGGTAGAACTGGGAAATCGGCAGGCAGGCGACCATATCAAAATGCTGGCCCCGGTCCTGGGAAACATAGACCCCGCCATCGGTCCCCACAAACAACTGGTTCGGATCACCGGGATTTACCCACAGGGCATGGATATCGGAATGCACGCTGCCGAAAAATCCGAAATTGAATGATTTCCCGCCATTGTCACTGGAGGAAACAAACAGGCCGGCCACGTATATGCGCTGGTGGTCCAGAGGATCGACAATCAGTTGGGAAAAATAAAACGGTCTCATGGTTACCGAAATGGTATCGTTGACTTTTTCCCAGTCTTCCCCCATGACATCGGAGCGATACAGCGCCGTTTCCTTGGCCTCAACCGTGGCATACAGGGTTCCGGGACGCGATGGGGCCACGGCAATGGCGATTCTCCCCAGATTGCCGGTAGGCAGGCCTTTGGTCAGTTTTTTCCAGTTTTTCCCGGCGTCGCTCGATTTGAAAAGGCCGCTGCCCTTTCCGCCGGAATTGAATGAATAGGGCGTTCGCCTGAATTCCCACATGGCGGCATAAAGGGTCTCCGGTTCCTGGGGATCCATTTCCAGGTCCGCACAGCCGGTACTGTCATCAATAAACAGGACCCTCTCCCAGGTTTTACCGTTGTCGCTGGTTTTGTATACGCCCCGTTCCGGATTTGCATCCCAGAGATGGCCCATTACCCCGACATACACGATATTGGAATTCCCGGGATGAATGACGATTTTGCTGATCCGCTCGGAATCCTTGAAATAGACAAACTCCCAGGTCTTGCCTCCGTTGGTGGTTTTGTAAAGGCCTGTCCCCAACGAAACACTATTCCGAACGTTACACTCGCCGGTTCCGGCCCATACCGTATCCGGATTATTCTGGTCGATGGCAATGGTTTCCACCGACATGGTGTAATCCCGGAAAACCTGCTGGCAGGTTACGCCGCCATTAACCGATTTCCAGATCCCCCCGCTGGCGGTGGCGATATAGAGGATACGCGGATCCCGGTTGACCCCCTGGATATTGGTGACCCGGCCGCTCATGATCGCCGGCCCGATCATCCGGGCCCGGATACCGCCGAAACAGCTGCTGTCCAGCGCGGCTTCATCGGTACCGGCAAATCCGAAGGAAACAACACAGATAAATATAATACCAAATAACCTTATTTTCGACGTATTCATTTATTTTCTTCGGTTTTTTCCGCCTCCTTCTTTTCAGGCATGGAAAATAAGGAATCATCCATATCTTCATTAAACTTGAATTCACTGAAGGTCATGGAAACGCTGGTTTGGTTGTTGGCCTTGACTTCCATCTGGAAGGCCATCATCAACCCGTCTACTTCCTGGTAGTCTCCGGAATAGGTTTCCACCAGGATTTCGCTGTCGCCCTGTTTCCGGTAGCTTGAATTTTTCAGTTCGATGCCGCTCTCGGTATCCAGGTAATAATATTCGATTTTGTCATTCTTCCGGGTCATTTTCAGTTTATAAACTTCGGTGCCTTCCATGTCCTCTTTCCCAACCAATTCCAGTTTGTATCCCTTATCCTTGTAGTCAACCAGGGGATCCATGGACTCGGCCATCTCCTTTACTTCCCTGGCCTGGTCTTCGGCCATTTCCTGCGGGTCATCGGTCCCCAGAAAGGGCATGATCCACCAGGCGATTTTTCCGTCGTATCCCTGCACCACTTTCCGGCCCTGAAAAGAAGATTCCATTCTGATTTTATTCGGTTTTTTATACCAGAGCTCCAGGGGCATTTCCAGGTTCATCATGCTCTGAACAATCTTTCCCTTGATTTTAACCGTTTGGATTGATTTCAATTTTTCCAGCCCACCCCTTGATTCATAAT
This sequence comes from uncultured Clostridia bacterium, assembly GCA_964583345.1. GTDB lineage: Bacteria > Acidobacteriota > Aminicenantia > UBA2199 > UBA2199 > CAZOWT01. Next base: position 4,864 of record CAZOWT010000183.1, read on the forward strand.
TTTTGGCCAGAATCTGGTCAAGGGTCTCTCCCAACAACATGAGACTGCTGAAAACACACACCGCCAATACCAACACCATGATTTTTTTCATATGTTACTCCTTTTTTAATAAATTTTATGATGGGTTATGCCACACCCTGAAAACGGTTTTTTCATCCTGATGGTTAAACCGAAATCATCATCAATCTGATTATTTTAAATTTTATCCAGTATCTGCCTGGCCCAGGCCGCAGCGCGCTCGACTTCACCGGCCTTCAGCGGGCCTTCGGTGCCGGTGACCAAAAAACCTTCCGGAGGCACGATTAGCCGGCCTCCCTTTTTCCTGAGTCTGGCAGCGATAGGTTTGGCCGCGTATCCCAGCAGCTTGACCAGAAACCGCAGCAGGAATGCCTTGATATCACCCAGGGGGATTCCGGTATCGAATGCCGCCACCCGGACATTCATCAATCCATTTTTGGGAATCTTGTTGAGCATGCCGGTTATTGCCGGGGTGGCCTTGAAGGCCCGGGTGGGAGAGCCGACAATCAGCAGATCCAGGCCGGCCAGGTGTTCCGGCTTGACTTCTCCAATCCGGAGTACGGAGACCCGGTTTCCCGGACCCAGTTCCTTGCCGATGGCATGGGCAATCTGTTCGGTATTGCCGAAAAACGAATCATAAGCGACCAGGATTTGCATTGCCATGGGCCACCTCCTCAGTCATTTCCAATGAAATGACAAAACCAGTATTCTAACTTTATCAGAAAAACGGATAAAAATCCACCTTCGGAAGTTTATGGGGGTTGGGTGGGTGGGATGGATTCGCGACTGCTGTCGCTCAC
>CAZOWT010000184.1:0-5631 GCA_964583345.1 uncultured Clostridia bacterium
CAACTTTCCGATCCGGTCGAGTCGCTGTTCAAGAGATCGGCTTCTCAAAAAGACTCGTCTTCCTTGTTGCCCGGCCACGGAGGTCTTTTCGACCGCCTCGACAGTTATATTTTTTGCAGTCCCCTGATGTACTATCTGGTGATCTCTCTTTGGAATCTTTAATACGCATGATGGGGCTGACCGGTTGAAATGAAAACCAGAAATATTGTCCTGCTCGGCTCCACTGGATCGATCGGAAAAAATGCACTGAAGGTCATTGCCTCGAACCGTGACCGGTTTAAATTGATTTCTCTGGCAGCCGGTGAAAATATCGGGTTGCTCAAAAAGCAGATTGTCGAGTTCCAACCTGACTGCATCAGTGTCAAGCTGAAACGGGACGCCGATATACTGAAAAAAATTTTCCCGGATAAAAAAATTTTTTTCGGAGGCCAAGGTCTCGAAGAACTGGTCGGTGATGAACGTGCCGACACGGTTATTGCAGCCATCAACGGAACCTCGGCACTGGAAGCCACTATGATTGCCATCCGGAACAACCGGCGGATATGCCTGGCAAATAAGGAAACCCTGGTGGCTGCCGGGGAAATGATCAACCGTGAACTGTCTCGCTCCCGGGCGGAACTCATTCCCATCGACAGCGAGCAAAGTGCCATTTTTCAAAGCATTGGCTGCAACAAAAAGGAATCGATCCGAAAGGTCATTCTCACTGCATCCGGCGGTCCATTCCACAACCGGGATGAAAATTTTTCAAACATCAGCCTTCGGGAGGCCTTGCGGCATCCCACCTGGTCAATGGGGAAAAAAATTACCCTGGATTCCGCAACCTTGATGAACAAAGCCCTGGAGATTATCGAGACCTTTTATCTTTTCGGATTGAAAAAAGAGCAGATTGATGTGGTGGTGCATCCTCAGAGTATTGTCCATTCCCTGGTTGAGTTTGTGGACTCCTCACTGATTGCGCAGCTGAGCATTCCTGATATGAAGATCCCGATTTTGTATTCATTGACTTTCCCCGAAAGGGGACACTTCGAATCCAGGAAATTTAGTTTGGCCGAACTTCAGGAACTCAATTTTTATGCAGTTGACAGGAAGCGTTTCAAATCGATCGAAATGGCTTATTATGTCCTGGAAAAGGGGAAAAATTCGGGAGCGGTACTAAATGCCGCCAACGAGGTCGCAGCCGGTTATTTTTTAAAGGAAATGATAAAATTTGCCGACATTTTCAATGTGGTCGAAAAGATTCTTTACCAGGAAAAATTTTATCCGGTTAGGACACTATCGGATTTAATGGAAAGCATTGAACAAACCAAAAATAAAACCATTGATTTAATTGAACGGAGAATGAGAAAATGATTGTCCTCTATCAAATTTTGGCGTTTGCAATTGTGCTGGGGATTATAGTATTTGTTCACGAACTGGGGCATTATACAGCCGCCACTTTAATGAAAGTGAGGGTCGAAATATTTTCCTTCGGAATCGGGAAACGGTTATTCGGGAAGAAAATAGGTCATACCGATTTCAGGGTCAGCTTGATCCCGTTGGGCGGATTCGTCAAAATGGCCGGTGAGGAGGAGTATGACCCTGAGAACCTTAAGCCTTACGAATTTCAATCGAAAAACCGGGCGCAGAAAATATTCATTCTGTTCATGGGCCCGGCAATGAATATTCTATTGTCATTTTTTATTCTGACCGCCATCAACTTCAGCGGTGTGGAAGAGGAAAAGTACAAATTCGAGCCGCCTCGAATCGGGTTTGTGGAAACAAATTCTCCGGCATATGCGGCAGGATTGAAAAAAGGCGATCTGATCCGGGAGATAAACCATAAAAAGATTGCCAACTGGAAGCAACTCGAATTAACCGTAGGATCCAGTCCCAATGAGGAACTGGTTATTGTTTTCGACCGCGGTAAAAAAGAAATGGCAACAAAATTAAAGGTCAAACCTCAAACCGATTATAATCTCGGGTATGCTGGATTTTATTGGGATCACAAAACCGAGATTCGGACGGTTAATGATAATTCTCCGGCTACGATTGCCGGATTGGAGGTAGGGGATGTGATCCTGGCTGTGAACGGGACCGATGTCAATTATTTTGAAATCGGAAAAATCATATCCGCCAACCCGGAAAAACCGCTGTTGTTTACCATCAGCCGGAAGAATAAACGGATTGACATGCAAATCACACCGAAACGGGTTCAGAAGCGAGGGATTATCGGGGTAGAAATGATCCCGAACTCACCGACCGAAAAGATAAAATTCGGATTATTCCGGGCCATGGGCAGGAGCGTGGATGAACTGGTAAACCTGACGTTTTTAACCTTCAATGCTTTCAGAAAAATGCTGGTCGGTAAACTATCTCCGAAAAATCTGTCCGGACCGATCGAGATTGCCAAGTTTTCACAGAAAGCCATGGAGAGCGGTTTGTCTAATTTTTTTATATTGATCGCTTTTATTTCGCTTCAGCTTGGAATCGTTAACCTTTTCCCCATTCCTGCCCTGGATGGCGGGCATCTGATGATTTATTCCATAGAGGCCGTAATACGAAGGGAATTGAGCCTCAAACTCAAAACCATCCTCATCAACAGCGGATTTATCGTTCTGATTGCCCTGATGGTTTTCGTTCTTCTGAATGATGTTGCCAAGACTTTACCAAACGGATGGCATTCATTCATCCCATTCTAATCCGATCTTGGTGATCAGATAACCGGGTCAGGGAGTTCCTGATTGCGCCTTATCGATTGATAATTCTCGAAATCTATGTTATCTATTTTAATATGGGTTTGATAAAATTCGGAACCGATGGCTGGCGTGCCAAGATGGGAAGGGAGTTTTCGTTCAGGAATGTGAGAATCTTCACCCATGCCTATTTCAATTACCTGAAAAAACATTCCCGTGACCGTGAGCTCAGGGTCATCGTAAATTATGATACCCGATTTTTATCAAAACAGTTTGCCCAGGAGGCAGCAAAAATATTTTCCCTGTCCGGCGTAAAGACTTTAATCCCGACACGTGATGCTCCGCTGCCGGCGATCTCACTGGCTACGGTTGAAAAAAAATGCAGCGGGGCGATTAATTTCACGGCCAGCTTCAATGAACCGATTTATAACGGAATCAAGATTTTTAATCGCCTGGGCGCGCCGTCTATGCCCCGGGAGACGGATCTGATTGAGAATGAGGTCGATCGGCTCGAAGGCCATTTCAGTTTTAAACACCAGTATTCCAATGATCAATTAATAGACAATGTTGATGTCAGGGGGCCTTATATCAAATATTTGACCGGTCTGATAGACTTTGATCTGATCAGAAATTCGGGGATGGTTATTGTCGTTGATAATTTATACGGATCTTCAAGGGAGTATCTCGATTATATTTTGAGCAATCATAATATTGACATGGAAAGTATTCATAATTTTCCTTATTCTTCTTTCGGAGGAGTAATTCCATCATGCAGTCCTGAAAATTTACAGGATTTGTCCCGTTTGGTGATTGAAAAAAAAGCGCATATCGGGCTTGCTACCGATATTGATGGCGACCGGTTCGGCATTGTAAATGCCAGTGGTAAATATATCAGTGCCAATATGATTGTTCCTCCACTGATTGAATACTTGATTGCGGTCAGGAAGATGAGAGGGGGAATCGTTAAATCCCTATCAACAACCGGGAATATAAAGCGGGTGGCCGATTATTATGCCAGAAAGGTTTATACGACCCCGGTCGGATTCAAATATGTTGCCCAGATGCTTTTGAAGAAGAAGGCTTTTATCGGCGTCGAAAGTACGAATGGAGCTTGTCTCAATGAAGGCATCACCATAAAAGATGGAATTTTGTTCAATCTTCTGGTATGCGAAATGCTGGCTTTTTACCGAAAAGACCTTGATGAAATCATGGATGATTTTTCAATGAAATTTTCCAAACTGTTTAATCTGGAAGTCTCGGTAAAAAAAAATTCACGTCGGGACCATAATTTTCGGGAACTCCTGTCAAATCCGAAACCTGCCCTCAACGGTTTACACCCGGAGAAAATTATTTATGATGATGGGATCAAATTTATTTTCAAGGATTCATGGATGCTGTTGCGTGAATCGGGAACCAGCAATCTCTTTCGAATATATGCGGAGTCTCCCATGCTGAAAGAAACGAAAAAGATGATTCAAATGGGGAAGCAAATCATTGGATAAAACGAGGCAATTTCGATTCTTGACATCAAAAGGTTTTTTGATGTTGATCGCACTGTTTATTTTAATCATTATCCTGACTTTTTTTTTCGGAGATGGCGGTATTGTGGAAATTATTACCACCCAGAACCGGATCAGCGAACTGGAGAAAAAAATTGAAAGCCTCAAAAAGGAAAAAATGGTCCTTGAAAAAGAGATTCAGGAATTGAAGAACGATCCGCTGGCGTTGGAAAAAAGGGCCCGGGAGAAATTGTGGTTGATGAAAAAAAATGAAAAAGTGGTGGTGATCGTCGAAGCTAAAAAAGACAAAAAAGAATCCCCTAAAAAACAAAAACAGCGCAAATGAACTGGCTATTGAATCTTACCCTTATTTAAAAAAATGAATGGTTATGTTATATTATTTCAAGGAATTTTTATTGCTTTCAGTACCGATTTTTTGCCATTGCCAGAGTTCAATGGCGGAAGCTTATTCAGAAAACAATTTTTTTAGGGTGTAGAAAAAACCAGGGTATTTAACATGAAAATAACGGAAGAATTGGGTTTTGACGAAGTCCGGAACCAAAATCTGGAATTGAAGAACATGATAAAAAAAATGGCGCTTTGTTTTCACGAATCCGAAAAGCAAGAAAGGGGAACCTGTGTGGCCTGCCAGCATCCTGAATATTCCTATGCATTTGAAATCCGGGGATTTCATTATGTTCAATGTCGAAACTGTTCCAGTTTATATGTTAAAAATCCGATAATCGACCAGCAGTATCGGATTTACCGGTCCAGAATTTTCAAATTGTATAGATCCGCGAAGATCAAGGGACAGCTCGGGAACCTCTATCAGAAGAAAACATTTAATATGGAAATTAATCTAAACCGGCTGTTTGATAAAAATGATTCTCTTGAAATCGGTTTTGCCGGGCTGAAATATATGGATTTCATGGATGAATTAAAGGAAATATTCCCACATTTCAGATTCAGTGAAGTCAATTTAAAAAAGAAAACATTGTATGATTTCATCATGCTGGATAATTTGATCGAAAGCCTGATTTATCCCCGGACCTATTTGCAGCAGATTCATTCCTGCCTGAAACCGGGTGGATATATTTACATGACTTCCCGTCTCGGGAGCGGCATCGACATCCTGTTGTTATGGGAAGATAGCAGTATCATCCCAACCGAGCATTTGAATCTATTTTCAACCGAAGGTATTTCGTTTTTGATCAAAGGATTGTTTGAGAATGTTGACTTGAGTACACCGGGTGTGCTGGACGCCCGGCTACTGTTGGGATCTGATCAAAAAAAATTGCCTCCTTTTCTAAAATACCTGAAGAAGCACCGGGGGGACTCAATTATCGAAGACTTTCAGTTTTTTCTCCAGAAAAATTTGCTGAGTTCCTATCTGGTACTGCTGGCAAAAAAATCGGAAGCGGCCGGGTAACCGCATGGATGGATCATGAGCATTAAAATTT
>CAZOWT010000185.1:0-5576 GCA_964583345.1 uncultured Clostridia bacterium
GGGGGATGGGGTGGGGATGATTGAAATGCCGGTTTCACCCGGGACAGGGGTCCTCTGATGTTGAACCGGATACGATAATTTTTTATGAAGGCTTCAGATTGAAGGTCAATCAGCGGATCAATTTGAAACTTGTTATTGAAAACCATTTTACCCTTAATCAGATTAAATGTCTTGTCCGAGAAAAATACGACCCCTTCCTTGGCCTCTATTTTTCCGGTTATTATCGGGAAGGTGTAATCGCCGGTCAGTCTAAGATCACATGAACAATTGATATTTCCAAACGAGTTGACCATCCGGATATTTTCCCTTCCGATCAGATTGATATCAAAATTGAGCAGGTTTAATACCCGGGTATCTGCTTTGGTGGATTGGGGCTGGGTGTAAAACTTTATGCCTTCATCCAATTCGCGTTCCCAGAGCATGGATAATATGTGGAGGTTCCCCTGCAGCAACAATTTATGGTTAATATAAGTCAGGTTCAGATCGGCATTTACGGTTCCGCTGGTTTTATCGATCAGGTAAAGATTCATTTGGCTGCCTTCAAGATTGACCTGAAGATCTTTAATTTTGTTGTTCTCGATAGCCAGAAAGCCGTTGCTTTTTATGGTTCCGTTTGCCAGGTTGCCCTTTAGAGAGGAAAGGGTGAAATTCAGGTCCTTAAATGTCACCAGCGCCTTGAAATCTTTAAGGGTGTGGGGAAAATTGGGGAATACCAGGATGTCTCCCTGAAACAGGGCCAGACCCTGAAAAGATATTTTCCCGGTTTCCTCGGTTTTTATCTGGCCTTCCAGGGTCATGCTGCCCTGGTTGTTTTTCCAGGGGAGAAGATAGTTAATATCTTTCAAATGGGTTTTGAAAATTCCGGAATACTGGTCGGCAGTCTTGGTCAGGGTGATGTTGAAGGGGGTTTTCTGTTTATTATGATGTACGAAACCGATGGTGACGACATTGAAGTCGGAAAAATCCGTTTTCACATTCGCCTGACCGGTAATATTGCAGGTTCGATCGCGGTAATAATAAAAGTCATTGATCTGGTATTTTATTTTTATCGGGGTGGATAAGAAATCGCCCTGGCCTGAAAATTCTATTTTACCGGTTCCCCTGAATTCACGGTTTATCTGTTTTACCCGGATATCTTTTGCTTTTCCGGATATGCTGAAGTTTCTGTTTTTAAAATCGATGAACATACCTGCATTTCCACTCCCGCCATAGCAACTGTATTTGATGTCCCTTAAATTGATATATTCCAGGTTTGAACGCAATTTGCCCGTAAAACGCTTAAAATGAAGATAATAGGCCTCCATGCGGTCGGAAAAAAAATTTCCCTCTACCAGAGGAAGGGTTTCTCCTTTCGTATGGGTATAAGAGAAGTCTCCTTTTACCGGGCCCTGGAGCGGAATATCAATATCCAGTATGGACAGTATTTTGCGAGCCTCACCGTTCACCTGGTGAAAATCGATTTTAATGTTGCCATCCTGAAGAAAGAGGCTGGCATTTCCGTTCAAAGAACCGTCGCTGACCGAAAATGTTCCGTTTACGGTCTCATTTTCACCATTTATGGTGCCTTTCAATTGGTTGATGGGCTGGCCGTTTGAAAAAAAATTTTTGATGTCCATGGAAGCGGTAAAATGGGTCGTACTCCTTCTTTTTTTAAAATTCAGAGAGAAACTTCCTTTTCCCTGGCGGAGTTTCCAGGGTGATATATCCAGATCGATAAAGTATTTGGAATACTTGTTCACCTCGCCCATTTCACTGATTCCGGACTGGAGGGTCAGATCAATCCGTTTTTCCGGCACTATCACTTCACCGGTCAGGGAAACCCTGCCAAATTCTCCCGCCAGGTTGTCTGATTGAAAATTTATCTGTTTCTTCCTGAGATCATAACGGAATTGGACCTGTCCTTTGACGTTAAAATCGGTTGTGGCATCTGGCTGCGGTTTTAACTGAACGGTTCCACTGATAATTTTGCCTTCAACCAGGATATCTCCCTTTTCAACGATTCCCCCCAGGGGAACATCCTTATAAATATCGATCGCCTTACTCAGGCTGTTTCCGGAAAAATTGAACCCGAGCAGTTTGGTTTTGTTACCGACCGTGTCTATTTTAAGGTTGGTGCGGTATTGCCGATCCAGGAAATAGGCATTTATTTTGAGATTGTCGCTGACATTGTCCCAGGCTGCCCGTCCCTGCAAATCTGAAAATGGTTGCCCTCCGGAAGAAAAATTCCGGGCATTGAACCGTCCGATGACGGATAATTTCTGGTTTTTATCCATGGTTATCCGGGCGTTGCCGTAGGTCAGTCCGGAAATGGCCAGTTTTTCGAGCAATGGACGGAGGATCTTTTCCGGATTCCCCTGGACAAAGGCATCCAGTGTCATTCCCTTACTCTCAAAAAAAATCCGGCCGTGGGCGTTAACACGGAAGTCGTTTGTGCTCCAGAGAAACTGGTTGATTTTTATTTCATCCTGGTGTTGCTTGAGTTTGGTGACCAGGTTCCCTTCGATTGTCACTTTTTTTTTCTCAATGGGGAATGCCACCTTTAAGAAAGGGGATTCCAGTTGATAGGATGTGTAATTGGGGAACTGAACGGAATCCAGATTGAAATGCATCAGGTTTACGGTCAGTTTCCGGGACACGTAGAGCAGTTCACCGTCGGTTATTTTTATGGCCCTGATCCGGAAGCCAGCGGTGCTGCCAGTGGAATTTCTGGTCTGATCAAAAAGGGATTTGTTGAACAGAATCCGGGGATTTTCGATGATCAGGGTCACTTCTTTTGAATGGGAGAATAACGACCAGAAGGGGATCTCCAGGCTGAAACTTTTAAATGAAATCAGGTTTCGGTTTTTTAGGGGGATGCGGTTGATGTTTTTAACCCGGAACCCCAGGGGAAAAATACGGATACTCAGGTCGGAAAATCCGATTCTTCCCGGAATTTCCTGGTTGATGCGGTTGAAAATATATAATTTAATCCCGGTATAACTGGAGATCAATAGGAAAAGTATAAAAAAAAACCGATTGCTATTTTAAACTTCTTCTTCATGTTTTCCTATTTGACTATTTTTTTACGTTTTCCCAGTCTTTCAGAAACTGGGCCATTCCCTTGTCGGTGAGGGGATGGCTGAGCAGTTTGACCAATGTGGAGAACGGAATGGTGGCGATATCCGCTCCCATTACCGCTGCCTGAACAAAATGAAGCGGGTGCCTGATTGAAGCCACGATGATTTCGGTATCCAGGGCATAATTATCAAAAATCTGAATAATTTCTGCCACCAGATCCATCCCATCTCCTGAAATATCATCGATTCTGCCCACAAAAGGTGAAACATATGCCGCCCCAGCTTTGGCTGCCAGCAAGGCCTGTGACGGGGAGAATATCAGGGTGACGTTTGTTTTAATGCCCAGGGCGTGTAATTGTTTGACCACCTGCAGGCCCTCCAGATTGATGGGCACCTTGATGACCACATTATCGGAAATTTTTGCGTATTCTCTGGCCTCCCGGACCATGCCGTTGACATCCTTGGCGGTTACCTCAACGGAAACCGGGCCGGGGACGATGGCGGTAATTTCCTTTATCAGCGGAATAAATTCTTTCTTTTCTCTGGCAATTAGTGAGGGATTGGTGGTGGCGCCGTCAACCACGCCGTAGGCAATACCTTTTTTTAATTCGTCGGTATTGGCCGTATCCAGGAATATTTTCATCGATAACCTCCAGAATTTCGATTATAGCAGATTTATGAGCATAAATAAAGGAAAAAAGATTCAATATCCATGTGTTTTTATAGCACCAGCAAGATATATCAAGAAGGTGACCCCTGGTTAGAAGATAAATTATAATATTTCAGGGAAGCAGTGAATGTTGTTTTGGATTTACTGGAAATTAATATTGCATTCTCCCACCGGATCTCTTAAAATGATTGAAATCTATTTTTGAGGTGACGATGAAAAAAAAGGCTGCCCGAGTGGGGAAACCCGGTGTCTGGAAGGGATACGGGGACTGGAAGATTTTTCTGTTGAGGGTTCTGGCCGTGGCTTGGACCGTGGCCCAGTATCCGCTGCTCAATATCACCATCAACTGGTGGCCGTTGCACTGGGTGGCCTGGGTCCCCTTTTTCTGGGCCATTCATGCCCAGGAAGGACAGGGTAACCTTTGGCTTTCCTATGCCGGCGGCACCATGGGCCATATTTTCCTCTTCTCCTGGATTGCCAGTTTCATCCCCAATTTCAGCAATGTGCCAAAACCGGCGGCCATGTTGCTGCTCTTTGGTTACTGCAGTTACCTGAGCCTGTTCTGGATCCTGCTGGCTGTGTTCGTGCCCCGGTTTCGCAAGCGTTTCCCCCGGGCCTGGATCTGGTTGGTTCCGGCCCTGGTAACCGCTGCGGAATTCCTCCTGCCCCAGATATTTCCCTATACCCAGGGCCTGACCCAGTACCGGGTAGTACCGCTCTTTCAATTGTCGTCGGTAACCGGAGTGTACGGCGTCACCTTTTTGCTGATGCTGGGCAACTGCCTGGTGTTTCACGCCCTTTCTCTGATCCGCTCCGGCCGGCCGTTTCCCCGGAAACCGGCAGCCGGATTTCTGGTGATCATGCTGCTGGTTCTGTCTTACGGGTGGTGGCGCCAGGTCCAGTACCGCAGGACGGAAACAACTGCACCTTCACTGAAGGCCGGCATGATTCAGTCCAACATCACCCCCCGGGAGCATCGCAGGATGGGATATGAAAAAATCCATGAACTTTACCTGGAGATGAGCCGCGAGGCGGTAACCCGGGGAGCCGACTGGATCATCTGGTCCGAAGGTGAATTCAAACCGCCGTTAAATTCCGGGTTGGCCCGGGATGTGCTGCTTGAGGACAGCCGGTCTTTGAACCGGCCCATCCTGCTGGGAGGTTTTTATTTACGCTATGAAAACGGCAGGCGGGTTGTTAGCAACAGCGCCATTCATGTGGATCCGGTCAATGGCTTGGGAGAGCGATATGACAAGCGGTTTCTGGTCCCATTCGGGGAATATCAGCCCTTTTCTCAACAGCTGGGTTTTATCTACCGGCATATCAGCCACCGCCCGAATCTTTCCCCTGGTAAAGATCCGGTGGTCCAGCGTCTCCGGGGAATTCCATATGGATTTTTAATCTGCTATGAGGCTATTTTTCCTTCGCTGGTCCGGGAAACGGTCAGGGCCGGTGCCCGTTTGCTGGTTAATATTACCTACGATGCCTGGTTTGGTAAAACCGCCGCACCCTTCCAGCACCTATGGCTGGCTTCGGCCCGCTGCGCGGAAAACGGTGTCCCGATGATCCGGCTGGGAACAACCGGGATATCAACCATCGTTAATTCACTGGGTCAGATGGGTTCCCTGAGCCCTCTGTTTGAGCGGAAGGTGTTGGTTGAAGCGATCAAGCTGGTATGGCTGCCGGGTTTGTATACCCGTATCGGCAATGTGTTTGCCTGGGCATGTGTGTTCTGCAGCCTGCTCGGCCTGGCCTGGCTTCGCTTTCCAAAAAAAAGATTCCGGCCGGAATAAAATGAGCAAAAAAGTTCATTTTATTTTTCTCTTTCTATTCGGTTGCTTGATCCTGGT
>CAZOWT010000186.1:0-2657 GCA_964583345.1 uncultured Clostridia bacterium
TAAACTTATTATCGCGGCCAACCGGGATGAATTTTATAACCGTGCCACAAGTCCTGCAGCCTGGTGGCATGACGTTCCTTCTTTACTTGCGGGAAAGGACTTGAAGCATGGCGGAACCTGGATGGGTGTCACAACAGGTGGAAAATTCGCCGCCATAACCAATTTCCGGGATTTGAAAAATGAAAACGAGAATGCCCCTTCACGGGGAACGATTGTCAGCGAATACCTGAGAAGTGAAAGCCCGGCCGAGGAATATTTGTTTCAGTTAAATAAGAAAGATACGGTTTTCAACGGCTTTAGCCTGATTCTGGGCGAACCGGACTATCTGTGGGTCTATTCCAACAGAAACCACAGAACCTTACCCCTGGTTCCGGGAATTTACGGTATCAGCAACCACTTTCTGGATACACCTTGGCCGAAAGTGGTAAGGGGCAAAAAATTATTCACAGAACTCCTTGCCAGCCAATCCGATGACCTGGTCGAATCGATATTCTCAATGTTACAAGATGCAAAACCGGCTCACCATACCAAATTGCCAGATACCGGTATCGGAATGGAATGGGAGAAACTGCTTTCGCCGATTTTCATAAAGACCCAAATTTACGGCACCCGTTCCTCAACGGTACTGGTCGTCAATCCGGATAACGAAATTAAATTAATTGAAAGGAGTTTTATCCCCAAGATGGAATGCCAGTACCAGTTTATGATTAAATCGGCATAAACAGAACCACAACCGGTAAATTTTTTCGGGAGAGTAAAAACATTCGGAATGATTCTATCCGTATAAAAAAATATTAGGATATTTATTTTCTAATAATCTGAATTTTTCGGAAGGAATACCAGTTCCCACCCTCATCTCCCCTCACCCGGTAGTCTAATATTTTAATGATCATTCTTTTTCGTAGGAAACCGTCATCTTTTTCATGGTTGATGGTCAATCGAATAATTTTACCGCTTTTATAGGCCGGATGAGAATTCATCCCACCCCGGTTATCAACCGTGGTATCGGTCAGGGTAATCCTGTAATGGGCGGGGACTTTACGGTCTTTTCCCAGGGTTCCCGATGCCCCGGGGATTTTTTTTATGAATTTTACAGGATGCCATGAAATTTCCTTTATGCATCCCTTTATATCAAAAGGACCGGTTTGAGGTAAAGGAGCGGAAAATTTCATGAAAGAAACAAAAATCAGTATATAAACCAGCAATTTAGGAATTAATCCTTTCATGTTGTTATCCAGGGTTTATAACAAAAAAAAATTGATTGACCGTATTATTCTCCATTCATTTCACTGCATGATGGATAAATTATCGCTTTTCAGTACGGAAAGAATATATTGAGTCAGCCCTTCATACTTTTGTCTGACGGATTCATCCAGCCGGGCATTGAAGTCACCTTTGCGGTAAATCTCGTTTCTGCCCGGCTTGCCCGGCAAAAAATATACCGCCTTATCGAAATAACTGACGGAATTTTTCCCGTCAACCTCCAAGATATTTCCCTTATACAGGGAAAGAAGAATGGTCCTGCATTGAGGGAAAATGGACTTGATATCCATAGCTATTTTCGATTGGGCGGCCATTTCCTTTCCGGTTAATCCATTAAAAGCCAGTTTGATCAAGATCCGGGGAATGACAATCCGCCCCCTGAAATCTTCATCCTGGTTCTCTATATTCATTTTATTGAGGTTCATAAACTCGGTCATATCCATGGTGTGGCTGAAAATGACCACGTCCTGTTCAACGAATTCCAATTGAAATTTATATTTCCCGTTTATTTGGTTCAAATAAATATCCTTTAAGACCTTGGCCTTCATAATTTTTGTTTTCGGAAATATGGGAGATAAATCTTGATGGAGTTTTTTCTGGATGTCCCATGACCACAACAGATCATTTTCAGGATGCATGAAAATAAGTCCCGCTTTTTTAAAAAAATTTTTATACGATCAGTTTATCAGAGTCATTATTCAATATCAAGTTGATTCTGAGAACTTCTGAATTCCAAATCAGAAAAATAAATAACATCAAGTCTAATAATATTTGAAAATTTTTTTTTTTTTTTATATAATATCGACTTTCAGAAACATGGTTATATTTGCCATAAGCCAAAAAAGGAGGTATTTATGAATAAAATAACCTTAAGCGTCATCAAGGCGGATATCGGCGGTTATGTCGGCCATTCCAGCATGCATCCCGATCTGATATCCACTGCCGAGAATGCCCTGAAGAAGCAAAAAGAAAAGAAACTAATCCTTGACTATCATGTGTCCCATTGCGGCGATGATCTGGAACTGATCATAACCCATCTGAAAGGAGACGAAAACAAAGAAATCCATAAAATGGCCTGGGATATTTTTGTGGAAGGGACCGAAGTCGCTAAAAAATTAAAACTCTACGGTGCCGGACAGGACCTGCTTTCGGATGCTTTTTCCGGAAATGTAAAAGGCTTAGGACCCGGATGTGCCGAGATGTTCATCGAGGAACGGAAAAGCGAACCGGTGATTGTTTTTGCTGCCGACAAGACCTCACCGGGAGCCTGGAACATGCCGCTGTTCAAGATGTTTGCCGATCCCTTCAATACCATTGGCCTGGTCATTGATCCATCCATGCACTCGGGATTTACCTTCGAGGTTCTGGATGTATTCGAAAACAAAACCGTGAAA
>CAZOWT010000186.1:2667-5540 GCA_964583345.1 uncultured Clostridia bacterium
AGCTTTGAGTGATCTTCAAAAAAATTATCAAGGAACAAAACCGTGAAATTGAACACCCCCGAGGATATGTACGACCTGCTCTGCCTGATCGGTGCATCAGAGCATTACATCATCAAGGCCGTCTATAAAAAGGACGGCACCATTGCCGCAGTAACCTCAACCCAGAAAGTAAATTTGATAGCTGGTCGGTATGTTGGGAAAGATGACCCGGTCATGATCGTCAGGGCCCAGAGCGGTTTCCCCGCCGTTGGTGAAGTATTGGAACCCTTTTCCATGCCCCACATGGTAGCTGGCTGGATGCGTGGTTCCCACTGGGGCCCCATCATGCCGGTTTCGGTAGCCGATGCCCATCCCACCCGATTCGACGGCCCCCCGCGGGTTATTGCCCTCGGTTTCCAGTTAAACAATGGATCCCTGGTCGGACCGCGTGACATGTTTGCCGATGTGAGTTTTGACCTTGCCAGGCAGCAGGCCAATGAAGTCGCCAATTACATTCGCCGGCACGGTCCGTTTGAGCCCCAGCGTCTGCCGCTTTCCGACATGGAATACACCACCCTGCCTCTCGTATTGGAAAAACTTAAAGACAGATTTAAATAATCAGACCAATAATCTGCGTAACTGAATAACCCGATTCGATTTTTTGCCAATTCCCGGTCCGGGAACATGCGGATATTTTCCGACAGCGCCACGGCGATAATAAATTTTTTACCGGCGTGGTTTCTCACCGGCCTGGCTGCTTCCTCCAGCTGATGCCGTGATAAGGTCATCGATATGCTCTTTTGCTTCAATTAAATTATTGACAATGATATCAGCAGGCGAGAAATCCTGGGCCCGGGTATATTCGGACGGAACGGCAATCACATAGCAGCCGGCATTTTTCCCTGCCCAGACCCCGTTTTCTGAATCCTCCAGTACCACACAGTCAGGGGGGAACACACCCAGTTTTTGGCAGGCCGTCAAATATATCTCCGGGTCAGGTTTACCGTTTATAATCTCATCAGATGCCTGAAGCACCAAAAAATGATTCCTTATCCCAAGTTTATCGACCACAATATCAAGAAATTCCTTTGATGCCCCGGTGGCGATTCCCAAATTTATTTTGGATGAAAAAAATCGAATAATTTCATTAAGGCCGGGCATGACCGCCAGTTCTGTTTTCAACTTTTTTCGTATCATTTCATTACGCAATTCTAAAACCGCCTCGGCACTTTCTCTGATATTCAAATCCCGGATGAAAATTTTCACACTTTCAATAGGCTTTCGTCCCATCATTCGCCACAGAAGCTGATCCGTCACTTTTTTCCCATAGCGGGAAGCAATATCATGCTGGGTTTGAAAATAAAGTCGCTCACTGTCAATCATCAATCCATCCATATCAAACACAATGGCTTTAATACTAATCATGTGATTTGACGGCCTGTTGCCGTTGATCCTCTTCCCATCACGGTGATATTGTAACACAAACCGCTTCCTTACTGAATAATATGACTTGACAATGAAAATCAACGGCGCAAATATTGACAATACCCGGATCATCTGCAAAAATTCTATTTCAGAATCATATAATCGAGGTTGACGGTGAAATTAAAAAATATTCCCATCATCAGGATTTTTGCCAACTGGCTGGATTCCGCCAACGCGGCTACCGAAGGAATCATACACGCGGCCCGTACCCAGCGCCATATCAAATTTCATCTGATTGTGGCTTTTTTTGTCCTCTTTTTTTGTTTCATCATTGGTGTTGAAAAAATTGAATTTATCATGATTAGCCTGATTACCCTGCTGGTTATTGTGGCCGAAATGTTCAATTCTTCTCTTGAAAGCGTGGTCAATCTCGTCTCTCCGGAAAAAAATGAAACCGCGCGTATTGCCAAGGACATTTCCGCAGGTGCCGTTTTGATCTGCGCCATCGGGGCCATGATTATAGGTTACCTGATTCTCTGGCCATATTTTCTGCGTATGATCAGCGATGGGTTCTGGATTGCCAAACACCACCCGGAAAATATTGCCGTCCTGGCGATCATCATTATCATGCTCACCGTTATCATGCTGAAGGCCTACCTCGGTAAAGGCCATCCCCTAAAGGGAGGATTCCCGAGCGGGCATGCAGCCACGGTTTTTTCAATATGGGTATCGTCAGCCTACATAACCGGACAAACGCTCGTCAATATCCTGGTACTGGTGGCGGCAACCGCGATCTCGCTCAGCAGGCTACACCGAAAAACCCATGAACTTCTGGATGTGATTTCCGGTGCCGCTTTCGGAATCCTGATCACCTTTCTTTTATACTGGATTTTTTATTGAAATAACAACTTCCGAATGCGAAATTCATTTTATCCGGATAGGATTTTCCAGACATGAACAATGGGTTTATCTCTGTCTGCCCGGAGTTCAAAAACATATAAAAAACCATGCGTTCAGTCAAAACAGGTTGCTCTCAGTCCGGTCATTGAACCAGCAGGTTGAAATTATTTTTCAATTCAAATATGATAAAGATTATTTTTCAGGAGGAAATATGAAAAAAAATGTTTTAGCTCTCATTATTATTATAATCTCGGGAACTCTTTTTATGTCAGCTTACAGTTCGAAACTTGAGGAAAAACTCTTTTACAACCAGGGATTTTTTGGCGCCGCTTTCCTCTATCAGACTTATTTTAACATCGGAATGGCATCGGACTCCTGGACCAACAACACCTACACACCTCAGAACACCAGGACCATTCTTCAAGCCAGCACGAATTTTCTGGATATTTCCATCAAAACCCTTAATGAACTCATCCAGTTTTCGATTTCGATTGAAGACCGCAACACCTTGTTGCAAATGATTGATATTGCCCGCGATCTGAAAAACCAGTCTTCCTTTATGACCCAGT
>CAZOWT010000187.1:0-5539 GCA_964583345.1 uncultured Clostridia bacterium
CCCTCTTTTTTCCAATTACGCGACAGCTAACGAGGAATGAGGGCGCTGGTGCTGAAAAATATGGGTACGCCATACGGAAACCTGGGGGGGGTTGAAGTTGCCAACAACAACCACCTGGTTTATCTGGACGGGATTACCCGGGCTGCGATCAACACCGGAGGTGATTTTTATTTGAACCCAAGCTGGTCAACCATCGTGGCCGCCTGTTACTATGCCCGGGATATAAGGAACCTGTCATTCAAAATCTCCATGTTGCTGTCAACCCAGAATGTCATTCAGTTGCGGATGTTGATCAATATCATGAAGGAATATCTCCGGGATGACGGATCAACCGCCATATATGAGATTAACCTGGGCAACGGGCAATCTCCGGAAATGTTCATCCAATGCAGCCGTGAACTCAAAGAATCCGGTCTTCCCGATGTGTCTCTGGCTGCCCACCTGAGAATCAATCCGGATCTGGGGATCGTTAATTTTGACTGGACGGAAAATGCCTTTAAGGTGCTTGATTCGGGAACGGATATAACCATTAAATATGAGAGCGACGGGACTTCCCGTCCGATGGATACCATGGAAGCCTACTTTCTCTCAAAAGATGAGCGGCTAAAACATGCCGAACAGATCGGAGATGTCATTTATTGCAAATGTGTCCGCTGCTCGAAAGATGCGAAAGACATCATGAGAAAGGGCTATCCGGTAAACTTTGCCCGGATATCCCACTCCCGGTAAAATTCTTTTCAGGAGGATAAAGATGAAACATAAAATTGCCTTGGTGGGTTTTGGAACGGTTGGGCAGGGTTTGCTGGGAATCCTGAAATCCAAACGAGACTATTTAATGAAAAAATATGGTTTTGATTTTCAGGTGGTTGCGGTTACCGACCTGTTCTGGGGAACGGCCTTTAATCCGGATGGCCTCGACCTGGACACGCTTTTAAATGCCGCTGCTTCCAAAAGCAAATTTTCCCGGGATTTGAAATCCTGGGACAGTCTTTCCATGATCAAAGAGTGCAATGCCACTGTGATCTGTGAGTTATCTTACACCAATCTTGAAACCGGGGAGCCGGCCATATCCCACTGCCGTGCCGCATTCGAAACCAAAAAACATGTGGTTACCAGCAACAAGGGCCCGGCCGCCCTTGCCTATCGGGAATTAAAACAACTGGCAGATCGAAACGGGGTGCAATTTTTAATCGAAGGCACGGTCATGAGCGGTACACCGGTAATCAACCTGGCTGCCGGTCCGCTGGCGGGTTGCCAGATTTCAAAAGCCAGGGGGATTCTAAACGGGACCACCAATTATATTTTGACCCAGATGGAGATGGGGATGGACTATGGAGAGGCGTTGAAAAAGGCGCAGGAACTGGGTTATGCGGAAGCCGATCCCACCGGGGATGTCGAAGGATATGATGCCCGGGGCAAGGTCACCATCCTGGCCAATGTGGTCATGGAAGCCTCCCTCTCAATTTCGGATATTCCCTGCCAGGGTATCACCCGGATTTCGCCGGAAGATATAAGAAAAGCCGCTGAAAAGGATTCTCGCTGGAAATTGATCGGTTCGATTGAAAATAAAAACGGTAAGGTTATGGCCTCGGTCTCACCGGAAATGATACCGCTTAGCCACCCGCTGGCAGGGATCATGGGCGCCACCAATGCCATTACCTTCACCACTGATCTATTGGGAGATATTACGGTGGTTGGCCCGGGTGCGGGCAAAACCGAAACCGGATATTCTATCCTGACCGATCTACTGAAATTGTCACCTGCCTAGACCATTTTATTGGCTGAGAATCATTGGTTTGGTTTACCCGGCTTCTGTTTTTTTGCCCAATTGACAATTCATTTGGTTTTTCTTATGATTGGATGGGATTTTCCTTGCTAGAAAGGGTTGTTCCCAATTGCTTTTTCCGGATGGCTTTTTTCAAAGGATCAGGACATGAAAAAACCTGAAATGCCCAAAATACAACTGGAAAAGGAATTGTCAAAAATTCGCAAAAAAATGAAAGATTTGGAAGCGGAGAACCTGAATTTACGGGAAAAACTTGAAGACGCAACGGAATTGTACCGGGTTTTGATTGACACCTTTCCGGATGCGGTTACCATGACAGATTTGGAAGGGAAAATCATCCGGGTTTCACAAAAGACCAATGATCTGCATGGGATCAAATCGGATGAAGAATTAATCGGGAAAAATGCCTTTGAACTGATTGCTCCTGCCGATCATGAAAAAGCCCGGCAAAATTTGGCCAGAACCCTAGAAAACGGTTTGGTAAAAAACATTCAATATAGGCTGAGAAGAAGGAACGGGACAGAATTTATCGGTGAATTACATACGGCGTTAATACGGGATACCCATGGGGATCCGAAATCCTTTGTGGCAACAACCCGGGATATTACCCACCATAAACAAGCTGAAAATGCCCTGAGAGAAAGCGAGGAACGTTACCGGCAATTGATTGAGTCACAGAATGACGGGATTTATTTGCTGTTTAACCGTAAATTTGAGATTATCAATAAAAAATTCGGCGACATGTTTCAGGTGACCATCGAGGATTTGAATCGTCCGGAATTTGATTTCATTCAGCTGGTGGCACCCAAGAGCCGGTTTCTGATCGAGGAAAGGGTAAAAAAATCCGCCCAGGGGATAGAACTGGAACCGAAATATGAATTTACCGCGCTGGCCAAAGACGGTAAGGAGATAGATGTCGAGGCATCGGTTTCCTATATCAAATATAAAAACGGTATTGCGGTTCTGGGAATTGTCCGGGACATATCCGAACGTAAAAAACTGGAAAAACAATTATTACAGGCCCAGAAACTGGAAGGTATCGGCAGGCTGGCCGGCGGAATCGCCCATGATTTCAATAATCTGCTGACCTCAATGATCGGCTATGTAGGCCTGGTGAACATGAAGCTCAAAGCGGATGACCCCTGCCGGGATTATATCCGGCAGACGCTGAAAGCGGCTGACCGGGCCACAACGCTGGTCCAGCAACTTCTGGCATTTTCCCGGAAAGCAATCTCGAAACCGAGGGTGATCGATATCAACCAGGTTATCCAGAGTTTCTCAAAGATGTTACAGCGGGTGCTGGGAGAGGATATTGATTTTGAATTTATCCCGGCCGGGAAAATCGATAGTGTTGAAGCCGACCCGGTTCAAATTGAACAGATCATCATGAACCTGGCCGTCAATTCCAGAGATGCCATGCCCCGAGGCGGCAAGCTCAGTGTTGAAACCCGGAATTGCGTCCTGGACGAAGATTATGTCCGGAAACACCCCTATGTGAAAAAGGGCTCTTATGTGTTGCTAATGGTCAGTGATACCGGCGTGGGCATGGATGAGGAAACGCTTTCAAAAATATTTGATCCCTTTTTTACCACCAAAATAGACGGCGAGGGCACCGGCCTCGGACTTTCCATGGTTTATGGAATTACCAAGCAGAGCGGTGGACATATCAATGTTTACAGTGAAATCAACAAGGGTTCCACCTTTAAAATCTATTTTCCGAAAGTTAATGAACCGGCCGAAAAATTAGATTCATCGCCATCCATGGCCGTGTTTCCCAGAGGTAATGAAACCATCATGGTTGTTGAAGACGACAATACGGTTCGGGAGATGATTATGGATATTCTTTCCCAGAGTGGTTACCGGGTTTATTCCGCCTCCAGCGGAAAGGAAACCCTGAAAATTTGGGAAAAATATGGTGATTCGGTCCAACTGCTGATTACTGATGTGGTGATGCCCGGAATGAGCGGGCTGGAGCTGGCAAAAAAATTGTGGGAATCGCATCCCGGGGTCAAAGTCCTCTACATGTCCGGTTACACCATGAGTATTGCTTCGCGGAACAGCAAACTGGATCCGGGATCGTTTTTTATCCAGAAACCGTTCAATGCCACGGAGCTGACCATCAAAATCAGAAAAATTCTTGATTCCTGAAAAATCCCGGCATAGTGATGGCCGAGTCAACGGCATGTTATCTTTGAGCATGGGAAACGGCTTGACATTTGAGCCGGGGTCATTTATATAAAACCCGATGAAAGTCGGTATCCCCTATGACCTGAAGAAAATTTTTATTGAGATTCCCGACCGGGTACAAACCGAAATCATTTACCCCAATGAGGTTACGAAGATGAAATCGGGACCCTGCCTGTTTGAAGCCCTGGAAAATCCCCTTAAATCAGTTTCGTTTGATGAGTTCATCAGCCATGGCGATGAGCTGCTGTTTATTGTCAATGATGCGACCCGGCCTACACCCACTGCAGAAATACTGGATATTCTGAAAGGATCCCTGAAAGGAAAACGGATTAAATTCCTGGTGGCAACCGGAACCCATCGCCCGCCAACGGTAAAAGAAATACGGTCTATTTCCGGACATGGCTATGATGAATTCAAGGAAAATATTTCCGTCCATGATGCCCGGGCCGACTCAGAAATGGTCCGGATCGGAACCAATGCCAACGGGAATGAAATCCTAATCAACCGCACGGTGGCGGATGCGAAGAAAATTGTTACCATCAATTCCGTGGAGCCCCATTATTTTGCCGGTTTTACCGGAGGCAGGAAATCATTTTTCCCCGGTGTGGCCAGCTACGGGACCGTGGAGGGAAATCATCGCCTGGCGATGAACCCGGAAGCGCAAAGCCTGAGATTGACCGGCAACCCGGTGCATGAGGATATGATGGATTCCTTGCGCTTGCTGGACGGTAAAGAGATATTTTCAATCCAGGCCGTACTGGACCGAGATCATGATATTTATGTGGCTGCGGCGGGCGATATACGGGAGTCTTTTTTCATGGCCACCCGGAAAGCTTTGGCTGTTTTCTCGGTTCGGACTCCACAAAAAGCCGATATCGTTGTTTCCGTGGTGCTTTATCCCAAGGATGTCAACCTGTACCAGTGCCAAAACGCCATGGAGAACGGAAAAAGGATATTGAAAGAAGGCGGGATACTGATCATGGTGTCAGCCTGCCGGGAGGGTATAGGCCCCTTAAATTTCTTTGAATTGCTTTCCAGCTGCCAGACGGCTGAAGAGGTTCCCGAAAAATTGAAGGGAACGTATAAACTCGGGTACCACAAAGCGGCCAAGTATGCCGAAACCATTAAAACAGCTGAGATCTGGGCGGTAACCGGGTTGCCTGAATCCCAGGTGAAGCAGGTTTTCATGAAGCCCTATTCATCGCTGCAGCAGGCCATAGTTGATGCGGTTCGAATAAAAGGTGAACGGGCTCTGGCAATGATTCTGATGGATGGGGATAAAACGGTTCCCTTACTTGAAAATTAGCAATGTCAATGGGACTTTTACCGGGGAAATAAATTGTCCTGGATTTCCAATTTCGAATGATTAACCTTGTTTTCTGTCCAGTGTTGCAGGGAAAGTTTGTGGTTGCGGTAGCGCGCAAAGGTAAATTCTGACAGCCAGTCACCGCAGTTGATATAGATTTTTTGCCCATCCTTCCGTATAACCGGGACATGAAGATGCCCGAGAATGACATAGTCAATACCGTTGCTGAATTTATTTCTGGCAAACTGGTAGTATTCCTC
>CAZOWT010000188.1:0-5481 GCA_964583345.1 uncultured Clostridia bacterium
TATCACCCGTAATCCGCTTTATATCGGGAATTTTTTCATTTTTCTGGGATTGCTGGTGGTTTATTCGAATGTTTATGCCATATTATTTTTCATGCCCTTTCTGGTTTTACAATACTATTTTATCATTCTGTCGGAAGAACAATTCCTAACCCGAAGTCACGGGTCACAGTATGAACAGTACCGCCATCTTACCCCGAGGGTCCTGCCCCGTTTGAAGAATTTCAAAAGGCCGGCCACTGGTTTTGATGGCCACAAGGTGTTGTTCAAGGAAAATGATTCGGTTTTCAATCTGATGATCATGCTGCTGATGATTCTGATGTGGAAGGAAAGGACTTTTTCCGGGTCCATCCGTCACGGTCTTTTTTTCGGGCTTGGCGCCGGCCTGCTGACAGCGGTTTATATCCTGGTCAAGGTCTTAAAAAAGCGGGGGAAAAAGGGGTGAAAGCCGTTTTGGAATCCGGATGAAAGAACTATCGCATTTTCCCATTCCCCTTCCTCTGGATAAAATCAAGAGGCGCCTCAAGATACCGCCTTCGGCCAATTTCACGGATTATGACCCGTTGATAGAGAAACTATTTACCCTGGTCGAAACCGGAGCCCGGTATGAAGAAATCGGCCTGACCATGGAAAAAGGAAAACTCATCCTGTCCGATGGGTATGAAATCATTTCCGATTCACTGAGCAACCATCTGGAAAATTGCCGGAAGGTCAGCCTGCTCGGTGTGACGGTGGGCAAATTCATCGAAGAGGAAATCGAAAAATACCAGCAAAAAGGAAGGAATCTGGAAGCGTTGATTCTGGATGCCCTGGGTTCTGAATGCGTGGAGGAGGCGGCTATTTTTGTATCCGCTTTGATTCATGATATCGTCAAAAAAAACAAATGTACGCCCACCAAGCGCTTTTCACCCGGATACGGAGATTTAAGCCTCGAGGTTCAGAAATATTTTTTCCAGCAACTCAAACTGGAAGAACTTGGGATGAGATTGAATGCCTCGCTCTTGATGCTCCCCCAGAAATCCATTACCGCGTTCATCGGCTGGGGGGAGTGCGAACGCTGATGTGGTTGTTCTTGACAACCCGGCGGGCGTGGGGTTATACTTCGTTGGGAATTCAATCTTAGGTCATTTTCCTCTAAAAAAGGAGTCAAATATGTCAGAAACAGTCAAGGTATGGGCAGAACCGTTGAAAGAATTTGTGGTTCGGGTGCTCTCAAAGCTGGATGTGCCGCCCGAAGATGCCCGGATAACCGCGGAAAATCTGGTGATGGCCGATCTGCGAGGCATCAACAGCCATGGCGTGGCCCGGCTGCGGCGTTATGTCCAGGGCATTCAAAAGGGAATGATGAAGGTCAGGCCCGATATCAAAACACTGGTGGAGACCCCATCCACCGCCACCATTGATGCCGGGAGTGGATTGGGACAGCCGGTTTCCCACCGGGCCATGGAGCTGGCAATCCGCAAGGCCAAGGAAGTCGGAACCGGATTTGTTACCGTATGCAATTCAAACCATTACGGCATTGCCGGGTACTATGCCATGATGGCTTTGAAATCCGATTGCATCGGGATATCGATGACCAATGCCGCTGTCCTGGTTGTCCCGACCTTTGGACGCGATGCCATGCTCGGTACCAATCCGATTGCCGTGGCGGCGCCGGCCGGCAGTGAACCGGATTTTGTGCTGGATATGGCCACCTCTACCGTTCCCCGGGGAAAACTCGAGGTGTACAACCGTCAGGCCAAGGCCCTGCCTCTGGGCTGGGCAACCGATGAAACCGGTACGCCCACCCATGATGCCCGCCGGGTTCTGGATAATTTTACCTCCCATGCCGGAGGCGGGTTGCTACCGCTGGGGGGGGCCGGCGAGGAAATGAGGGGGTACAAGGGGTACGGGCTGGCACTGCTGGTTGATGTGATGTGCGCCGTACTTTCCGGGGCGGCTTATGCCAGTCTGGTATATCCGAAGACAGCTGACGGCAAGCCCCTTCCTTCAAATATCGGTCACTTTTTCGGCGCCTGGCGAATCGACGCTTTCCGTCCTTCCCGGGAATTTAAAAATGCCATGGATGACCTCCAGCACCGGCTCAAGGATTCTCCCCGGGCCAGTGGTGAGGAACGAATCTTCATTCCCGGGGAAAAAGAGTTTGAAAAGGCCCGGAACCAGCTTGAAAACGGTATTCTTCTGGAGGTAAAGGTGGCCGGGGATCTGCAGGCTATTGCCCGGGAAACCGGTGTGGAATACGGCCTGGATTAATAACGGCCAGAGCCTTTATCTACCCGAGAATTTCGGGGGTCTCTTTTCCAGAAATGCCCTGGCCCCTTCTTTCTGATCTTCTGTCGAAAACAGCAGGCCAAACAGGTTGGCCTCCAGGGTGCTGGCTTCTTCGAAGGTCAGGTTCAATCCGTGATTAATGGCTTCGATGGCTGCCTGCACCGCCAGCCTGCCGTTGGCGCTAATTTCCTTTGCGATTTTCAGGCATTCCTCCCTGAGGTTTTCCGGGGGAACCACATGATTGACCAGTCCCATCTGCAGCGCCTCTTCTGCGGAGATCATATTTCCCCTCATGATCATTTCCAGGGCCCGGCCTTTGCCCACGATTCTGGATAGCCTCTGGGTGCCTGCATAGCCGGGGATAATACCCAGCTTGACTTCGGGCTGTCCGAGCCTGGCCGTATTGGAGGCGATCCGGATATGGCAGGCCATGGCCAGTTCCAGCCCGCCGCCCAGCGCCAGGCCGTTGATAGCGGCAATAACCGGTACGGGAAGGTTTTCGATGTGCCTGAGAATCTGTTGTCCCCGGAGTGACATGGCTTTGCCGTCACTGGGATTGTATTGCGGAAACTGGGATATGTCTGCCCCGGCCACAAAAGATTTTTCCCCGGAACCGGTCAGGATGAGCGCCTTGATATCCGGATTGGATTCAATGTCCGAGACGGCTCCCTCCAGTTTTTCCATCACCTGGCTGTTCAGGGCATTGAGCTTTTCCGGCCGGTTTATGGTCATGATTTCAATGCCTTCGATGTTTTCCCTGAGTATTACTGAATCGCTCATGTGTCGCTCCTTTTTCTCCGGCCGGGATTCGAACCACTATCCTGGTGGACGATCCTGCCGGCGTTTATTTGAAAAATGGGGTCATTTTCTCCCGATGATGATTTTTTCGGGATCAACTTCTTCCCTCAGGATGCGGAGTTCATTGGAAGTCGGCGGTTTGGTTTCGGTTATTTTTTCCGCCCACTTCAGCTCAAAACCGCAGTTTTCCTGGACGTCTTTGCGGTCATAACCGGGATTGATGGAAAGGACCTGCATCCACCGGGTTTCCAGGTCAAAGCCCATGACCGCCATATTGGTAATGACCCGGTATGGTCCGGTCCCGGCAGGCAGGCCGGCCTCATAACGGGATGTCCCGCCGGCTAGATATCCGGGTGTGGTCATAAAATCAAGTTTTCCGGTAAATCGCCTGGCATCCTGCGGGGTCATGATCATGGTGCGCCAGGTCAGCGAAGCCAGGTCATTGGCTCCTCCGGAACCGGGGAAACGGACCTTGGGCCTGGCGTGATCGGTTCCGATCTGGGTAGAATTCACATTGCCGTACATATCGATTTGGGCTCCGCCGATAAAGCAGTAGTCGATCATTCCCCGCTGGCAGGATTCCATGATTTCCGGCATCGAGCTGGCCTGAAGGGCCCGGTATGAGGTCCGTGAATCCCCTACGGAAATAGGCATCTGGGGCAGTATGGGGGCGACTCCTCCGGCTTCGAACAAAATGCACAGATTCGGGGAGTGGGCTTTCTGGGCCAGCATGGCTGCCGCGCAGGGCGCGCCGGTTCCGACCACCACCGTCGAATTATCCTCCAGATTCCTGGCGGCAACACAAATCATCAGCTCCATTGGATTATACGATTCCATCGCCTTTTCTCCTTTTTGCCGGGTCAGGGCTGTTTATCATAGAGCAGTTCCTGCGCTCTCAGTTTTTTTATTTTCTCAATGCCGCCGTTCAGCGCCAGATAGGCGTTAAAATCTGCGATCTGATAAATCTGTCTTTTCAGAAATTCAGAGAATTTTTCCGGGTCTTTTTCGACTGTGAGCCATTCGGCCAGATGTTCTTCATCGGAAAAATATTCATAGGGCATGTTGCCCGGATAGCTCCCGTAAGGGACTTCGATGACCGCATCCACGCACCAGTAGGGGAGAAAGGTCCCCTCGGGATGTTGGCGGATGCGTTCCGTGGGTACCAGGCGTTCGGTGGTGATGGCCACCTTTTTGCTGGCCTTGGCCAGATCCTGATCAGAGATGGTCACACCGAAAACCCGGCAGTTGCCGTATATATCGCTTTCATGAACGTGGAGGGCGGCAAAATCCGGGAATAGCGCCGGGTAGGCCACCAGTTTTTGACCGGTAAACGGGCAAAGAATTTCCTTGGCGGCACTGTATTTGAAGGTATCGGTACCCAGGATGTTGCGGGCCGGGAGAAAGGGAATGCCCATGGCCGCTGCCTTCAGCCTCCAGCTCATGGCCGCATTGGTCCATTCGGTCAGCTGAATCTTGCCGGATTCCACGGCCCGCCTGGCATTGGGCGAAAGCCCCCGGGCTTCGAGGCCGATAATATAGGCAATATCCACCCGGCTCAGGCAGTTTCCCGCCACCAGAAGCTGAAAATCGTGGGTTGACGTATGGCCGGCAAAACCCAGGTTTTTCTTTTTCTGGCGGATGATCTCATGGATGATGGCCGTGGGGATGCGGTTGGCTCCGAATCCGCCGATTGCGATATAATCCCCGTCTTCTATCATGGTTGTGACCACTTCGGAAACGGTGGTTAGCTTGCTCTTCATGGCCCGGGACTTATTTCTGAAGAAACTCCGCGCCTTTTCAACGTCCGGGTCGGTGAACAACTGGTTTAGACCCGATTTAAGGTTGCTATTTTCTGCCTTGGAATCCATGGGCATTACCCTCCCTTTGGCAATCTATGCCTCACCCTGATTATTGGGAAAAACATCCCAGTTTACGGGAAATAACCAGCCGTTGAATTTCAGAAGTCCCCTCACCGATGGTGAGCAGTTTTTGATCCCGGTAAAACCGTTCGATCTGGTACTCCTTCATCAGGCCGTATCCTCCGAAGAGTTGAACGGCGTGGTCTACCACCCGGCCCATAACCTCGGAACAGTAGAGTTTTGACATGGCGGCAATCTGGGTGAAGGGGAGCCCGGCTTCTTTGATGCGGCAGGCCTTGTACAGCAACGAGCGGGCGGCCTGGATTTCGGTATTCATGTCGGCCAGTTTGAAGGCGTTGACCTGAAAACTGGCAATCGTGGCCCCGAACTGGTGACGTTCCTTGGCATACTTCAGGGCCATTTCATAAGCGCCCTGGGCCCCGCCGAGCCCCATGGCGGCTATGGCCAGGCGACCGTTATCCAGGGTTTTCATCATCTGGTGAAAACCTTCCCCGCGGGCCCCCAGCAGGTTTTCCTCCGGGACCCGGCAGTTATC
>CAZOWT010000189.1:0-5442 GCA_964583345.1 uncultured Clostridia bacterium
ATTGTCCCCTTATCTTATCAAAGAATGGGGTCTTTTTTCGGTCCACACATTCGGCTGCGTAAAGATACATGGCCGCCGACCAGCTCTGCCAGTCTTCACCCCGGGGAATTCCGTCCTGAGCCTTTATCCATTCGTTGAATCCGAACGAAATATCAGGTCTTCGTGATTTTGTGATGGCATCTGTCAGGGCTGCAAGTTTATTTTCCGCCAGTTTTATCCGGCCTGCCGCCACACAGGCGGCGATGTAAAATCCGCAAATAAAAGGCCATATTCCCCCGTTGTGGTATTCCCCGGGCCGATTATAGGTTTCATAGCGGGGCATCCAGTCCGGATCCGTTGGTTTGATATAGGGGAAAAAATTGGGAGGCAACTCCAGGGCAAGCTCTCCACTGGATCGCATCTGGGCGCTTTCCGCTTCTATCCAGGAGATAATATGATTGGCCCGGCTCGGGCTGGCCAAGCCGCTGAGTACAGCCAGGCTGTTACCCAGGAGGTCAAACCTTTCAGAGCTGTACACTTTATAGGTCCACAGGGCATAATAGGGTTTGTGCCGGAGAACCAATCCCTCATGGACATGGTGGTTCTGGGCCCCGGCAGTAATGGTGAATCTGCCCATAAGGGTTTGAAGTTTCTGTGCCTTTTCGTACAATCCAAAGGCTTTCAGATAACTGTAGACAATGGTATTGACAAAGAGGCCGAAACCCATTACCCACTGTTCGTCTCGCCAGTCGCTGGTGGGCTGCTGGGCGACCATCACTCGGTCAGCCGGGCTCTGATAGTCCATCCAATCAAGAGCTTTGCGACCGGCCTCCAAAAGGAAATCCTTCTCACCCGAAAACCGGCGGAAAATGGCCAGGGCCAGCAGAAAAAGGGGTGTGGTATCGCTGGCTCCTCTTTCCTTTTTGCTGTGAACCAGCGAGGATATATGGCCGAGCGGGCTCTGGTTTTCCCCCAGGGTTTTCAATACCCGTCTCAGGGAATCGATTAATGTCCGGTTTCCGGAGACCAGTATTCCCAGAGAAGAGATCAAAAGGTCCCGGGTATACGGCTCGGGATACCCCCAGCCGGCGGTTCTGGGAAGCTGGTGATACGGCCCGTGAACAT
Source organism: uncultured Clostridia bacterium (assembly GCA_964583345.1). GTDB lineage: Bacteria > Acidobacteriota > Aminicenantia > UBA2199 > UBA2199 > CAZOWT01. The sequence goes on from CAZOWT010000189.1 coordinate 1,105, forward strand.
TGTGCAGAAGCACCTCGAGGGCAGCTTGTTTTGCTTCATCGATTTTCACTCTTTCTACTCTATTCCCAGTCGCCGGGATACAATCTCGACAAAACGTTTTGCCACCACCCGGTAATCAAAATGGGTGACAACCCGCTGGCGGGCAGATTTGCCCATCTCGAGGCGCAGGGATTTATTCTGCATGAGTTCAAGTAGGTATTTTGCGATATCATGCACACTGGCCCGGTAATCAACCGTACGGGGCGGATTGAAAATAATTCTGTGTTTTTTTTCGTATCCGGATTCCTCATCACAGATGGTTTCCCGCAACACAACTTCCTGGGCGATGTCAGCCAGGAAACCGGTATGTTCATGCACGATCGTATCCATCATTCCCATCGCTTTTATGCCGATCACCGGTTTTTCACAGGCTCCGGCTTCCACCTGAGGCATACCAAATCCCTCAAGCCGCGACGGCGCGGCGTAAATGTCGCATGCGGCAATCAGGTACGGTATGAAATTCCGGGATATTTTATTGGTTGTATACACCACATTTTTTTCAATTCCCAGCTGGGTGGCAAATTGCAGATCAAGTAAGTTTTGTTTCTCGGTACGGGGTTGGGGCCAAACCTTGCAGACATATTTCCAGTCCGGCGCCCGGGTATCGATTAATGAAAGCGCCTGCATGACCTCCTGGGCGCCTTTGGAGGCCGCATCGCCGCCGATGGTCAGGATCATGATCTGATCGTCGGAAATTCCGAGTGCCTCTCTGACAGCGGATATTTTGGGATCGCTTTTTTCCCGGGAGACAAAGGATTCCGTATCACACCCCACCGGAAGAATCTCGATATTTTTTTCATTGACCCCATCCCGCAGGTACATATCCTTAACCCAGTTCGAGGTAACCAGTATGAGCGGCAGGGCATTGAGAATTTCATGGTAATTGGCAATATAGCCGTCTGCGACCAGCCAGGGTACGGGTCGCGCTCCGTATCGCTGGGGATGAAGTATCAGATCCGGGGTATGCCCCCAGTAGCCGACCCCCACCACCACATCCGGCTCAAACCACCGGTAGTACCATTCTTTTTCCTGGGCACTTTCAAAATGGACCGGGTAGGCATCCACGCCCATCTCTTTCAGACCTCTGAAAAGAAGATCCCCCTGGGTGGAAAGCCCCCCCGGCGAGGGAGGATAGTCATACATAACCAGAACTTTCATCTCGTATCTCCACTTTTGGAAAGCCATTCAAAGGCTTCGTCGAAACGGGTGAACCGCCAGAATGCTTCGGCCTTTGGTGTGGTTTTTGCTTCAAAACTATCTTTCCCGAACCCATAGATGTTGGTGATTATATCATACTTTCTCCGCCAGGTTAAATCTTCCAGAATCCTGTAAACAGGGGCTGTTTCGATTGCCCTGGGCAGATGACGGCTGCGGTTATCGTTGTATGCAAAACACCAGAGCTCCTTTATTTTTATTTCATGAGCATGCCACAGCCTGATAATCCCCTCGGCGGTTTCCTCATGACGGCGGTGCCGGGTATATTCGCCGTCCGGGCTATGGGTAATCAGCAAATCGTAATGAGCGTCAGGGAGATGGGAAAGAATGGTATGTTGAACCGTTTCCGTTCTCACCGGCTTCTGTTCGGCGCCGTCGTCCAGATCAGCCAGGCAACCGTTAGCGCCCAGCTTATCCAGCGCCCGGGTGAATTTCGGGGCCCTGTCCGGATCACTTGCCCGGCAGAGCGCCAGAATAAAGCACTTCCAGGCCGGGTTATCGAGGATGGTACCGCCGCACCACAGGATTTCATCATCCGGATGCGCCACCACCACAGCCACGTTCATCAATTCACTCTTTAAATAAACAAAAAGAAATATCTTGTAACGCCGCTATTATACCCCTATTCCATGTATAATCATACAAAATTGGGGGATTTTGCTTGATTATTTCTCAACATTTCAACATTTATGCGCATCGTCCCCTTTCGCTGTTCTGGTTATCTGATTTCGCCGGTTGATCCTTGGAGTGTTTTATGGGCTTCGATTCGGCCGCCGAGGTATTTTCCCAGAAATTCATCCGCATAACCCATAAAATCAAGGTTGTTTTCCGGTCGGGCAAACCCGTGTCCCTCATCCGGATACACAATATACTGAACCGGAAGGTTTCTCTCGCGCATGGCTTTGACAATCTGGTCGGATTCCCTGATGTTTACCCGGGGATCGTTCTGGCCCTGGCCGATCAACAGGGGAACCCGAATATTCTGTACGTGGAATAAGGGGGAAATTTTCCGGTTGAAGTCATCGTCGTTCTCCACATCCCCCACCCTTTTTTTAAACATGGTCTGTAAGGGTTTCCAGTAAGGGGGAATGGACTGCAAAAGGGTTTTGATGTTCGAAGGTCCGACAATATCCACCCCGCAGCAATAAAGTTCAGGCGTGAAGGTGAGGCCCGCCAGGGTGGCATAACCGCCATAAGAACCGCCCATGATGGCTATTTTTTTTGGATCAACATAACCCTTTTTGATGGCCCACTTGACCGCGTCGGTCAGGTCATGCTGCATGTTGCCAACCCCCCACTGCAGGTCACCGGCATTCAGAAATTTCTTTCCCAAACCGTCCGAACCGCGGAAATTCACTTGAAGGACCGCATATCCCCGGTTGGCCAGCCACTGGGCGATCGGATCAAAACCCCACACATCCCGGCCCCAGGGTCCGCCGTGGACCAGCAGAACCATGGGTAAGTTTTTCCCGGCAATACCGACCGGAAGGGTCAAATAACTGACCAGGTCCATTCCATCCCTGGACTTAATGATGACGGGATTCATCTTGGATAATTGATATTTTTTTAAATCCGGACGGTTTTCGAATATGAACTGCATATTTTTTTGGGTTCGGTCATACAGGTAATAGGTCAAAGGCCCGTCATCCACATCATACCAGACGATCCATTTACGGTCGGACAGATCCCGGCTGATCACACCGTAGTCCCCGGAGTGGGTCTTGGCGATCAGCTCAAAATCAGTTTTGATGGATGGATCCAGGATTTCCCAGCGGGGCTTCAGATAGTTGAATGAAACCGCCTGCACATAATATTTATCCGGATGAATGATCACCTGGCCCACATCACACTTTTTGTCATTGGCAATGGTTTCCAAAATCTTGCCGGATGCCAGGTCCAAGCGCACCAGGCGAGTGGTATTGAAACCGACCGAGGTCTGGCAGTAGGCCGATTTCCCGTCAACAGAGAATCCCACAAAATTACCATTTTCGCCGAAGGGAAGATGCAGCAGGTCCCGCCAGGATTTGTTCCGGTCATCCCGAATTCTAATCATCGTACTGCCATCCGCCGGATTCATGAAGGTGGCCTGGCGAATGACAAAATCAGGATCAGCCGTCCAGTCCACAACTCCCCCCGGATTTTCAGTGTCCATTTCCAGGGCACCTGATTTCAGGTTGATCCGGTACATGTCAAAGAGTTCCCGGGTGCGCAGATTTAGGCCAACCAGCATCTCATCGGGAAAATTTTTATTCAGAATGAAATTTTCTGCCCGTACGCCCTGAATTGGCGTCATATCCCGGATCATACCGCTTTTCAGGTCAACCAGATAGACATGCCAGTTCTCATCTCCGTCCCGGTCCTGAATATAAAGAATCTGGTTGCTGCTGAAAGTCCAGCTGTATAACCGGATTCCCCGGTGGGTATCCTGGGTTACCATACGGTCGTCATCTTTACCGATGGTTTTCACCCAGATATTCGAGACACCTTTGTCCGATGGTGCCAGGTAAGAAAAATAGTTTCCGTCCGGAGAAATGCGCAGCATGGTCTTTACCGGATTGCCGAACAAAACATCCCTGGGAATCAGGACGGGCAACTCAGCCATAACCAGTCCGGACATAAAAGTCAACATCAAAATAATAAACGCAATTTTGTTGATTGAACCGCTTGATCGATGCATGAAAACCTCCTTTCGAATCATTACACCAAATATTATAACGAAAAATTAAGGATTTGGTTTTTTTTAAAAAATATTTGTTTGCCGGCCAAATATGGAATAAAATATGGTGTTCAAGATTCAAATCCGGATAAATCTGCTGAGGTTTAATGGGTACAACCATTTTTTCTGAATGTGGTCCTCTTTTCCTTTTCCGGGAAATTCTTATTTTCAGACTGAAGGAGAAGAAAATGAAATGAGAGGTTGGGGTACGCCCGGCAGGTATTCTTGATTTCAGAGGTGACACATGAATAAAAACGTATTTTTGTGGTCTTTATTAATTCTCTTGTTTTTTTTTAACATGACCTTACCGGCAGTCACGCTGAGAGGATCGGTGCGAGATATATTTAATAAGCCGGTCAGAGCTGTAC
>CAZOWT010000190.1:0-5442 GCA_964583345.1 uncultured Clostridia bacterium
TTTCTGCTCCCCTTTTATGACTCTTTATCCAGCGGAGAAGATTCCCTGTCGCTGAAAACCCAGCTTATTTTTTTGCTCAACCGGTATTCACAGCAACTGGAAATCAAGCAAAAAGGGCTGTTCCAGAAAATGACGGTTGCCGATTATATCTTTTTCCGGGACGGTGTATACGCCCATGTGGTCCTGAATGATGAGGAACTGGACATCTATAAGAAGATGTTTGGCATATTTGTCGAGAATGTGGTGGCCGCTGACCTGGTTATTTACCTGCAGATCTCGTTTTCCGAAATGCTGAAACGAATCCAGGAAACGGGCAACAAGCATGAGCGGGGAATTCCCCATGATTACTGGAGGGAAATTTTCGAAGCGTATAATTACTACTTTTTTAATTACAACAAGTCTCCGTTACTGGTGGTTAATATGGAAAAAGTGGATTTAAACAATCGCAGTGATGTTCAGCAATTGATCAAGGAAATAAAAAATCATAAAAAAGGAACACGATATTATGCTCCAGCCTGATCCGGAAAAGAGAACCGTCTCGTTTTTTAAAAAAATAAAAATGTCCGGGGGAAAAATCTCGGCGCTTACGGCATATGACTTTCCCACGGCTAAAGTCGCTTCAGATGCCGGAATCGACCTGATTCTGGTCGGAGATTCGCTGGGCATGGTCCTTCAGGGTGAGAAAAATACCTTGAAAGTCACCATGGAAGACATCCTGTATCATACCCGGCTGGTAAATCGGGCTGAACCCGTTTCCCTGGTTGTCAGTGACATGCCTTTCAAATCCTACCATATCAGTAGGGAACAGGCGGTGGAAAATGCCATCCGCTGTGTAAAGGAGAGCGGAGCCGAGGCGGTTAAACTGGAGGGCGGCCGCAAGAGATTCGCGGTAATCGAGGCCATACTCGATGCCGAGATTCCGGTCCTGGGTCATCTGGGGCTCACACCCCAGTCCATCCATAAATTCGGGGGCTTCAAGGTTCAGGGGAAAAAGAAGGAAATTGCCCGGGAAATGCTCGAAGACGCCATCGAGTTGGAAAAGATCGGTGTGTTCGCCCTGGTTCTGGAATCGATTCCCCTGGAACTGGCGAAATTAATCACCGAATCCGTGAATATCCCCACCATCGGCATCGGCGCCGGGAAGCACTGCGATGGCCAGATACTGGTATTTCATGATCTGGTGGGATTTACCAATATCTACCTTCCCAAATTTGTGAGGAAATACGCGGATGTCCGTTCTATAATTTTTGAGGCCCTGAAACATTATATCGATGACATAAATCATCAGAAGTTTCCGAATGATGAAGAAAGCTACCACCTGCAAAAGGATATTGAAACGTTTTTAAAATGAAGGTCATTGAAAAAATCGAAATATTCCGAAAGGAACGCCAGACCCTGGAGGGCAGGTCCATTGGCCTGGTTCCCACCATGGGTTATCTGCATAAGGGTCACCTCAGTCTGGTGGAAAAAAGCCGGGATGAAAATGAAATCACGGTTGTCAGCATTTTCATTAATCCGACCCAGTTCGGCCCCCATGAAGATCTCAACCGTTATCCCCGGGATTTTAAACGGGATGCGGGTCTGCTTCAGGACAGGGGAGTCGATTATGTGTTTCATCCGGATGAGAAAGAGATGTACCGGGATAATTATTCCACATTTGTGGATGTGGAAAAACTCGGTGCTGTTTTATGCGGGAAATCCCGGCCGGCCCATTTCCGGGGCGTGACCACCGTGGTGTCAAAGCTATTCCATGTCGTTAGGCCGAACCGGGCGTATTTCGGAGAAAAAGATGCGCAACAGGCGGTTATTATCAAGCGGATGATTAAGGACCTGGATATGGATTTAACCATCAGAACCTTGCCGATTGTCAGGGATCCGGATGGCCTGGCGCTTTCTTCCCGCAACGCCTACCTGTCGGCAGAAGACAGACGGGCGGCGCTCGCACTTCCCGGCGCTTTGAAAAAAGCCCGGGAAATGTTCGGGAAAGGATTGGCAAACGCCGTTGAAATAAAAAAAATCATCAGGCTGGAACTCGAAAAAAATCAAATGATCGAAATCGAATATGTGGAGGTGGTCGATATCGTTCATCTGCAACCGGTTGATAAAATAGATCCGGATAATACCCTGGTAGCTGCGGCCATCCGGGTCGGCAAAACCAGGCTTATCGATAATTTTATTTTGGGAGAAATATAAATGTTGTTACCCTTTTTGGTTTCAAAGATACACAATGCCAGAGTTACCGGGACCGACTTGAATTATTCCGGAAGTATCGGAATCGATGAAGATATCCTGAAACAGGCCGGTTTAAGGGAATTCCAGAAAGTTGAAATCTACAACATGACCAATGGAAATCGATTGTCAACTTATATTATTCTGGAAAAACCAGGTTCCAGGAAAATAACCCTGAATGGCGCGGCAGCCCATCTGGTGTCAACGGGAGACATCATCATCATCGCCGCCTATGCCCTGCTTGACGAACGCGAGCTCAATTCCCTGAATTCGCTCATCATGATTTTGGATGAGAACAATAATGTTGAGAAAATCATTCAGGGGAAACTTTGAGAAATTCAGTAAGAAACGGTAACCTTTACCCGGGAATTTGTGAGATACGATCATGACAGAGGAGTAATGGAGCCATGAAAAGATTGCTGGGCATAGGGAATGCCCTGGTCGATATTCTGGTAAGAATCGAAGATGATAATCTGTTGTCGGAACTGGGATTGCGAAAAGGGGGAATGACCCTGATTGATGAAGAAATGATGCGGGCTATTCTGGCAAAAATCCGGTTTCTTTCTCAGAAAAAAGCATCCGGTGGTTCGGCCGCAAATTCGGTAAACGGATTGGCCCGGCTGGGAGTCGGAACCGGATTTGTCGGTGTGATCGGAGATGATGAATTCGGACATTTTTTCGAATCGGATCTCCGGGATAATCTGGTCGAGACCCTGCTTTCCCGGGGGACACTGGAGACCGGTAAATCGATTTCACTGATTTCAAAAGATACCGAGAGAACCATGGCCACCTATCTGGGTGCTGCCGGTGAGTTTCATTGTTTCCGGTCCGATATCGATATTTTCCGCAAATATCAGTATCTCCTGATCGAAGCCTATCTGATACCGGATAAAAATCTGGTCGAGGGAATCTTCCGTTCGGCCAAACAGGTCGGTACAAAGATAGCCATTGATTTTTCCAGTTTCACCGTGGTGGAGGAAAATCGGGATTTTCTCGATTACCTGCTTAAAAAATATGTGGATATTGCCCTGGCCAATGAAGACGAAGCCAGAACCTTCACCGGCAGGCAAGATCCAGCGGATGCACTGGAATACCTGGCCGGGCATTGTGAATTGGCAGTGGTCAAATGCGGCGCCGGAGGCTCGTTAATCCGGCATAATACCAGACAGATTGTGGTTGATCCCATCCGGGCAGAGGCAATCGATACCACCGGCGCAGGCGACCTTTATACCGCCGGTTTTTTTTATGGTTTGATACATGAATTCCCGCTGGAAGTTTGCGGAAAACTGGGCGCCCTGCTGGGTGGGAAAGTGGTGGAGGTTGTCGGCGCCCGCATGCCTGATGGCAAATGGGAAGAAGTTTTTAAACAGATGAAGTTGGCCCGTTCGGTCTGAACTGATTTTTGTCAGCCGGCTTGTTTGCCGCTTTAATTCTGATATAATGCATTGGGTACCGGTTCTTTCCGGAGTTATTCCCGGGGCCATAGTTTAATGGGAGAACGTAGCCTTCGCAAGGCTAAGGTGGCGGTTCGACTCCGCTTGGCTCCATATTTCCCTCGTATGATTACCCGATAAACCGCCCGGCAGGGTTTTGGCAGGTGTTGACATTTATGGCGATTCAAGATATAAATGAACTGAAATAGAGAGATAGCATGTGCGGTGTAATCGGAATATATGATACCGAAGAGGTTGCCGCCAAAGTTTATACCGCCATGATGACCCTGCAGCACCGGGGGCAGGATTCGGCGGGGATTCTGACCTATGATGGCCGGTTCCACCTGAAGCGGGGTAACGGACTGGTAAATGATATTTTTGATAAACAGAATATGCTCCGTTTAACCGGGAATATCGGAATCGGTCATACGCGTTACCCGACAGTGGGAGAGGGTTCGGTCGAGGATGCCCAGCCCTTCTGGGTGAGTTATCCATTCGGGATTGCCGGGGTTCATAACGGCAATGTCACCAATTTCAGGCAGCTCAAGAAGGAGTTGTTTGAAAAATCGCGAAAGATTGTTAATTCCAACTGTGATGTAGAGGTAATTTTGCATGTTTTTGCCGAATACCTGGAGAAAAACCGTTCGACCGAGTTAACCGCCGACCAGGTTTTTCACGCGGTCCGTTATGTGTACAGAAAAGTGAAAGGGAGTTATTCCGTGGTCATCTATATCGCCGGAAAGGGTATGGTGGGTTTTCGCGATCCCTTCGGCCTGAGGCCTTTGTTGTTCGGGATCAAGAAAGACAAGTTAGTCTCCTCGTTCGCCTTTGCCTCGGAGAGTGTAACCCTGGATTCCATCGGTTTCAGCACCATTCAGGATGTCGAACCCGGGTCCGCCATCTTCATCGACAAAATGAGAAATGTTTTCCAGAAGAAAATTGCCCGAAAACCTTTCCGCCCCTGTATTTTTGAGTACATTTATTTTGCCCGACCCGATTCATATTTGAATAAAATCAATGTCTATCAATCCCGGGTATTTCTGGGAGAAAAACTGGCCAAGAAAATAAAAAAAATGAATCTGGACATCGATGTGGTGGTGCCGGTACCGGATTCTGCCCGGGCGGCTGCAATTGAAATTGCCCGGATATTAAAGAAACCGTATCGGGAAGGGCTGGTCAAAAACCGTTATATTGGTAGAACGTTTATCATGCCCGGGGATCAAATCAGAAAAAAATCCATTTCCCACAAATTAAGCCCCATTGCCCATGTATTCAGGGGAAAAAATGTGTTGCTGGTTGATGATTCCATTGTGCGGGGAAATACATCCAGGTCAATTATTCAAATCGTAAAGAATGCCGGCGCCAAAAGGGTATATTTTGCCTCATATTCGTCCCCGCTCATCAGCCCCTGCATATATGGCATAGACATGCAGACCAGGAATGAGTTTATCGCTTCGCATTCCACTCCCGAACAGGTGGCCATGAACATCAATGCGGATCGGGTCATTTATCAGGATTTAAAAGACATGGAGGATGCGGTCAGGGCGCAGAACAAGTCGATAAAATCTTTTTGCAAAGCTTGTTTTACCGGAATTTATCCTACCGGAGATGTCACCAAAGAGATGTTGGACCTTATCGAGGAAGAGAGAGATACCCTGAAGTCCAAACAATTGAATCTTTGTTGTTCATTAAATACAGCAAACACCAGTTTTTATTACAGGCGTCTTTTAGAATTTAATACCCAAAGTTTTTTTTGTTACCAAGGCGTTTAAAAACCAAA
>CAZOWT010000191.1:0-5339 GCA_964583345.1 uncultured Clostridia bacterium
TGCCGGTGATCGTGCCTGGTTCGCAACTGAATGAAACATCGTTGAGAACACTGGCGTTCAGAGGAAACGCTCCCAGGGACCGCATGGCAACTGCCAACGTGAATGTTTCCGATGCCCGGGGAAGAACGGTTCAGTATAAACGGAGCGGATTGGTATCGGATTCGAAAATTCGGACCCGGCAAGGAGATAGTTTTAAATATTCTCGGGATGCCAATTCGTCGGCCCGTCCATTTCAATCCTCCCGTTCCGCCCAGAAGGAAAGGAGTTCGTTCAGGAGCACCACATCCAAATCCACCTTCAGAAGCCAGGACAAATCAGCAGAGAGAAAGGTCTACCGGAGTTCTCCGAAATCAACCACCACCTGGAAGGGAACATCCAGCCGAAAATACTCAAGCTCTCCGGCCAAAAGATCAAGCTCGGGAAAAAGCGCCACCAAGCGAAAGAAAGATCAGCCCTATTTCGGATCCAGGACCACATCATCTTCATCAGTAGGGCAGACCCGATCATCATCCAATTCCAGCCCCACGGCCAGGAAATATAATTCCTCCGGATATTCGGCATCTTCAACCCGGTTCGACAGCAGAACAAAAAGTCCCCTGACCTATAAATCCTACCGGAGTCAAACAACGGGAATCCATAACAGCAGATCCGGATACCCCACGCAAACCAAGACAACCTATTCAAACCGCAGCACATCACCATTCAAGGATTACAGGTCCCGGACCAACAGCAGCCCGATTACCAAATACCGATACGACCGCAGCTCCATATACCGCTCAACCCGCAGCCAGAGTTATCCTTCCCTACCTTACCGAACCGAAAACCGGGCTTCAAACCGATCCTTCTCCAGCCAGAGCCGCATCAGATTCCCAAGAACGTCTACCTGGAACACAACCCGAAGCCCCTACCAGACCAGCCGATCAACCAGCCGATCTTTCGGTAGCACCGGGCGATCCGCTTCATCCCGGGCCTCTTTTTCTTCTTCCAGAGCCGCATCTTCCCGCTCACAAAGTTCACGCTCCTCTTCTTCATCTGGATCATCGGGAAGGAAAAAACATTAACCAAACCTTTTCTAATAAATAATAGATCGGTGCAGGGATCTGGCCAACCAGGTCCCTGCATTGTTTAACTCAATTCATACCCGCGGGTATACAGCCCGGAAATCTGAACCGGCAGTTTCCCCGAACCGTTTATTTCACCTCTGAGCACCTTAAAAAGCGCCTGAACCTGGACATCCCGGAAACCATAGGTGAGCAGGCAGGTTTGAATCTGGGGAAAATTTCGGATATCATAGGGATTTCCCAGTAAAACGGCAATGATATCATCCCGCATTTTCAAAAGTCTGTTTAATCCTCGTGACTGGATACTTTCCATTTCCGGGTTTCTGGAATAGAGGCCGGCAAGCACCACATCAAACGGTTCCATAAAAGATTGGATGTTGCCGGGCAATGAGCCGTCAAGTTTTAATATTTGTACCTCCACATGTTCGAAGTAGTCTCTGGCAATCCTCCCCAGCATGGACATGTCTTCTGCTTCTGATAAAGCCTGGGTGGCCTTGACCTTTAGCCATTCCAGAATCAGTATTTTCTGCTTTCGTCCCAGGGGAATAACATGTCTTTGATTACGCAGCACGGTAATGGATTCATCGGCTATTCTCTGTTCCAGGTGCCGGTGGCTTCGCACCAGTGGTCCAGATGTTCGGAAATCCAGATATTTTCTGGGTTCCAGGTGCTTGAATTTTTTCTTTAAATTCAGCACCCGGGTCAGGGATTCATCAATCCGTTTTTCCGGGATAACCCCCTTTTTCACCTGAAACAGCAATCGATTGAAGAGATCCTCCTGAAAATCAAGATGGTGGCTGACCGTGAGCAAATCAATCCCGGAACCAACCGCCTTCTCAATGATCTCAGACGGCGAATAATGGTTTTTAACCGCCTGCATTTCCATGCAATCGCTCATCACCACCCCCTGGTACCCTGCGATTTTTCTCAGCAGGTGATTGATGAGATAGGGAGAAAAAGTAGCCGGTTCATCTGATATTCCGGGAAATTTTACATGGGCAGTCATCAGGGAATCAATGCCGCAGCCGGCCAGAACAGAAAAGGGTTTGAAACAGTATTGGAGAAAAATCAGCTCGGTCATCTCAACCCGGGGAATTTCCAGATGGGAATCTTGCGCCGTTGCCCCATGACCCGGATAATGTTTTCCGCAACCGGCCATTCCGCTCTCATGCAAACCCTTCAAAAAAGCCCGGGCAAAACGGATAACCGTTTCCGGGTCATCCGAAAACGAACGGATTCCGATAATGGGATTTTTTTCCTCGATATTGACATCCAGCACCGGCGCCAGTATGCCGTCAATTCCGCAGGCATTCAATTCCTTACCGATGATTCTGCCGGCAATTCTCGAATTTTCCGGATTGCCGGAAGCCGCCAGGCCCATGGGAGAAACCACAGTGGCGGCCATTTCCCTGAACTGGACAACAGTTCCCCCTTCCTGATCGGTATAGATAAAAGGGCTCACCGGAGCCAGGGCGTGAATCTCATTGGTGAGATCGACAACCTGCGAAACCGATTGAATATTCCGGGAAAAAAGAATAACAAACCCGATGTTGTTTTTGCCGATAAACCGGCTGAATTCCTCCCCCGGGTTCAATCCCGGGAATCCAACCATAAACAACTGCCCGACTTTTTCTCTCAGGGAAAGATTCAGGTTCATTTTCGGAGACAAATTTACAAATCCCCATTGATCAGAATATCGCTATTGAATATTCTTGCGGAAAATCCGTCGTTTTTTATGCAGGGAAGGATTAAAAAACTTCCACTGGGCCTGGACCTTGGTATTGGTCTCAAGTTCAAAGTTGGATTCCGTATATTTAAATCCCATTTTCATGGCCGTCTTGGCGATTTCTATCACCATCAGGAGATCCACCCCCAGGCCGCGGTATTTTTTCCTCACCCCGGCCAGGTAGAAATCCAGCACCTCGTAGGTTCTCATGGATTTCAGCAGGTGAAACCATCCCAGGGGAATGAGTCTGCCCCGGGCTTTCTGGAAACCTCTGGTCAGGCTGGGCATGGTAATTATGAATCCGACCATTTCATCTTTGTCATTTACCACCGCCTTGACCAATTCTTTATTAACAAAGGAAATGTATTTTTTAACATAATATTTGACCTGTTTCTCGGTCAGGGGAACCGAACCGTATATTTCCTCGAACGCCTCATCCAGAAGATAAAACAACTCGTCCGCCCGGGTCATGAGTTCTTTCTTGTTCCGGAATTTCAATATTTTCAGGTTGCCCCGTTCCCGGAGACGATCCGCAATGCGCAACATTTTTTCAGGCAGGCCGGTATCATAGGGCACGACCGCTCTGAACTCATGGTAATCAATTTCCTTGATGAATCCGAATTTTTCCACCAGTTCCGGGTAATAGGGATGGTTGTAATTGGAGGCAAGGGTCGGTACCTGGTCAAATCCATAAACCAGCATGCCCTCGGGGTCAAGGTCAGTAAACCCCAGCGGCCCGGTTATGGAGGTCATGCCTTTTTCCCTGGCCCACTGTTCCACTGCCTGAAAAAGTGCATTGGATACCTCTGTGTCATTGATGCATTCAAACCAGCCGAAGCGCATGTTCTTGGTCTGGTATTTTCGGTTGGCCGCATGGCTGAGGATACCCACGATTCTTCCCACCGGTTGCCCGTCTTTGATGGCCAGGAATAATTTGGCATCCGCATTCTCGAAGGCGGGATTTTTTTCCGGTTGAAATACCTCCATATCGTCCATTATCAGCTGCGGAACCCACATGGGATTGCCCTTGTAAATTTTAAAAGGGAGTTTGACAAAGGCTTTTAAATCTTTTTTACTTTCCACGGTTTTTATATCAATGCTCATGTTCACCTCACCCCGATTATACAACACCGCCAAAAAAAAAAAAATAAAAATCCGTGTGACCGGCAGGTTCGGCCTATGCAGCCGAGAAATTTGACAACGGCAGGTGCCAACGATATCATATGGGATGAAACGATTAAAAAAGATTCTGTTGATTGCTTTAATCATCATTGTCGTGGTGTTTATCGCTGTCTATTTTTTGCTCAGACAGACCCTGCCTCCGGTCAAAGGCAAAATCATCCTGAAGGGCATCAGCCATCAGGTATCGATGACCCGGAACCGCTGGGGCGTTCCCCGAATTGAGGCCAGGAACCGGGGAGACCTGTTTTTTGCCATCGGGTTTCTTCACGCCTCCGACCGCCTCTTCCAGATGGATCTAACCCGCAGAATGGCCTCTGGCAGGCTCTCCGAAATATTCGGGGAAAGGACCCTGGATACGGACCGCTATCACAAAGATTTATTGATCGAGGAGTCGGTTGAAAAAAGCCTTGAAAATCTGAGTCCGGCAAACCGGAAAATTCTTCAACATTATTGTGACGGCGTAAATGCCTTCATCCAGAATCAAAAACTCCCCCCTGAATTCACCCTGCTGAATTACAAACCCGAACTCTGGACTGCGAAAGATACCGGCAGCATTTACAAGCGGATGGAAATACTGCTGGCCGGTTCGGGATCAGAACTCTACAACGCCAAAATCATAGAGGCCTTGGGAGCCGACAAAGCGAAAAAATTCATTTCAGGCGCATATGGTGAGACCATCATCAATCCCAACGAATATCGTGACTCAACCGGCCAAGAAACCTTGAAAATCGCCCTGCAAAAGGAGATCGATCTGATGGAAGCCCGGATCGGCAGCAATAGCTGGGTTATTTCCGGAACCCGGTCCGCAACCGGCCACCCGATTCTGGCCAATGACCAGCATCTGCCCAATATTTTCCCCTCATTTTTTTACCAGATTTCTGCCCGGGTCCCTGATCTTAATTTGTGCGGGAATACAATTCCCGGAATCCCCCTGATGATTTTCGGCCGAACCGCAACCATGGGCTGGGGTTTCACCAATATCGGCACCGATGTCATTGATTATTTCATACTGGATATCAACCCGGAAAATCCCAACCAGTACAAACTGGATGACAAATGGGTCGATTTTGAAATTATTGAAAAAAATATCCGGATAAAAAATAAGGGTGAGGTCAGCCACAAAATTAAAATGTCAAAATTCGGGCCGGTCTTTGAAGAAAACAGAAAATTTATGGCCCGTCATTCGATCATGCAATACCCATCCGAATCCATCGAAGCCTTCGCCGAAATGAATTTCGCCCGTAATCTTGATGAATTCATCCAGGCTGCCAGAAAATTTTCCAGCCCGGCGCAGAATCTGGTGTTTGCCGACACAAAGGGCAATATCGGATATTTCCCCTGCGGGCTGATCCCGATCCGGAAAAAAGGAG
>CAZOWT010000192.1:0-5334 GCA_964583345.1 uncultured Clostridia bacterium
GGCGCCTATCCCATCGGTTTTGAGGAACTGCTCCGGGCCCTAAACGCATGAACCCGGGAAAAGAAAAATGCGCGAAAAATATTACCCGCTGAAATCCCTGAAAATAATAATCGCAGAAGAGAGGAAGGCGAACAAAACCATTGCCCTGGCCAACGGTGGTTTCGATCTGATCCATATCGGACATGTGCGCTATCTGCAGGCTGCCAAAAAAACGGCCGACATCCTGGTGGTGGCCCTGAATTCCGACCGTTCCCTACAGGCACTCAAAGGCCGCGACCGGCCCATCATTGATGAAAAAGGCCGCATCCAAATCATTTCCTCTTTCGCCTGCGTGGACTATGTCACCCTGTTTGATCAGACCCGGGTGGATCAGGTGCTTCTGGCCCTCAAACCGGATGTCCACTGCAAAGGGTCCGATTATACCGAAGCCAGTGTGCCGGAACGGTTAACCGTACTAGGGTACGGCGGGAAAATTGCCATTGTTGGCGGCGCCAAGGTGGAATCCACCTCAGACATCATAAAAAGAATTAAAAAACTGTATACGGGCAACCGGGACTGAAACATGGCAAAAATGTCGGTAACCAGCCCCCTCTCCTTTCAGCGACTCGCTATCATCAGGCTGTCCTCTCTGGGTGATATCGTCCACACCCTGCCTGCATTCCAGGCGCTTCGGGAACACTTTCCCCGTGCGAAAATATCCTGGTTTGCGGAACCGGCAGGGGCCCGTTTGCTGCAAAATTTCTCCGGTATCGACGAGATCATTGTCATTGATTTGAAAAAAAAAAAATTGGGTGAAATTCTCAAAGAGATCGGCATTGTCAGGCGGGATTACCGAAAACAATTCGACCTGATCATCGACTTTCAGGGCCTGATGAAATCCGCCCTGCTCTCCCATCTGTTGAAATGCGATTCCATCGGTTTCCATCGCAAGAACCTGAAAGAACCGCCGGCCGGTCTTTTTTATACCTACCGGGGTGAAGTATTCGATGAAAAGAAACATGTTATTCTGAAAAACCTGCAATTACTGGCTTTTTTCGGCATTGACCGACCGGCAATCATCTACCCTCCGGTTCAATCCATGACGGAAAACCGGATAACGAGGTTCATGAAAGACCATCACCTGGTTCCCGGTAAATTTATCATCCTGAATATCGGAGGAGGCTGGTCTTCCAAAATACTGGACTTGGAGCAGAACCGCGAACTCATCAACCGCCTGAGGAAAAAATACCCGGTTGTTCTGCTCTGGGGAAACGAGAGGGAGAAAAACGTGGCAATAGAACTCTCCCGGGTCACCGGAGTGTATCGTACAGAATTTCTCCATTTCCCGGAACTTTTTGATTTTATCCGGCAGTCAGTACTGGTCATCACCGCCGATACCCTGGCCATGCACGTTGCCGACATGTTTAAAATCCCGACTGTGGGTATTTTCGGTCCCACTGACCCGAATCGAAACGGATCATTGCTGAGCGACAGTCGGTCGGTATTCCAAAAAACAGAATGTGGTTTTTGTTATAAACAGAAATGTGATACAATGACATGTCTGAAGCAAATCGATATGAATGAAATCGAGAATTCTGTGAAAATTATCTATGAAAAATATAACCGAAGTCATCATTAAGTACCGTTCCAGTGTTGGCATTATCTGCCTTTTCATCGTCCTCTACCTGGCCTCCCCATCCGCGGAATCAATCACCCTTGGATTCTTTTTTATACTGGTCGGTGTGTTATTCCGGGCCTGGTCTTCCGGCCATCTGAACAAAGACAACGAACTGGCCACCGGCGGCCCTTATGCCCTAACCCGGAATCCCCTCTATTTCGGGAATTTTGTCCTGGGATTCGGAATTGCCATTGCCGGGAACAACCTGTTTACTTATCTCATTTTCTTCGCTTTCTTTCTGCTTTTTTTTCCGTTTTTAATGGTGGTGGAACACCGAAGGCTGAAGCAGAAGTTTGGCAAAAAATATGAACAATGGGCAAGAAAATCGAATTCTTTTTTTCCCAAGATCAAACGGATCAGGGATTTCAATTTTAATATATCATACTATATGAAAAACCGTGAATACCGGGTATTGCTCTTTTCATTCCTGATTATTGCCTTGCTGATCCTGAAGTATCTTCGCTGGATCCGCATCAATTGAACCGGATTTCAAACCAAATACCGGCCGGTTTTATGTCCGGTTGAAATCATCGGCATAGCGGACAATATCATCTTCACCCAGGTAATCGCCGGTCTGGACCTCAATAAAAATCAATTCTTCCCTTCCAACGTTCTGAATCCGGTGCTTGGCGCCGACCGGTATAAATATCATCTGATGGATTGAAAGCTGATGATCCTCTCCATCGAGTACCACCAGGGCATTGCCTTTGATCACGGTCCAGTTCTCCGAACGCTTTTCATGGCTCTGGTATGAAAGCCGTTTCCCGGGATGTACCATGATTTTTTTGATTTGCAATTGGGTTTCCCGGTGAAGGGTTTCAAACCAGCCCCATGGTCTTTCTTCACGGTAAATAACGGTCATAGTTGCTCCCTGTAGCTGGCCTCATGCAGGCGCAGGCTTTCAACCCTTACAGCATGGCCATCGGTAATATCGATATCCAGAATAGCCGCATCCAGGATCAGGTCTTTTTTTGCCACCTCAAATCTCTGGTTTATCCCGGTCAGAAATTTGGAGATGATAGGCTGTTTTTTCATTCCGATGACCGAATCCAGGGATCCGGTCATACCCACATCGGTCTGGTAGGCTGTACCATGGCTCAGGATTCTCAGATCGGCGCTGGGCACATGGGTATGGGTTCCGAGAACCGCGCTCACCTTGCCATTCAGGTAAAATCCCATTGCCTGTTTTTCGGCCGAAGCTTCGGCATGGAAATCAACCAGAATAATTTTGCTCCTGACCCGTTTGAGCAGATCTTTCATTGCCAGAAACGGATTATCAACCACCGGTTCCATGAATACCCGTCCTTGAAGATTGACCATCACCAACATTACATCATCTCTGATTTTATACTGGCAAAATCCGCTGCCCGGAGCCGAAGCGGGGAAATTGATAGGCCGGATGATAAACTCCTCCTTTTCCAGCAGGTCCAGTGCTTCCTTCTTGTCCCAGACATGATTTCCGGTGGTTATCACATGCACACCGGAATGAAAAATCTCATCAACTGTTTTTCTGGTCAGTCCAAGTCCGCCGGCCAGATTTTCACCGTTGGCAACCACCAGATCTGGAACGAATTTTTTTTTCATATGGGGCAGCACCTCATCCAGGAACTTCCGGGCGTAACGCCCGACGATGTCACCGATAAAAAATATTCTGATCGTGTTATTTAGCATATTCGATGGCCCGGACCTCTCTGATCACCGTTACCTTGATCTGGCCCGGGTATTCCATTTCCTCCTGGATTTTCTTGGCAATGTCCTTGGACACCAGGAAGGTTTTGTTGTCATCCAGTTCATTGGAATTGATAATGACCCGGACTTCTCTTCCGGCTCTCAGGGCATAGGCCTTGTTGACTCCCTGAAATGACTTGCTGACCTCTTCAAGTTTCTCCAACCGTTTGATATAGGTTTCGAATATTTCCCTTCTGGCTCCCGGCCTGGCTGCGGAAATACTATCGGCTGCCTGAACCAGCACTCCCTCTACCGAAGTAAAGTCAACATCCATATGGTGGGAAGCGATAGCCTCCTGAACCGCCTTGGATTCGCCGAATTTTTTCGCCAGGTCCACCGAAATCTGGGTATGGGTGCCCTCGGTTTCCCGATCGATGGCCTTGCCGACATCATGCAGAAGGGCGGCTCTCATGGCCACATTGACATTGACATCGAGTTCCCTGGCCATGAAGGCGGCAATCAGCGCCACTTCTTTTGAATGCTGAAGGGTATTCTGACCGTAAGATGTCCTGAATTTCAATTTCCCCAGATAATAGTACAATTCCGGATTGATGTCCTTGATTCCCAGCTCCACCACAACATTTTCACCGATTTCCCTCAGATACTTGTCAAAATCGGTATTGATCTTCTCCACGATCTCCTCGACCCTGGCAGGGTGGATGCGGCCATCGGTAATCAGTGTTTCCAGGGCTCTCTTGGCAATTTCCCTTCTCAATGGATCGAACGAGGAGACAATAATGGCCTCGGGCGTATCATCCACGATAAAATCAACTCCGGTGGCATTTTCCAGCGCCCGGATATTACGGCCTTCACGACCGATAATCCGGCCTTTCATTTCATCATTGGGCAGGTCTATTACCGTGACCGAACTGGAAATAATATGCTCGGACGCAATCCGCTGGATAGCAGTTGAAATGATGTCGGTGGCCATGTTCTGGCTTTTTTCCTTCAATTCTTCCTCGATGACTTTCAGCTTCTGGGCTGACTCCATCCGGGCCTCGCTTTCATACTGCTTGATAATCATATCTTTGGCTTCCTGGGCGGTCATTCCGGAAATTTTCTCCAGCTTCAGCCTTTCCTCATCCAGGGTTTCCTCCAGTTTGCTTCTCAGAACCTTCAACTCTTCTTCCTTGTAAGACAAATCCCTTTCCTTCTTTTTCTGTTCTTTTTCCCGGTTGTCCAGGTTCATGTAACGCCTGTCCAGGTTCTCTTCCTTGTGAATGAGGCGCCGTTCCATCTCGTTGAGTTTATTGGATTTGATGCTCTGCTTCCGGTTGTATTCGTTCTTCCAGTTGACAAATTCTTCTTTCAGATCGATTTCGATTTTTTTTCGAAAATTCTCAGCTTCCAGTTCATTCCGGGTTTCAATTTCTTTCCGCATCAGTTCAATTTTCTTGTACTCTCCGATAAACAACCGTTTTTTTAGAAGGAAAAAAACAAAAGAACCACCCACAATACCGGCTATAAAAATAAGTATATATACGAAAAGGTTTTCCATCGTGAACCTCCTTTTAATTTCTTTGTCTAAATTCTTTGATTTGGAAAGGTCAATAATCAGGAAGAAAAACGAATGGCACCTTTTTTATCATCCCCGGGAGGAATCTCTTCATCCATCGGAGTAATAATGGTATCAATCTTATTCAGAATCGTCTTGAGGCTTTCGTTTTCACGTTGAAGGGCAAAAAGCTCTTCGGCAACATTCAGTGCGGTCAACAAACCCAACTTGAAAGAATCCAGTTCGCTGGCTTCCGCTCGGATACGGTTTATTTTATCCTCAACATAGCGGGCAATCTGCATAAAATCTTCCACTTTCATATCCGATGGAAGATTAAACGCAAAATTTTTCCCCAGAATCTGAAATTCTATCTCTCTAGCCATTTCATTCGATTGAATCAATCAGTTGAATCAATGATTTAACTTTCTGTTTGGCTTCGTGTCTTTCTTTATCC
>CAZOWT010000193.1:0-5308 GCA_964583345.1 uncultured Clostridia bacterium
GCGGCTGGAACAGGAGGCCGAGCTTATCGACCAAATCGATCATCCAAACATTGTTAAAATCATAGAGCGGGGGAAACATGACCAGAACATCTTTATTGCCATGGAGTACCTGCAGGGGATAACGCTGGCCCAATTGATTTCCCGCCATGAAAAACTGGATATCGCGGACGGGATTCACATTCTGAACCAGGTTGTCCGGGCATTGCAAACCATACATCAGAAGGCGATTGTTCATCGTGATCTGAAGCCGGATAATATAATGGTGATCAGACAACCGGGGGATCGGATGTTCGTGAAGTTGCTCGATTTCGGCCTAGCTCGCGCCGAAACATTCACCCGGTTGACTGAATCCGGAATTGTACTGGGTACCATTGCTTATCTGGCGCCGGAACAGATAAGAGACAGCCGGTTTTCGCCGGCCAGCGATGTGTATTCGCTGGGCGTTACCGGTTATGAGATGTTTACCGGAAAGCGCCCTTTCAATGGAGAAACCTCGGCGGAAATCATGACCAGGATTCTCAATGAGAGTCCTGTGGAACCACGCCAATTGAACAAGGACATCCCTCGGGTTCTGAACGGGTTAATCCTGCGGATGATGAACAAAGTGCCCGACCGCCGGCCGGAAATCAACGAGATAATCCGGGTTTTTTCAAGCCTGGAATTCCCAGCCGCCCAGCAGCCGACCACACCGATTCATCAAATGGAATAATTTTGGCTCACTGGAAAATGAGAGTGAGAATCCAAACCCAGAAGAGACGTTTCAGAAGAGCGGGAATATTTTCGAGGCCATAAAAAGCAGGCTGAATCCGCAAAGAAAGGCCATCCCCAGTTTTGCCAGTATCAGCAGCCATTTTTTCGGGTACAGGTTTCCCGGCATGTGCCGGCTGGTGACCACTTTATAGTTTAAAAAGGCAAATGCCGGGGCAGCTAGAAATGAAACGATGGTGGCAAAATCCAGCAACTTTTTCATGCTGCTGGTCAACAAACCGATAACCAGCATGGCCGAACCCGAAAGAAGAAAAACCCAGAACCAGTATCGTTTTAGCGGATTATGGCCTGTTTTTGAAAAAATCTGTTTTGCCGAGGCTTCGAGTGTTCTGGGGTAAGCATCGATTACGGTGAGGGCGGTACTGAACATGGTGAGCATGGCTATGGCGGAAATGACCGGGTAACTCCATCTTCCCAGCGTTTTCGCATAAATGGAAACGATCTGTTGCGAAAAAGGGATGGTGGCATCGGAAAAAGTTTGGCCGGAGCCGTACATCACAAAAGCTCCCAATCCAAGAAAAAAAATGGCCATGACCGCAGAACCCACATAGCCGATGTGAAAATCCGCCAGGGCCTCTCTGAACTTAGGGGTATACCGGGTTTGGTTCTTTCTCTCCAATGCCCAGAGTGAGGGGAAAACCGAAGCTTCGATCGGAGTCGGCATCCATCCCATGAGGGCGATTAAAAAAGCAATGCCGGCTTGGTTCCAGACCGAGGGGGCAATGAATCCGCTTTCGGGCGCCGAACTATTGAAAGCTGCGATGGCAAATGTCATGACGGTCAAAAAAGCCAGTATGGTGAGCATGATCTTCATGATACGGTCCAGCAACGCGTATTTGCCGAGAAAAAGTATCATCAGTATGACTCCCAGCAAAAGAGCGCTGAAAAACGGCAAATTTATTTGAATATTGAAAAAACAGCTGGCCAGGCCGGCTGTGACGATGATGATGGCGGCAACATTTACCATGCCGGTACAGGCCATTAGGAGGAAAAATACAACGATCACCCACCGGCCGAGTTTACGGTACCCCTCGAGCATGCTTTCACCGGTGGCAGCGGTATAGCGGTAGCCGAACTCGAAGAAGGGATATTTGAACAGATTAATCAGAACAACCACCCAGATCAGGCTGAAACCGTAGGAGGCCCCGGCCCGGGTGGCTTGAACCAGGTGCGATGCGCCGATAGCCGCGCCGGCGTATAAAATACCTGGGCCCAGGGCCTTCAAAATCCCCTGGAATGAAGCCGACTCTTTATTTCTATTTATGCCGGTCATTTTTTGCCGTCCTTCCCGCTGGTTCCCGGGAAGGCTATTCTCTTCAAATCAGGTTCCCGAACAACGGGTCCAGCCGCAATTGGGGCAGGTCGGGCATTTTTCATCGGGCAGGGTGGCTCCGCACATGGGGCAGGATATGGTATTCAGATCCTGTTTGTTTATGGATACTTCACCAATGTGGGCTTCCAGGGCATGGGCGATGGCGTCGGGAATAGACTGAATGAGTTCGCCATTGTGAAAGGTGGGCTCTGAACCCCCAATTCCTTTCAGCTGGTTGACCACCTGGTCGGCTGAAATTCCGCTTCTCAGTGATAGCGACGCCAGCCTGCCGATGGCTTCGGCATCTGCCATGGTGGAATATCCGCTTTTGCCGATAGAACAGAACACCTCAAAGGGCCTGCCGTTGAAATGGGATATGGTGATATAAAGCCTTCCCAGTCCGGTTGAAATTTTATGGGTGGTCGAGGGAAGCGCATCGGGGCGCCGCATGGGCTGGGGATTTTCGGCTTCCTCGCGATTCAGAACCTGGACCGCACGGCAGCCGTCCCGGTAAACGGTAATCCCTTTTATTTTCATGCCAAAGGCCATAAGATAGGCATTGGCAATGTCTTCCCGGGTGGCGTCATTGGGGAAATTGATGGTTTTGGAAACGGCGCTGTCAACATATTCCTGGAATACTTCCTGCATGTTAAGGTGATCCTCCGGGGTTATGTCGGCAGCGGTCACGAAGTAATCCGGGTGGGATTCGCCGGGATGGGTTTCCTCCCACTTCAGATAAAGGGGGTGGTAGTCTTTTATTTCGCTATCCAGAATCTTGCTGACGATTTTGAAGGCAAAAACCGGTTCGATACTTGATGAACAACCGGCAATTCGTGAAATCGTGCCAGTTGGAGCAATGGTTAATACCGCGGCATTCCTCATTTTTTTCCCTTTGTAGATTGATTTTTCTATATTGGGGAAGGAACCACGTTCTTCGGCAAGCTTGACAGAGGCGTTTACCGCTTCTTCCTTGAGAAATCTGACGATTTTTTTCCCGAATTGACGGGCTTTTTCACTGTCATACTTCAATGCCATTTTTATCAGCAGGTCGGCAAAGCCCATTACTCCCAGGCCGATTCTCCGGTTTGACTTGGCCATTTTTTCTATATTGGAAAGGGGATAAATGTTTATATCGATGACATTATCCAGGAACCGAACGCCCAGTTCGATGATTCCCCGGAATCTCTCCCAGTCAAATTTGTCTTTCTGGTTTTCGTTGAAGAAGTTGGAGAGATTTATGGATCCAAGATTGCAGGATTCATAGTCATGCAATGGCTGTTCTCCGCATGGATTGGTCGCCCGGATCGGACCCTGGGCATGGGTCGGATTCAACCGGTTTACCCGGTCAATGAAAATCAAACCCGGATCCCCGTTTCGCCAGGCCGAATCGACAATCAGTTCAAAAACCTCCTGCGGGTCCATGCTTCCGATCGATTTACCGGACCTGGGATCAATCAGGTCATAGGGATTTTTATCTTTCAGGGCTTTTATGAATTTGTCGGTAATGGCAACGGAAATATTGAAATTCTGGGCGGTTTTCCCATCCAATTTCATGGTTATAAATTCTCGGATATCGGGGTGATCTACTCTTAAGATCCCCATGTTTGCCCCTCTCCGGGTTCCCCCCTGCTTAACGGCTTCGGTACCGGCATCAATTACCTTCAGAAACGATACCGGCCCTGAGGCAATTCCCTGGGTTTTCCTCACAAAGCTTCCCTGGGGCCGAATTCGGGAAAAATCAAATCCAGTGCCTCCGCCCTCCTTGTGAACCAGGGCCGCATCCTTTACGGTCTGAAAGATGGCATCCAGTGAATCCTCAACCGGCAGCACAAAACAGGCCGACAGGCACATGCCCCGGTCGGCACCGGTGAGCGTGGGGGAATTGGGCATAAAATCTCTCTGCATCATGGCTTTAAAAAACTTTTTTTCCCAGCTTATTTTCTCTTTTTCGTCTTTTTCGGCTCGGGAAATGTATTTTGAAACTCTATCGAACAGGTCAGAAGGTTTTGTCTCGATCAACTCACCTTTTTCGTTTTTTTTAAAATATCTTGCCCTTAAAATTTTCAAAGCGTTTTCAGAAAATCCTTCCATGATGCTTCTCCTATTAAACGATGGTTTTCTTTGATGCCCGCCATAGCCGTTTCAAACCATCGGTATCGCGGTATTGCCGGGAAACCGAGGTTTTCGACTATTTAGTTGCTTCCATATTTTAGAGCACTATATATAGCGTGTCAAGGTCTTATTTGAAAAAAAATATTTTTTTCTTGATTTTTAATATATTATATATTATATTATTAATGGGAATAAATGGGAAAAAATGGGATAATGTTGCGATTCAGGGGTAGTTTTGATGTAAAAATTGATGACCGGGGCAGGATAAAAGTCCCGGCAAAATTCCTTCATGTTCTCGATACTTCTTTTTCCCGGGAAGTATACATGACATCTCTGAATGGTGATCATATCTGGGTTTATCCCATAAACGTGTGGGAAGAAATTGAAAGGAAAATTGAGAGCGTGGGAAACTGGAACCCAGATATCGATGATTTTATGTCCCGCCTGAGTTACTGGGGCATGGAATCCGAGATTGATATCAAGGGGCGAATTTTAATCCCCCCGGCGTTGAGGAAAGAAAGTCAGCTGGATGGGGCGATACGGATTCTGGGGAAAGCCAATCATCTTGAGATCTGGAATGAAGAGGTTTTCAAGGTTACGGAACTGGGCGATCGTTTTGGAAAAGAAAAGATGCATGAGGTCTCTAAAATTTTGAATGCCATTTCTCCATTATCCAGTGATGAATGAAGAGATCATCACGGTTTTAGCTGATTCCGAAAAAAAAATATTTATAGATTGTACGGTTGGCTTAGGAGGGCATTCTTACTATATGCTGAAAAGATTTCCGCATTCTCAGGTTATTGCTGTCGATGTTGACGGAGACAGTCTCGAACGGGCAAAAAATTTTTTGGCGGAATTTTCGGGCCGTATTCGCTTTTTTCAATTCAATTTTCTTGATTTGCCAAAAAATATCGATTTTTCCCGGCTGGATATTTCCGGGGTTTTGGTCGATCCGGGGTTGTCCATGTTTCAAATAAAAAAGCAGGGGAAAGGTTTCTCTCATCATGTGGATTCCGGGCTAGACATGAGGAAGGAAGCCGATTTGAAGGTCACTGCCCGTGATGTTGTCAATTCATTTTCCGAGGCCCGGTTAAGCGAGATTTTCAGGAAATACGG
>CAZOWT010000194.1:0-5300 GCA_964583345.1 uncultured Clostridia bacterium
GCCCTGTTTATGAGCTGCGCTCAATCCCTCACAGATCTGAGAAGCGATATCAATGACCTGGGCAATGGGCAAGGGGCCAGCGGCAATTTTTTCTTTCAAGGTCTGACCCTCCACGTATTCCATGGCGATGTAGGTCTGGCCCTCATGTTCGTTAATCTCGTAAATGGTCACGATGTTGGGGTGGTTGAGTGCGGCGGCGGCCCTGGCCTCCTGTTTGAAGCGTTCCCTGGGCGAATCGCCATTCGCCCCACCACCTGTCAATTCTTTAGATAAAAATTTCAACGCCACCTTCCGTTTCAGTCTGGTATCCTCGGCCAGGTAGACTTCTCCCATTCCTCCTTCGCCCAGTTTCTCGATTATCTTATAGTGGGAGATGGTTTGTCCGATCATCATTAGAACCTTTTGGGATCTGAGGTTAAGGTCGAGAAAAAAACGTGAGTCGTGAGTGGTAAGTCGTGAATAGATAAAAAACCAACATTGAATCTTAAGCGGAATTTGCTGGATGCCGGGGGCTGGACGCGGGGGGCGGGTTGTGGTGATATGAATTGTCCGATCATTGGTCCAGTTTCATCCTTTTTAACAGGTCCTGAAAACGGGGATCCGGGCGCAGGTTGTCCAGGAGCGGGGAGGAGGATTTCATATATTCGGGTAACATATCGGAACGCTGTTTGTAGGCTTTTTCCAGCCAGAGAAAAGCCTGGTCAATTTCGCCGAGGGCTGAAAAAATCAGGGCAACCGAAAAAGCTGAAACATGCTGAGTCTGTGAAAGATCAACCAATTGGTCTAGAATCTTTATGGCCTTTTCTTTATGCCCGGTTCTGGTATAGACCAGTGCCATCATGATTTTTGATGTGACCCGGGTCGGGACCCATTCTGCCTGAAACCCGGGGGATTCCATGAATTCGAGAGCCTTTTGATATTGTCCTTTTTTCACGTATAACCATAACTGGGTCTGCAGTAAAAGGGGATGTCCTGGGAATAATTCCCTGAACTTCTTGAAAATAACTTCCGCCTCCTTTACTTTATCGGCATCCAGGAAGATCCAGACAGCGTTATGGTGGGATCCGATGGACAGTGGGGCCAGATCGAGAGCTTTTTTGATCATGGTGATGGCTTCCCCGTTTCGTCCCATGGATGACAGGAACATGGCGTACCAGTTGTAGGCGGTGGTGTTGTTGGGATTTAATCGAATCGATTTTTTAAAGTCTTCTTCGGCCCCTGTCCAGTCCCAGTCATACATGTATTTCACATCGGCAATCAACATGAGGGCATCGGCATTATCCGGATCAATTTTCAGGGCCTTCTCGGCCCAGGTTTTAACCAGCGTCCATCCCTCGCCGGAGGGCAAATCACCCAGGGAAGCAATCATGTCATAGGCTTCAGCCTTTCCGGTGTAGGCCGGGGCAAATTCCGGTTCCAGTTCAATGACCCGATCAAAAAAATCAATGGCTTTTTGAGCGTCTTTTACGGTTACTTTTTTCAAGAAATAGTCGCCTTTCAGAAATGCCTCGTGGGCAGCCGGGTCGATGGTATAAGTCTCGTTCAGTTTGGTTTTCTCATCAGGGGTCAGGGTGGCTTTCACCTGACCGGCAATGTTTCTGGCCACTTCCTTCTGCAGGCTCAGGATGTCTTTTAAATCCCGTTCATAACTCTCGGCCCACAGATGTTTATCGCTTGCGGCTTCGATCAACTGGGTGGTGATGCGGACCCTGTTGCCGGCTTTCAGTACCGATCCCTCCACCACGGCTGCCACTTTCAGCTGCCGGGCGATTTCCGGCAGGGATTCCCGGGTATCTTTAAATCTCATCACCGAGGTGCGGGATATCACCTTCAGGGCCTTTATCCTGGATAATTCGGTGATCAGCGCTTCGGTCATGCCGTCGCTGAAGTAATCCTGGCCCGGATCGCCGGACAGGTTCTCCAGGGGCAGCACGGCCAGCGAGTCAATCCTTACGGTGGCTTTTTCGGGTTTGTTTAAAATCAGATATCCCACCATTATTATTGCCATGGGGATCAATATTGAGAGTCCGATGGTTAATAACCTCCGGTTATGGTGGGACTTCTTAGAAAAATTTTTATTTTGTAAGACGGTATTTTTTTCCCCAATGGGTAAGGATTGCAGATCATTTCTGAATCCTTCAATATTCTGGTAGCGGTATTGGGGCTTTTTCTCCAGGGCTTTCTTGATGATTTGATCCAGTGCAGCGGGATACTGAGGTTTGATTTCCAGCAAAGATTCAGGTTCCTCATTGATAATTGTGTAAATGACCGCCTGTTCGTAGTCCCCTTTAAAGGGGAGCTGCCCGGTGAGCATTTCATATAAAATGACACCCAGGGACCAGATGTCGCTGCGGTGATCCACCTCTTTTCCCAGGGCCTGTTCCGGCGACAGGTAGTGGGTGGTGCCCAGGGTGGATTGCTCCCGGGTCAGCTGGGAAACTCCCTTCAGCTTGGCCAGGCCGAAATCCAGGATCTTCACCCGGTTATCTTTATCAATCAAAATATTTTGCGGTTTGATGTCCCGGTGAACGATATCGGATTCATGGGCTTTTTGCAGACCTTCGCAGATCTGGGTGGCAATCTCTATCACTTTGGCAACAGGCAAGGGGCGAGAGGCAATTACTTCCTTTAATGTCTTTCCCGCCACATATTCCATGGCGATATAGGTCTGATCTTCATATTCATTGATTTCGTATATGGTAACAATGTGGGGGTGGCTCAAAGCGGCGGCCGCCTGGGCTTCTCTCTGAAATCTCTCCACCGCCTCCTTATCCCTGGTGAATTCTTTGGGCAGGAACTTCAGGGCCACCTTCCTTTTGAGCTTGGTGTCCTCGGCCAGGTAGACTTCTCCCATTCCTCCTTCGCCCAGTTTCTCGATTATCTTATAGTGGGAGATGGTTTGTCCGATCATCATTAGAACCTTTTGGGATCTGAGGTTAAGGTCGAGAAAAAAACGTGAGTCGTGAGTGGTAAGTCGTGAATAGATAAAAAACCAACATTGAATCTTAAGCGGAATTTGCTGGATGCCGGGGGCTGGACGCGGGGGGCGGGTTGTGGTGATATGAATTGTCCGATCATTGGTCCAGTTTCATCCTTTTTAACAGGTCCTGAAAACGGGGATCCGGGCGCAGGTTGTCCAGGAGCGGGGAGGAGGATTTCATATATTCGGGTAACATATCGGAACGCTGTTTGTAGGCTTTTTCCAGCCAGAGAAAAGCCTGGTCAATTTCGCCGAGGGCTGAAAAAATCAGGGCAACCGAAAAAGCTGAAACATGCTGAGTCTGTGAAAGATCAACCAATTGGTCTAGAATCTTTATGGCCTTTTCTTTATGCCCGGTTCTGGTATAGACCAGTGCCATCATGATTTTTGATGTGACCCGGGTCGGGACCCATTCTGCCTGAAACCCGGGGGATTCCATGAATTCGAGAGCCTTTTGATATTGTCCTTTTTTCACGTATAACCATAACTGGGTCTGCAGTAAAAGGGGATGTCCTGGGAATAATTCCCTGAACTTCTTGAAAATAACTTCCGCCTCCTTTACTTTATCGGCATCCAGGAAGATCCAGACAGCGTTATGGTGGGATCCGATGGACAGTGGGGCCAGATCGAGAGCTTTTTTGATCATGGTGATGGCTTCCCCGTTTCGTCCCATGGATGACAGGAACATGGCGTACCAGTTGTAGGCGGTGGTGTTGTTGGGATTTAATCGAATCGATTTTTTAAAGTCTTCTTCGGCCCCTGTCCAGTCCCAGTCATACATGTATTTCACATCGGCAATCAACATGAGGGCATCGGCATTATCCGGATCAATTTTCAGGGCCTTCTCGGCCCAGGTTTTAACCAGCGTCCATCCCTCGCCGGAGGGCAAATCACCCAGGGAAGCAATCATGTCATAGGCTTCAGCCTTTCCGGTGTAGGCCGGGGCAAATTCCGGTTCCAGTTCAATGACCCGATCAAAAAAATCAATGGCTTTTTGAGCGTCTTTTACGGTTACTTTTTTCAAGAAATAGTCGCCTTTCAGAAATGCCTCGTGGGCAGCCGGGTCGATGGTATAAGTCTCGTTCAGTTTGGTTTTCTCATCAGGGGTCAGGGTGGCTTTCACCTGACCGGCAATGTTTCTGGCCACTTCCTTCTGCAGGCTCAGGATGTCTTTTAAATCCCGTTCATAACTCTCGGCCCACAGATGTTTATCGCTTGCGGCTTCGATCAACTGGGTGGTGATGCGGACCCTGTTGCCGGCTTTCAGTACCGATCCCTCCACCACGGCTGCCACTTTCAGCTGCCGGGCGATTTCCGGCAGGGATTCCCGGGTATCTTTAAATCTCATCACCGAGGTGCGGGATATCACCTTCAGGGCCTTTATCCTGGATAATTCGGTGATCAGCGCTTCGGTCATGCCGTCGCTGAAGTAATCCTGGCCCGGATCGCCGGACAGGTTCTCCAGGGGCAGCACGGCCAGCGAGTCAATCCTTACGGTGGCTTTTTCGGGTTTGTTTAAAATCAGATATCCCACCATTATTATTGCCATGGGGATCAATATTGAGAGTCCGATGGTTAATAACCTCCGGTTATGGTGGGACTTCTTAGAAAAATTTTTATTTTGTAAGACGGTATTTTTTTCCCCAATGGGTAAGGATTGCAGATCATTTCTGAATCCTTCAATATTCTGGTAGCGGTATTGGGGCTTTTTCTCCAGGGCTTTCTTGATGATTTGATCCAGTGCAGCGGGATACTGAGGTTTGATTTCCAGCAAAGATTCAGGTTCCTCATTGATAATTGTGTAAATGACCGCCTGTTCGTAGTCCCCTTTAAAGGGGAGCTGCCCGGTGAGCATTTCATATAAAATGACACCCAGGGACCAGATGTCGCTGCGGTGATCCACCTCTTTTCCCAGGGCCTGTTCCGGCGACAGGTAGTGGGTGGTGCCCAGGGTGGATTGCTCCCGGGTCAGCTGGGAAACTCCCTTCAGCTTGGCCAGGCCGAAATCCAGGATCTTCACCCGGTTATCTTTATCAATCAAAATATTTTGCGGTTTGATGTCCCGGTGAACGATATCGGATTCATGGGCTTTTTGCAGACCTTCGCAGATCTGGGTGGCAATCTCGATCACTTTGGCAACAGGCAAGGGACCATGGGCGATTTTCTCCTTCAATGTCTGACCCTCCACGTACTCCATGGCGATATAGATCTGGTCTTCGTGTTGGTTGATCTCGTAAACGGTGACGATGTGGGGGTGGCTCAAAGCAGCGGCGGCCTGGGCCTCCCGCTGAAAACGTTCCACCGCAGCTTTATCTTTGGT
>CAZOWT010000195.1:0-5246 GCA_964583345.1 uncultured Clostridia bacterium
GTCGGCTCTGGAGTTCGAGGTCGCGGTGAGGAACGTGGACGCGGCCCAGAAGCTGGACCAGATGATCAACCAGGTCACAGCCAGCAACGCCGGTATTTATGTGGATACCATTATTTCGCCCAGTTTCAAGACCGCCGTTGCCCAGATTGTTCAGATACCGGGGATAGCGGGAATGGATAACAACAGTATTCTCTTTGAATTTTCCAAGGACAACCCCGAACACCTGACAGAAATCATTGACGGATGTCAGTTTGCCTCAATTGTTGATTATAATATTGCAGTCCTGCGATCCTCGGAGAGGCATTTCGGGTACAAAAAAAAAATTGATATCTGGCTGACTCCCGGTGATTACCGCAATGCCAATTTGATGATTCTCCTGGCCTTCATCCTCAATGGCCATCCTGAATGGAGAAAAAGCCAGATTGAAATATTTGCGGTTTTTGAAGAAAAAGAAATTGAAATCCAGATCAAAAAACTGAATCAGTTGATTGACAGAGGGCGAATTCCCATCTCTAAAAAGAATGTCAACAGCATTCCGTTTGACATCGACAAGACCACTTTCGATTCGCTGGTTTCCTCCCACTCGGATACCACCGATCTTGTGATCCTGGGATTTTCTTTAAAAAAAATTATCAAAGAAAATGGCGCATTTTTCAAAAAATTCGAAAACATCAAGGATATTCTGTTTGTCAGGGCCGGACAGAAAATCGCCATTACCGATCTGGGGGAATAAAAGGACTTATTCCTTTTCCTGCCTGAGCGGAATCGGATTCGAAGAACGGATGTGCAGATCCCGCTGCGGATAGGCAATTTCAATCCGGTTCTTCCGGAAATGGCGGACAATGGCGCAGTTGATGTCGGACTTGATCTTTCGATAACCGAAGGGATCCTTTACCCAGATCTGCAGTTCCATATTCCAGGCGGAATCGGCAAATTCCCATAACAGCACCCTTGGCAAAGGCTCCTTCAACACGTCCGGATTTTCATCCGCCACCTGTTTCAATACCGCGATCACCAGGTCCAGATCGGAATCATATGAAACCCCTACCTTGATATCCAGCCGAATTCTTGGATCTCCATGAGACCAGTTTACCACGTTTGATGAGATAAACTCCTGGTTGGGGACGATATAGGCGATGTTGTTCAGAGTCCGGATAGTGGTCGACCGCATGTTGATTTCCATCACATCTCCCTCTGTATCCCCGATGGTAACCCGGTCCCCGATCTTTATGGGCCTCTCCACCAGCAAGATTAATCCGGAAACAAAATTGGAAGTAACATTTTGGAGTCCGAATCCGATTCCCACCGAAAGCAGCCCGAAAATCACCGCCAGCCCACTCAGGTTGATCCCTACAAATTGAAATGCCACGATAAAACCGATAATAACGATCAGGTAGTGGTTGAAGCGAATAAGGGTATAGCGAAGGCCATCCTTTATATGCATCCTGGATAATACCCGGTTCAGTAGAATCCGGTTCAAAATACGTGAGAATATAAAAAACAGGATGATGATCACCAGAAACATCAGCAACGAAAAAAGGGTAACCGGCGTTTTATTGATTTCAAACAGGGTGGTATTCATCACATTCCTTATGGTTTGCCAGACATTTTGTGTTTCCATGTTTTCATTATACAGAAAACCGGAAATTTCCGACAGGCCTGGACTATTTCTGCCGGCTTTTTTTCAGGATATCAACCTTGATTTTCAGGATTCTCTGTTTTTCAAGGGCTTCCGCCAGTTCTTCGGCGGTGATTTCGCCCCTGGACGCGGACTGGATTTTCCCGGTGACAGCCACATACTCACTTTCTATTTCAGAATGGTCCATGTCTTCTTCCTTCTGGACCCGGTCGCTGACAATCAGGATTTTATCATTCTCATTTTTCACGAAACCGTTTTCAATAAAAAGATAATGGATGACTCCCTGCAGGTCCTTATAGGCAACCTCCCCGCTCTCAAGCAGGGCAATATAAGGCAGGTGATGCTCCAGAATTCCGGCTTCACCGTAGAATGCCGGGATATATATTTCCTTGATGCTGGTTTTGACCGCCACCTGGGTGGAGGTGATGATTTCCAATTCCATACCCGGTGACATCGTCACTCCATTTTTTTGGCATGATCAATGGCATCCTGGATTCCCCCGCACATGTAGAATGCCTGTTCGGGCAGGTGATCATACTTCCCGTCTGCCAGTTCTTTGAAACTTTTTATGGTCTCCTCGATTTCCACATATTTTCCTTCCATACCGGTAAATTCGGCGGCAACGAAAAAAGGCTGGGATAAAAATTTCTGGATTTTCCTGGCCCGGGCCACAATAATTTTATCCTCATCCGACAGTTCTTCCATGCCGAGAATGGCGATTATATCCTGAAGGTCTTTGTATCGCTGGAGAATCTCTTTCACCTTTCGGGCAACCTGATAATGTTCCTCTCCGAGTATGCGGGGATCCAGTATCCGTGAATAAGATGACAATGGATCCACAGCCGGATAAATCGCCATTTCTGTCAGCTGACGTGAAAGATTGGTGGTTGCATCCAGGTGGGTGAAGGTGGTGGCCGGCGCCGGGTCGGTGTAATCATCGGCCGGCACATAAATGGCCTGAACCGAGGTGATCGAGCCCTTTTTGGTAGAGGTTATCCGTTCTTCCATTTCTCCCATTTCCGATGCCAGGTTGGGCTGGTAGCCCACTGCCGAGGGCATTCTTCCCAGCAGAGCCGACACCTCTGACCCGGCCTGGGTAAACCGGAATATATTATCGATGAACAACAGGACATCCTGCCCCTCTTCATCACGAAAATATTCGGCAACCGTCAAAGCGCTCAATGCCACCCGAAGCCGGGCACCGGGGGGTTCGGTCATCTGACCGTAGATCAGGGCGGTCTTTTTGATAACCCCGGAATCATTCATTTCTATCCACAGGTCATTTCCTTCCCGGGTCCGCTCCCCTACCCCGGCAAATACCGAAAACCCACCGTGTTTCTTGGCCACATTATGAATCAACTCCATGATCAGGACGGTTTTCCCCACACCGGCTCCACCGAATAAACCGATTTTCCCGCCTTTGAGGTAAGGTTCCAGCAGGTCAATGACCTTGATGCCGGTTTCAAACAGTTCCAGGCGGGTATCCTGGTCTTCCAGGGAAGGAGCGGGCCGGTGAATGGGATAACGCTTTTTGGTATGGACCTCGCCCAGGTTGTCAACCGGCTGACCGATCACGTTCAGGATCCTTCCCAGGACTTCCTTGCCCACCGGCATGGTAATGGGTCCACCGGTATCAATGGCTTTCATACCCCTGACCAGCCCATCGGTCGGGTGCATGGAAATTGTCCTGACCCGGTTCTCGCCCAGATGATACTGGACTTCGGTAATGATCTTTATGGGCTCGGATACGTCATATCCCTCTGACACCACTTCCAGGGCATTGTAAATTTCCGGCAATTTGCCTTCCGGGAATTCAATATCAACCACCGGTCCGATTACTTCCACAACCTTTCCAATATTTTGACTTTTTTTAGTATCGGCACTCATATGTCCTCCTATTTTTTCATCGCTTCGGTTGCGGTGATGATCTCCAGCAATTCTTTGGTAATGGCTGCCTGTCTCACCTTGTTCATGGTCAGCGTCAGGCTCTTGATCATATCACTGGCATTGCGGGTGGCCAGGTCCATGGCAATCATCCTGGCAGCCTGTTCGGATGCCTCGGATTCTCTCATGATACGATACAGCAAGGTATCCAGGTATTTTGGCAGCAAGAATTCAAATATTTTATCCGGATCCGGTTCATAGATAAATTCGATATCTTCTTTTTCTTCTTCCGCCTGGTCCCAATCGGTCTGCAGCGGAAACAGGCGTTTTACTCCGGTTTTTTGCTGGGATGCGGATAGATACTGGGTATATACAAATTCAATGGTTCGAATATTCTCATTCAAATAAATATCCTGCAGGTACCTTGAGAATTCAAGGGTATCCTCATAAGACAGCTTCGACATCATGGATGCAAATGATTTTTTAATGGGGTGTTCCTTCTTCTTCAGATATCGGAATACCTTGTTTCCCACGGCAATGAAAACCGGATTTTCTCCGTTTTGCTTTTTCTCCTGGTAATACTCCTCGGCTTTTCGCATGATGTGGGAATTAAAAGCGCCGCACAGGCCCTTATCCGAACTGACTGCTACAATTATTGAATCGCCTTCCTTTCTTTTTTTCAAAAAGGGATAATCCTGGACCGGCAAATGCCTGCCGATCATTTTCAGCATTGATTCCACTATCCCGATATAGGATTTGTTTTTATTTAATTCCGTGGTGCTCTTTCTCAATTTTGCCGCAGAAACGGTTTTCATGGCCCGGGTAATTTTCTGGGTATTTTTCACCGATTTTACCCGTTTTCTCAAATCGATCAGATTTCCGGACATGATTTAAAGTTTCATCATCCCTGTGAATCCATGGACTTCCGGAATTCTCCGGCAAAATCCTTTAATACCTGGTTGATATTCTGTTCCAGCTCAGGGCTGATGACTTTCTGGGAATGTATCTCCCGGAGAATCTGGGGAGCATTTTTCTCGACAAATTCAAACATTTTCTGCTCATACCGCAGGATCAGGTTGACCGGGAATTCATCGAGAAAGCCTTTGGTGCCAGCATAAATGGACAGAATCTGTTTCTCAACCGGCATCGGCGCATTCTGGCCCTGTTTGAGCAATTCCGATAACCGCTTGCCCCTTTCCAGTTGAGCAATCGTGGCTTTGTCCAGATCGGCTCCGAACTGGGTGAAGGCAGCCAACTCCCGGTACTGGGCCAGATCAAGTTTCAGGGATCCGGCCACCTGCTTCATGGCTTTGATCTGGGCGTTGCCGCCCACTCTGGATACCGATATTCCCACATCAATGGCCGGCCTCTGTCCGGCATTGAACAACTCGGGCAGCAGGTAAATCTGTCCGTCGGTAATAGAAATAACGTTTGTGGGAATATATCCCGAGACATCCGAAGCCTGGGTTTCGATGATGGGCAAAGCGGTCAGGGATCCGCCTCCCTTTTCTTCATTCATCTTGGCCGCCCGTTCCAGCAAACGGGAATGAAGGTAAAAAATATCTCCTGGATAAGCTTCCCGGCCCGGGGGACGTCTCAACAACAGTGATATTTCCCGGTATGCCGCCGCATGCTTGGACAGGTCATCGTATATGAGCAGGGCGTGTTTCCCTTTATTCCGGAAATATTCGCCCATGGCGCATCCGGCATAGGGAGCGATGTA
>CAZOWT010000196.1:0-5241 GCA_964583345.1 uncultured Clostridia bacterium
CAATCAAGGTCGCCAAACTCAGCGAAGTTTTACGAATAACCGATGAGGGAAGACGCTTTACATTTAAAAATCCGAGACAAATTAAAATATCTCCGGATGGATTTATCTTTGTGTCCGAACCTGAACAGCTCCTTAAATTTGACCGCCAAGGACAATTTGAAAAAAATTTCCTGGTTAAAGGGGAAGGACCCGGAGAATTGAAATATTTCGCCGATTTTGCTTTTGACGGCGGAGGGGTCGTGATCGGGGCCTATATGCCTCCCAAGGTGATTTTAAAATCCATTTCGGGCAATTTTAAGCGCGAGTTCCGTATTGATACGGTTAAACCGTTCATTCTTTTGAGGCACGCCGCAAATGGGAAATATTATTTCCATGATAATGAGATTTCCTTTGGAAATATGGGAAATATAAAAAACGGTGTTAATATACGCAATCACAGCATTGTTTCTTGCGGTCCTGATGGCAAACTAAATCAAATGGATGTAAAATTTTCCACCCGAGACGCAGTCATAAAGCAGACCTCAGAAAATGGCGGAGTGTCCATCAGCATGGATGAAATTTCCCGGTTCATGACTGCCTTTGAGGCTGATCAATATGTTTACATTGTGCACAAAGAACGTTACCAGGTGAATCAGGTGGACCTTAAAACCGGAAAGATCACGCGTAAATTCCAACGCCCTTATCAACCGGTTGCCTACAAGAACAAGGTTGACATTGATGAGAATGATGCGAAGCTTGAAAAAATTAAAAACCGAAAATTTTATAACGATATTTCTGCCATTTGTATAAGAGACGGGAAACTGATGGTTTTTACGTCCACTCTTGATACAGAAAAAAGAGTGTTGGTGGATGTTTATGATCATACCGGTATTTATACGGATTGTTTTTATTTAAAGGTTACGGGGATTGACCGGCCGGATGATCTTGATCGCAAACCCCTGTGTTTTGACGGGAATTTTTTCTACACAGCAACCATCGACGAAGATGACAATCCGGTTGTGATAAAATACAAAATCCAAATTTAGATTTTTGTTCAATTTGGTCAGGCATCCTCGAAAAACGAATCTGTGCCTCTAACAGCTTGGATCACAGGGAGATCTTTTTTTCATTCTGATGAAATATTGAACTCCGAAATCACACCTCTTTTGATATTTTTCATTTGTTTTAATAAAATATGTACTGATGTTTATTCATGGTGATCCCCATATTGAACAAAATTACCGGGAGCTAAAATGTACTATTTGTATTCTGTAACCGCATTGGCATTATTGGTTTCTATTATCAGTGATAGAAAAAAAACACGAGAAGCGATTAAAATATCCTATAAGAAATTTATTAATATCATACCTGCATTTCTAACCATGCTCATACTTGTTTCAATCACCCTTTTTTTTGTTCCCGATAGAATGATTTTAAATTATCTGGGAAATAACGATAAGGTTATTGGTATGATCCTGGCTTCCCTTTTCGGCTCCATAACGTTAATGCCAGGATTTATTGCCTTCCCACTATGTGGCATTCTGTTGAAAAAAGGTGTGAGTTATATGGTACTATCAGCTTTTTCTACAACTTTAATGATGGTGGGTATTCTTACTTTTCCGGTAGAAAAAGAATATTTTGGAGTCAAAGTGACTCTAATAAGAAATGTAATCAGTTTTTTTATTGCTATTATTGTAGCGTTATCAATCGGGTTTTTCTTTGGTGAGTTGTTATGAAGTTGCGAAAATCGCATATCAACACCTTGGCTATATCAATTTATTTTATATTTATTCTTAGTTCTTTTGTGACTGGGTTTAAACCCGGGAAACAAATAGGGAGTAATTTTATTTCTTTTTCCATTGAAATGTTGAAGCTGTTACCTTGTGCTTTTATTCTGATTGGTTTATTTGAAGTGTGGGTAAAAAAGGAAAGTGTTGAGAAACACTTGGGAAAAGACTCTCGGGTGCTAGGCTATATCTGGGTTATTCTTCTTGCAGGAACTACTGTCGGGGGATTATATGTTGCTTTTCCTGTTGCTTATTCTTTGTATAAAAAAGGAGCGAAATTTTCTATTATTTTTACCTACATTGGTGCTTCTGCTATTTGCAGAATTCCAATGACAATTTTTGAATCTTCGTTCATGGGGATAAAATTCAGTTTGATAAGATTGATTGTTTCTATACCGTTGGTAATTTTAAGTTCTGTTTGTCTGGGGAATTATCTTGAAAAGAGAAATTACAGAATAATGGATGGAAAATAGAAAGTGTTTGACAGATCAGTGCGCCGTCATCCTCCTCTTTAAAAGGTCGGGAGTTTGACTCTCTCCATCGGCTTTTTTCTTACAAGTTGAACCACAGGCGGATTTTAAGCATTTGGTGCAGGCTTATTGATGGCTTGCCCTCATTTTTTATACCATTTTTTAAGTCAGTTTTTCTTTGAAAATTTTGGTGACCAATATGTAACCATAATAAGCCAAATTTTATTTTTATGAATTACAGATAATTGGAACATCGACTTGAGCGGCAGGGCAAAAAGCCCTGCCGCTCGAATGTCTTGTTTGCTTAATATTTTCCAGTTTCCCCTGAAATCTTTTTGGGATTGGCCAAAATCAGGCAAGATCGAAACGATCGGCGTTCATCACCTTGTTCCAGGCTGCTACGAAGTCATTCACGAATTTCGTTTTCGCGTCGTCCTGGGCATAGACCTCGGCGATTGCCCGGAGCTGCGAGTTAGAACCAAAGATGAGATCTGCCCGGGTAGCAGTCCACTTCCGTTCACCCGTTGCGCAATCGCGGCCCTCGAATATCTTTTTGTCATCAGAGGTCGCCTTCCATTCGGTGCCCATGTCAAGCAGGTTCACAAAGAAGTCATTGGTTAGTGTTTCTGGCTGCTTGGTGAAAACACCGTTTTGGGATTGTCCGAAATTCGCGTTCAGGACACGCATGCCGCCTACCAGAACCGTCATCTCGGGAGCGGTCAGCGTCAGCAGTTGCGCCCGATCAATCAATAGTTCCTCTGCCGATACAGCGTATTTTGTCTTGATGTAGTTACGGAATCCGTCTGCAACCGGTTCTAAAGCGGCGAATGACTTCAGGTCGGTTTGCTCCTGGGTGGCGTCCATGCGCCCGGGTGAGAAGGGAACCCGCACGTCGCGCCCGGCGTTTTTCGCTGCCTTTTCGATGGCTGCGCAACCCCCGAGGACGATCAGGTCGGCGAGTGATACCTTTTTGCTGCCGGACTGTGCGTCGTTGAATGTCTTCTGGATACCGGTCAAGGTTTTGAGTACCTTCGCCAGTTGTTCAGGCTGGTTGACCTCCCAATCCTTCTGCGGTGCCAGACGGATGCGGGCCCCGTTTGCCCCGCCGCGCTTATCAGAACCGCGGAAGGTTGATGCCGAGGCCCAGGCAGTGGAGACCAGCTCGGAGATGGACAGACCCGAAGCAAGGATCTTTTCTTTAAGGGAGGCGATATCCCGGGCCTCGATCAGGTCATGGTCCACAGCGGGAACCGGATCCTGCCAGATCAGTTCTTCTTCGGGCACTTCCGGGCCGAGATAGCGCGAGCGCGGGCCCATATCGCGATGGGTAAGTTTAAACCATGCGCGGGCAAACGCGTCGGCGAATTCGTCTGGGTTTTTCAGGTAGCGCTGCGCGATTTTATTGTAGATCGGATCGAAGCGAAGAGAGAGATCCGCTGTGGTCATCATCGGACGGTGCTTCTTCGTCGGGTCGTGTGCGTCAATCACCATGTCCTCGTTATCCACGTCCTTGGCCAGCCATTGATTTGCACCGGCCGGGCTCTTGACCAGTTCCCATTCGTATTTAAAAAGCACTTTCAGATAACCCATGTCCCATTTTGTCGGGTTCGGCTTCCAGGCGCCCTCGATACCGCTGCTGATGGTATCGCCGCCCTTGCCTTTACCGAAACTGCTCTTCCAGCCGAGACCCTGTTCCTCGAGACCGGCAGCTTCAGGTTCCGGACCGACATGGGAGGCAGCGCCCGCGCCGTGGCATTTACCGAAGGTGTGGCCTCCAGCGACGAGTGCGACGGTCTCCTCATCGTTCATGGCCATGCGCGCGAAGGTTTCCCGAACGTCACGGCCGGAGGCGACCGGATCCGGGTTGCCGTTCGGCCCTTCCGGATTCACATAAATCAGCCCCATCTGCACGGCGGCGAGAGGATTCTCGAGATCGCGCCCGCCCGAATAGCGCTTATCGCCCAGCCATTCGCTTTCAGATCCCCAGTAAATGTCCTCTTCCGGCTCCCACACATCTTCGCGCCCGCCGGCAAAACCAAAGGTTTTAAAACCCATCGACTCCAGTGCGCAGTTGCCGGCCAGGATCATCAGATCGGCCCAGGAGATCTTGTTGCCGTATTTCCGTTTAATCGGCCAGAGAAGACGGCGCGCCTTGTCCAGGTTCACGTTGTCAGGCCAGCTGTTGAGAGGCGCCAACCGCTGGGACCCGGATCCCGCGCCTCCCCGGCCGTCGCCGGTGCGGTAGGTGCCGGCGCTGTGCCAGGCCATCCTGATGAGAAGTCCACCATAGTGGCCATAATCCGCCGGCCACCAATCCTGCGAATCGGTCATCAGGGCGTAAAGGTCCTTCTTCACAGCATTCAGATCGAGTTTTTTGAATTCTTCGGCATAATTGAATCCTTCTCCCAGGGGGTTGCTCTTGGAAGAGTGCTGGTGAAGAATCTTAAGATTCAACTGAGTCGGCCACCAGTCACGGATTGACGTGCCATGACCGGCGGCAGTAGGTTTATCCATCTTGCCCATTTTCGGGTCCTTTTTTGCTTCACTCATCATATTACCTCCTTTTGTTGTTTTGACTTATACACGATACTGCAATGGGTAATCGTATTTCGTAATTCATTTGATTAACTACTTAGTAATAATTATTATATATATTTTTTTTAAAAGCAACATCAATAAATGAAGGAATGAAGTTGACGAAAGGTTTTTTTTTATTATTTTTATGTTACAATTTTCCAATGAGACATGCAAGATTGACCTGGTAGGGGGCTTTTCACCAGGTGATGAATCGTGGTTTGGATGGCAAATTTATATTTGATTCAGATAATCTCAAA
Source organism: uncultured Clostridia bacterium (assembly GCA_964583345.1). Taxonomy (GTDB): domain Bacteria; phylum Acidobacteriota; class Aminicenantia; order UBA2199; family UBA2199; genus CAZOWT01. Next base: position 5,071 of record CAZOWT010000196.1, read on the forward strand.
ACAGATAATTAATTTTTTTGAAAATAAGCATCAGGTCAAGATAGATTTTATTGACACCAGGACCAAGAGTGGGAAGCAATTGAGAGGATAACTGCATGTTCGACTCAGGGACAGAAGCAATTTGAAATATAAAGAGATTGGCAAACTGGACCCTTTTTTTTGACATCCATT
>CAZOWT010000197.1:0-5234 GCA_964583345.1 uncultured Clostridia bacterium
CCGGTCATTGATTTTTGAATTCAGCTGAAATGCACGCCCCACCAATGTATATTTTTTAATTTCCTCAACCGGAATTCTTTCCAGTTGCTCGATCTGGATAAGATCTTTCATCTGGGTAAATCTCCGGGTTGAAAAATCATATTTGAATACCGGTAACGGATAAACCGGATATACCAGCTGTTTCTGGCCGTAGAGCGAGACACTGGAAAACGGTGACTCAAAAGCCAGTGAAGACAAATCGGAATCGGTCATATAGGCCACGCTGCCGTCACGGTTGAATCCCACCAGCACCCCGGCCATTCTCAACGGCCGGTTGAAGATCGGATTGAGGATGAAATTGCTGTCCATGATCTGTATGGAATAGAGGTAAATGCTTTCGTTGGTCGAAGCAACCGTCGAAAATACCATGTTTTTCAAATCATCGGAATAGAAAATGTCTTGGAAATCACCCCGGAATGGCAGGGCGCTTAAAATCTTCATGTTTTCACTGTCAATGAAAAACAACCGGTCAGAATCTCCGGTTTTGATGCCGGCCGCAACCAGCAACAGGTTTTCCGACAGCCATTTTATTTTTTTGACTTCAAAGAATTCCAGACCGTGGAATTCGGGAAATTGAAACTTTTCGGGGAATAAGGATTTCAGCTCATCGATATCATTTCCGCTTAGAATCGAACGATATATCCAGTTCTGGACTTTTTCATCTTTGCCCCGGGTCAAAAAGTAAAGCCCCATTAAGCGGTTGATGTCCCGGTCCCACATCTTCTGGGAAAAAAACTCGTACAGGTAAGTAATGGCTTTACGGTCCTTCACCTGCAGCAGAGCGGTGGCAAAGGTTTTCACATAATCCTCATTAAAGCGATCAAATTTCAAACCTGAAAGTATTGATTTCGCTTCGATATACTCTTTGATGCCCAGAAAATACTTGGCTTTTAACAGAAGGGCTTCCTGATTGCTGGGCTTGGTTTCCAAAGCGGAATCGATATATTTACCCACCGATTTCAGGTCATTCAGTTCCAGCAGGGCTTTAGCGGTTAAGAAATTGTAATAAAAATTATCCGGTGTGCTGTCGGCCTCTGCTCTCATCAGGTTCAGGGTATTGCCAGGTTGCCCGGTTTCCAGGTATAAATTTGCCAGTATGATCTTGAATTCCGGTACATTGGCAGCTTGCAGCGCTTTTTTGAACTGGTATTCGGCTGCCGGATAGTTTTTCCGTTTGGCATATTCAACCCCGAGGCATAAATAGGATGATGGAAAACGTGAATTCAACCGGACAGCCCTCTCCAGGTTTTCCACGGTTGCCGTATTTTTCATGTCCACTGTGGACAGGGCAATTCCCACCAATGCAGCCTCTGATCGGTGATTAATTCCCAGGTAATCCTGAAACCGGGTTGTGGCATCCCAGTTCTTGCCGTCGAGCAGTAACATGAAACCGTTTTTCAACTGACAGTTGGAATTGTTGTAGAAGTAAAGGTTAAGGTGTTTTTTGGCCAGTTCGGTATCTTTGAGTAGATAATAGGTGATACCTTTATGAAATTCGATATCTTTTCCCTGGGGATACAGGGCAAGGGTCAAGAGAAATAATAAAGAAATAACCATCGATTTTTTCATCTTTTATTTACCTCTCTGTTCAAGTTTATCATGTTTGCAATCAAATTTCAAAACCGATTACCGGAACATGGCGGTGATCAGCGGGAAATCTTTTTCCGCCTTACAGCAAAATCAGGATATTGACGACATACAGGAGGAACAGCAAAATGGCATTGATGGAAATGAAATTGAATACCCGGTACCGGGACTGGCGCACCAGGGCAAAAAACACCACGAAGTTCATGATCATGGCGATGATTCCGCAGGAAACATTGACGCCGGAGACATCCTGCAGGATATTTCCCTTCAGGTAAAACATATCAATAAAAAATACAATGGCAATATTGAACAGGTTGCTCCCGGCAATATTCCCGATGAACATGTCAAAAGCGCCGATACGGGCTGTGGAAATGGAAACCACCAGTTCCGGGAAAGAGGTGACCAATGCCAGGAAAATCACCCCGACAAACGATTCCTGCCAGTCCATGGCTACGGCGAGTTCTTTGCCCACCACCGGAAGATAAAAACCGATCGCAATGATGAACAACCCGGAAACCACGAATTTTGTCATCTCCTTTCTCAGGTTTTTTTCACGGTAGATTTCCTTCTCAACAGTCACCTTTCTCTCTTTGAACATAATCCACAGGAAAATCAGATAAAAGACCATGATTAGCAACGAAGAAATTCCCAGGTTGAGAACCTGGAAATCCAGATTGATGGAAAGCGACAGAGTGAATAATCCGATCATCAGGAAACTAAAACCCAGCGGAAGCAGATCACCCTTCCGGTGATTCAGGTAAAGGTTTTTCTTCCGGAAAAATCCGTCGATGATGGCGATGATAAATAGATTAAACACACAACTTCCGATGATTTCACCGATGGCCATGTCGGCCGACTTGACGATGGCGGCAGCCGATATTCCGGTAAACAACTCGGGAAAAGAGGTGATCATGGAGATAAACACCACCCCCATGAACGCCCGGGCAAATTTTTTTTTCTCGGCAATGATATCCGCGCTGCGGGTCAACTGTGCCCCGAAAATGTAAACCAGGGCAAGTAAAATCAGGAACTTTGACCAGATTAAAAACATAATTAAAGCGCCCAGTTCAATTTTTCATAGAGAAGTCTGAAATAATTGATGTCCTTGGAGGTGATAAGCTTCAGCCTGCGCTTGCAAATGCAGACATCAAAAAAATCGCCTTGGGAAATGGGCACCACGGATTGGCCATCCATGGTAATATGCACCTTCTCCGATTCAGAGATGAGTTCGACCCTGATCTGTGAGTTATCCGGAATCACGAAAGGCCTGAAGGTCAAGGAATGAGGACAGAGCGGCGTAATGACAATACCATCGACCTCAGGCGCAACAATGGGCCCTCCGGCCGAGAGCGAATAAGCGGTGGAACCGGTGGGGGTGGAAATAATGAGGCCATCTGCCCTGATTTCTGCGACATCAGACCGGTTAATGATCAATTTCAATTTTATCACCCGGGCAATATAACCTTTACTGGCGACCACATCATTCAGGGCACAATATTTTTCCCCTTTGAAGTGAATTTCCAGCATTTTTCGTTCGGATACCTTCATCTCCCGCTGAAATATTTCGACCAATGTCTCTTCCATCGCATCCTTGCTCAGTTCGGTCAGGAAACCGAGTGTTCCCAGGTTGAAGCCGGCAATCGGGATTTCCCTTTTTACCGCCTGTTTGGCTACCGATAACAGGGTGCCGTCCCCCCCGATCAGCACGATAATATCAGCTTTATCGGCAATATTCTCCCGGTTGACCTGGCTTTTGCGGCCGATCATATCTGCGGCCAGGTCCTCGAGAATGATATCCACCCCCAGACGGTCCAGCACTTGGATGGTTTTGTTCAGATAGGGAATGACATCTTTATGGGACTTGACCACCACTGCCGCTTTCTTGAACTTTAATTTCATTTTCTATTATTTTATCATCAATCCGACTTTTTTTTCCATACCCCAGCAGAAAAAAATATTCCTGGTTTCCTTTCTTTCCTTTCACCCCAGCGGGCAGGAACCCAATCAACGAAAAATTGAGTTCCTCGATTTTTCTCTTCACCCGGAGGACGATATCACATAGTTTGTCCCGATCCCGGATAACCCCGCCTTTCCTCACCTCTGACCTCTCCGCTTCGAACTGGGGTTTGACCAGGGCCAGAATACGGGTATGGGGAAACACCTTTAGAGCCGGTATAATTCTGGTTATTGAAATAAAGGAAACATCAATGGTAATCAGGTCAGGATCGAAAGGAATATCGGCCTTCTGCAGGAATCGGGCATTTTTCTTCAGTAATATCAACCGCTTATGCTGCCTGAGGGAGAAATCGACCTGGCCGGTATTCACATCGACTCCCATCACCTTTTCGGCCCCGTTCTGGAGCATGAAATCGCTGAATCCGCCGGTGGAGATGCCGATATCCAGAATATTCAATCCGTTGAGATCAATTCCAAATTCCTCGATCACTTTCTTGATTTTGAAAGCCGCCCGGGAAACAAACGGATATTTTTTGCGGATTTCAATTTGACAGAGAGGGGAAATTTTTTTATCGGCTTTCAGCACACACTGCCCATCGATAAAAACCTCTCCTGCCATGACCAGCACCCTGGCCTTGTCGCGGGACGGAGCCAGTCCGCGTCTGACCACCTCCGTATCCAGTCTGGATGTTACCAGCCTATCCGGCATCGGTCCGGTCCTCCTGAATCCCCGGTACTTTTCTTTTTCATACCGTGGATTGAAATATTTTCAAGGTATCAATATTATAAAAATCGCTCAGCATCCGGTAGAGTTCCGGATTTTTTTTTGCCATTACCCAGGGTTTCTCAAAAAAAAATTCGGTGGAAACCGCAAAAAATTCCGCTTCATTCAAACCGGCATAAGGATCAAGAAATGAACGGCCCTGGTTCACTTTTTTCCATTCATCGAGAATCACTTCCCTCCAGGAATAAATGCTGTGGGAAGCCATGCCCAGCGAAGGGATACCGTCTGCTTTCCCGTCTTCGAAATCGAAATAATGGGCCATCTCATGAAACACCACATTGTAGCCATCATGAGGATTTTCAAAACTCCGGTCCAGATTTTCCCGGGTTAATAACAGCGGTCCGTGGTAATGCGCCTGGCCGGCGATGTGCCCCCTGCCGGTTTGATACTTCTGGTCAAATGATTTGCCCGGATACACGACAATCCCATCCCGGAACGGAGGTTCCCAATCCGGACGGCCATGGATCAAGGTGGCCACTCCGGCGGCAATCAGCAGCCGGGTATTGTCGTCAACCGGTTCTTGCCGGATACCGGTAATCCTGAAATCACTCAGAAAGATACGGATATCGATTTCAAAATGCCGCTTGCCGGCTTCGTCAATATGCCGGTAAAATGCGGAATGAGCGGTTAGGAAATCCCGTTCCGCGGCGCCGGTTTCACGCCGGAGTGCCCGAAGCCTTTTCAGCGGCCGGTAGAAAGCCAGTGCCAGATAAAACAGGCCGATTAACAAACTTGACCAGATGATCAAAATATTTTGTTGGAATAAAAAAAAAGACAGAATTCCCAGGCACAGAATCAATAAAAAATAAAACAGGATAAAAAACAGGTTGATTTTATAAATAGCTTTCATTGCCGGTATATATCAAAA
>CAZOWT010000198.1:0-5205 GCA_964583345.1 uncultured Clostridia bacterium
TATCAATCCAAAACCGCCACAATTTTCCAAATATATCACTGTTTTTCGACACGGGTCGCTGCATTACACTTTTGAACATTTCGGAGTACCGCCCTTATGTTCCAGGAGTCTATCCCAATGTGATTCGACTGTTTACCCTTATTTGATTAATTAATATTGAATATTCAACCCTATTCAATATCAAAACTAAGCATCCAGTACTTCTCTGATTTTCTTTGCCAGAGCCAGTGAGGTAAACGGTTTCTGGATAAAAAAGAGATCTTTTTCCATGATCCCCCGGTGGGTAATGATTTCCTCCGAATATCCCGACATATAAAGAACCTTGAGTGATGGTTTTAAGGTCCTCAAACGGCGGGAAAGGTCAAAACCGCTCATGGTGGGCAACACAATATCGGTTAAAAGCAAATCAATTCGGACCTCTTCTTTTTTCCATAGGGACACGGCTTTATCACCATTCTGAGCCATAAAAACCTGATAGCCACACTCAGAAAGTACTTTAACCGCGACATCCCTGACTGCTTCCTCATCTTCAACCAGCAGGATGGTTTCCTTTCCGGTTGGAAGCTCGGTAATTTTCCTGTCAATTTCTAAGTCTTCTGCCGGCTCATCAACCCGGGGAAAATAAATTTTTACAGTGGTACCTTGATTCACCTCACTGTACACATTGATATAACCGGAATTTTGTTTGATGATTCCATAAACCGTAGAAAGACCCAGCCCGGTTCCTTTGGTTTTCTTTTTTGTGGTGAAAAAGGGTTCATATATATGTGACAGAGCCTCCTTGGTTATTCCATGACCGGTATCACTGACCGATATTGAGACATAATGACCGGGCAGCATATAAGGATATTGTTTTGTCATCTCTTTATTCAGGGTAATATTGTCGGTGGAAATAATCAGTTTGCCCCCCTTGGGCATGGCATCCCGGGAATTTACCGCTAAATTCATGATGATCTGTTCGATCTGACTGGGATCAACTTTTACATTACCGAGATTTTTCTTGGGCTTGAAAGACAACTGGATATCTTCCCCCAGAACCCGAAGGAGAATCTTGGAAAAATTTTTAATAACCTGGTTCAAGACAATAACTTTCGGCTGAATCATGGCCTTCCGACTGAAAGCCAGCAACTGCTGGATAAGATCTTTGGCATGATCAGCGGCCTTCAATATCTGTTTAAAATATTCAACCAGAGGACTCTCTTTCTCCACTTTCATCCGGGAGATTTCAGTATATCCGATAATGGAGGTCAGCAGGTTATTGAAGTCATGGGCAATACCACCGCTCAACCGGCCTATGGCTTCCATCTTCTGGGATTGAATCAATTGCTCCTCAAGCCTTTTCCTCACGGTGATGTCCTCTACAATTCCATCGAGAAACTGTATTTTCCCATTTTTTTCTTTGATTAAAACTGCGGATACAGAACCAATAAAGGGAATTTTATTTTTACGTACCAATCGAAGTTCTTCATTTTTTGTGAAACCTTCCTTTTCTATCTTCCGGATATATCGTTTGCGGTCTTCCGGATCCAGGTAGAGGGTATTAATATCCGTATTGAGCATCTCTTCCCTGCTGTCGAAACGAAATATATCGACCATGGCTGGATTCACTTCGATAAATCTGCTTTTGGGTCCAATGGTACTCCGGTAAATGCCCACATTAATATTTTCCGTAAGGGTCTGGAATTTTTCTTTGCTCTTCTGTAAAGTTTCTTCAGCCAATTTTCGTTCCACAATTTCCTTTTGAAGCAGAACATTGCTGGCCTGCAGTTTCGCGGTTCTTTCCTCTACCAGTTTTTCAAGTTTTTTTCTGTATAAATTCAACTCATTTTCAGCTTTTTTTTTCAGAGTAATGTCTCTGGCCACACCCAGTATCATGGTTTTGTTTTTTATTTTTACCGGAATAGACCTGATTTCAGCAATCATTTTTTTTCCATCTTTGCGATTCAGGATAAATTCTGCCGGTCCCGCGGGATCACCCATAACATTTCTGGGTATCAGTCTTGCCGCCCTTTTTTTCCCCTGAGCACTCAGCAAGTCAATTGTAAAAAAGTTTCGGCCAATTAATTCTTCCTTTTCATAACCAACCATATTAATAGCGACCCGGTTTCCGTCAATAAAGGTTCCTTTCAGATCATATAAAAAATATGCGTCGGGAGCATATTCAAACAGGGTTTTGAATCTGTTTTCAGAAATCCTTAACTCTTCCTCAATTTTTTTCCAGTCTCTGATATCCCTGCAGATGCAGATGATGGCCCTGGGGCTCCCTTTTTCATCCTTTAAAGAGGAACTTGAAAAAATGACCGGGATTTCTTTCCCCTTAAATGTGGTAAAAAGCAGTTCAATATTGCTGATGTTCTGTCCTTCCAGGATAGCAGCAACTATTTTTTTCTCTTCATCCCCGCTTTTAAAAATATCTGAAAATAGCCTGGTCTTTATTTCATCATCATGATATCCGAGCAGATCTCTGGTGGCCTGATTAACCTGCAGGATTTTCCCCTTTGGATCCAGAATGATCAGAGAATCCGACATGGTTGATAAAATATTGTCAGCGGCCATGGCCGGAGTGATGGCCAGAAATCGGTATCTCACCATGGCATAAACCAATCCGATTGCCCAGAAAATACCTAGGATATCGGCAACGTCCGGCAATATTCGCAGGTCCAGTTTGGGAAGAACAACATTGGTCAAAAAACCGATGGGAAGAACGATGGCTGCGGATATGACAATTATTCTGGATTGTTTTTTCTTATTATCGTTTTCAGTTTTTCTCCAATAATCCAGGATAAGGCCTATACTCCAGAAAAAAAAGACCAGCATATAGCCAAAATAAATAAAGGGCCATACCGATGACGACCACACGATGGCCCATCCATAACTTTGCCTGCTGAGATCTGATACCAGAAAACCGGTCCATTGTTTGGTGATCAGAATGAAGGGAATAACAAACAATAAAAAGAAAGATACCCAGGTCGAGACAAACTTCTTTCTCTCGGTAAACAACCAGGAGAACCATAAAAAGAAACCAAAGAAACCAATCCAGCCAACGGATATTAGATTTTCAAACTGCATGGCACTGGCTTTGGAAGTAAAAGGGGTATGGATCATGATACTACCCAAACTCCAAATGGCCCAGCAGGCGATAAGGGCAGCGCATACCCGGTTGATCAGGGATTTGGGATTATTGAACACAATGGTGATGCCCAGGAAATTGTACAGGAGAAAAGCAATGAAATGTAAGATGGATAAAATATTCATTTTAGTCGGTCATACGGGATTTCAGAAATAAAGATTAATATTAAACATCGGTGACCCGGTTGTCAAGTTTCCATAAACCGATCGCTTAAACAAATGGCGTCAAGCAAAGGAGGCTGTCTCAAAGACTTGATCCTTCGCCCTTACGGATTCGTGGGAGACATCTGTCAGAGTGTAGGATATGGAGCAGAGAAATTTCTTCATTCTTGAGTACTGACACCATTCCTGTTTGAAAAACAAATCCACTTTTGTTATAAAGACAATGGATCTAATATTTCCTAAAAAAAGGCTGGCTGATGAGAGTAGATATAAACGCCCCGAATTGAGCCTCCTGCTCCCGGCACCCAGTAAAAAAGATAAAAAAATGACAGAAAAAAAGATTTTTAAAAAAAATAAAAACGCAATTGCTTTTCCCCGTGATTACCGGGTCCATCCAAACGCTGAAAGTGAATGGTGGTATACGTTTGCCTTTTTGGATAACCGTTATACATTCGTAAGCTACTTCTGGCGTTATAGAGCGAATAGAAAGGGGGATGACGGTCTCATCTGTATATACGCCCTCACTGAGATAGACGGCATGAAGCGATGGAATGCATCTTTAATTAATAAAACCATATTGACCATGACCAGGGATATGCTTGGAAGGATAAATAAAAAGCACAAGGATATCATTGCAGAAGCTATTCTTGAAGTTACGGATGACAATACCATCTTCGCACCTTATCGCCTGGTAAAAGAGGCGCACTGCGCGTCAACGGAGAATCATCCGGTAGATATGAGAGTGGGTCCCTGTAACTTTTTGCATGATGCCGAAAACCAGTCCCTTCACCTGCGCATAAAGGAGCTTGAATTGCAGTGTGATATGAAACTTAATATCTCGGCCGACTGCCTGCCAATGGCAGAAAACGGATCGTTTAAAATCGGAGGCAGAAAAATTCAGGGGTATAGCCATCCTATGGTAAAAGTCGCGGGAACGATAACCACCGGAGGCCACCGCCGGCAATTTTCAGGAGAGGCCTGGTGCGATCATCAATGGGGAGAGTGGCTTTTTAATGATTTTCATCATAAATATTACCACCCGATGAGAAACTATTTCGGCATTTTTGTCGATGGTAATAAAAGTATCGTTATATGTCAGGATAAAAAACCGAACAAAGAAGGATTTGATAAAGAATTAATCTACGGGTTCCTCTATGACCATAACGGATCCTCCAAACGGTTTAACAGAGTAAATATAAAATGTAAGGATTACGAAGAGAGTATCCGGACGAATAACCTTTATGAATACGGCTGGGTAATCGATATCCCTGAACTAAACTATAGCTTTGATATAACCCCTTTTCATCCGGACCACGAGATATACACGTTTACCCGGCAACGGGGAGTGATGGAACTCGGCTGCCAGGTAAAAGGAGACCTGGAGGGAGAAACATGTGCGGGTGTTGCTTTTGCGGAAATTTACGGAGAGGTACTTGACATCAATGACTTTTTCTGGGGTCAGAAGAAGACAAATCTTTCCAGGCAGCTCAATAAATTATTTCCTCGCAGCTACGACCCGGATTGGCTTAAAAGAATCTGCGGGATGAACAGGCCGCTGATAGCTGACGAAAGCGCCATTACCCATGCCATCATAGACCCGATCTGGTCCATGATGGATCGTGGTGGTAAAGGATGGCGCGCCGCCTGGCTTACAACCTGTTGCTATGCCTTGGGCTTTAACAAGCATGAACGGGAAATACGCAACTTTTTGCCGCTCAGCGAATTGATTCATACCGGCAGCCTGGTTATCGATGATATCCAGGACATGTCAGAATACCGGCGAGGCAAACCCACATTGCATCGATTGATAGGAACGGATCTGGCCATCAATGTAGGCAATCTCCTGTATTTCCTGCCCTACATCATCATAAAAGAAGCGTCCTGGCTTACCGATGCCCAGAAATTGGAGATATA
>CAZOWT010000199.1:0-5158 GCA_964583345.1 uncultured Clostridia bacterium
GTGTGATGCCGAAAGCTGATTCTTCCTGATGATGATCGATGAACTGGCATTGATGGGCATTCCCTTCCGGTAATGGTAGTTTTTCAGCCATTTTTTATGGATGACAATGAAAGGCCTGTTCCAGTAGCTGAGCGGGCACCATCCGTAATATGAACTGCCCCAGAACCAGCTTACCCATGCCGGAGACCACTGGTATCCCGGGATCCAGTACCAGCCGTAAAAGGAACTCCATTGCCATCTTCCGTAGTAATGGGTATACCAGCCCCAGGAATCATATGAATTCCACACGTATCCGTAATAGGGATTCCATATCCAGCGGCCGTTCCAGTAAGGCTTCCAGGATGACCCGATATGATAAGGAATCCAGACATAGTTGGTATATTCGGGTTCGTAAACCCAGCGGCCGGAATGGGACAATTCGTATTCGCAATCTTCGTATCCGCTCTCCAGATATCGTGAGGAACTCTGGCGGGAATAACCGATGGTCCGGTTTCTCTGTTCATTCCATTCATCGAAACCGTCCCGGTCAGAGGCTTGAAAATAGAAAGGCCGTTCGCTGACTGTTCCAGTAGCCATAACGGTTTTCTGGTTGGCATGGACATTTCTGGAATAGTCGTCACCGGCGACTTCAGCAATTCCCTCGTAGGCATATATTTCGGTATTGCCGGCTTCACTGACATTGATCCGGTACAGCCCCCGATCCAGCAGAAAAACACCGCAATCCGGCGTCTGGATTTCAATATCTTTTTCATTATCGATCTGAGCGATATCCAGGTATGCCCCGCCTTTTATGATTCTCAGGTTCAGGTTGGTTTTTCCCAGGGAAGGGACTTCCGTAAAGATGACCTCCGTATCAAAATCGAGTCGCAGATAGTTCAGCCGTCCCAGGTAAAATTCCAGCCTTCCTGAAGTGGTTCCCGCCTTGTCTTTTTCGAAAACCGGCAGGTTGATGGTGGCTTCTTCCAGTCCTTCGTCATAACTGCGCTGGACAAAGGTTTCTCCGCTGGAATATTTCACCCGAATGACTTTTGCATTTTCATAATATTTGGGTTCAAATTTTGTCGGGTCCGGATTATCAGCCAGCACAATGGAATGAACCAGAATCAGACACAGGCTGATCATAAATATATGTTTCATGTTGACCTCCTACTATGTTGAAAGCAAATTTGTTGCCAATAATTGGGCCGGGTTATGTCCCTTAATAGAGACAACTTCTTGGGATTAAGGGTGATACGGTGACAGAAACAATCACTTTTCCAGGAAGGCTGAAATCTTTTCGGCCAGTTTCCGGCTTTCCTGGAATATGACTCCTTCTTTATCTTTCAAATGGGCGACCTCTCCGTCGCTGTTTCGGTTTCCGATCCGGGGTTCAAAGGGAAACTCGGCCAGCAGGTCGAAACCAAGAATCTGGGAAATATTCCGTTTATCCCGGTTGGGATACAATTCGATCCGGGAGTTGCAATCCGGGCATACCAGATATTTCATGTTTTCCACAATACCGTATACCCGGGTTTGGGTCGTCTGGAACATATTAATCATTTTCCTGACATCGGCAATCGAGGCTTCCTGGGGGGTGGTGACGATGATCCCGCCAGAAAGTTCTGTTTTTTGAATAATGGATAGCGGCACATCTCCCGTTCCCGGAGGAAGATCAATGAGCAGAATGTCAAGGTCACCCCACTCCACATCACCGAGGAACTGTTCGATGATTTTATTGGCCAGCGGACCCCGCCAGATTAATGCTTTCTCCGGGGGGGTAATGAATCCTACGGACATGATGTTAAGGTTGAATTTTTTAACCGGGGTTAGCTTTGAGCCTTCTATGCGGGCGATTTCGTTCTCCAGTCCCAGCATAATCGGGACGTTGGGACCGTATATGTCCGCATCCAGCAATCCCACTTTTTTGTTCATTTCAGCCAGTCGGAGGGCGAGCTGAACGGTTACGGTCGTCTTGCCCACTCCGCCTTTTCCGGAGGCAATTGCTATGATATTCTTGGCGTTTATGGGAATGGGAGAAAATAATTTTTCTTTATTGTCGGGCAAAATACTCAGATTTTAAATTTTAATCTTTTATACAGGAATCAGTTGGACACACGGATGCACACTGGGGCTCGTCAAAATGGCCCTCGCATTCCACGCACACATCCGCATTGATTTCATAGTGCTCTTCGCCTTCCGATATGGCCTCAACCGGGCAAACGGATTCGCAAGCACCGCAATTGATGCAGGTTTCATCGATTCGTAATGCCATTTTTCCTCCTTTAAAAGATACCTATTTTAATCATAAAACCGGGTTTTGTCAATAAAAATTTTCTGAATTGCAGATAAAAATTTTTTTTTTAAATAAATATAACTTTTTTCTTTAAAATCCGTTTAAATATATTGAAACTGGATAAAATTTTTTGCAAAAACAGAACAGTTTGATCACAAGTTATTTATTGAAATCTAAGGAGTGAGCATGAAGCGATTAACTTCAGTTTTGGCGACTGTATTTTTGATTGGTTTTTTCATCAATTGCGGCGGTTCGGGCCCTGCAGCAGAACAGCAAAAATCAAATAAAAAAGCCGGACAGCAAACGGATCAGAAGCCGGATGCCGGAAAGGAAAAGAAGGATGATAAGGCTGCCGATACCGAAGCGGTTCCGGTCCAGGTGGTCAATCCCAACCTGGGCGATATCAGTTCCTTTATTCTTTTCAGCAGCAATATTGATTCCGAACAGGTGGTGGATATTTATCCGATGACCTCGGGCATTATCCAGAAAATCAATTATGATGAAGGTGATTTTGTCAATAAAGGTGCGGTTCTGGCTGTACTGGACGATCGGGAAGCTTCCATAAACGAACAGAAGGCCAAAATCAATTATGAACAGTTGAAGATGGAATTTGGCAGGCAGAAGGAAATATATGAAAAGCAGATGGTCAGCAAAGAGGAGTATGACAAGTTCAAATTCAGCCTGGAAACCGCCCGGCTGAACTGGGAACAGAACAAACTTTTTCTGTCCTATACCCGCATCACCTCTCCCATTGCCGGTGTCATAACCAGGAGGTACATCAAGAATGGAAATAGAATAAACACCACCCAGCTTTCCTTTTCGGTGGTCCACACCCAGGAGAAAATTGCCGTGGTCAATATCCCGGAACAGGAGAAGGATTTTGTTTTCAAAAAACAGAAATGTCTGATCAGCGCCGGGAATGACCAGATCCCGGGTTATGTCAAGAGGATCTCGCCGGCCATTGATCCCGATAGCGGGACATTCAGGGTTACCGTGTCTGTCAATGATGACAAGAACCGGTTTGAGGTCGGTCAATTCGTAAATGTCAAAATCATAAAAAAGGTACATGAAAAGGTTGTCCTGCTGACCAAGGATGCCCTGCTGTATGAAGGCGGGAAAGTGTTTGTTTTTGTGGTTGATAAAAACAACAAGGCGTTGAAAAAACTGATCCAACTCGGATTCGAAGAGGGGAATATCGTTGAAGTTTCTAAAGGGCTGGCCGTCAAAGAGAAGGTAGTGACAGCCGGCAAGAGTTCCCTTAAAAATGATACCCTGGTAAAGGTTGTCGAACCGATTACCTAATCATAACCGGGCGGACTCGACGATGAAAATAAAATCACGTTTTGAATTCACCACCAGGAGGCCGGTGGCTATTATCATGATCGTGCTGGGTATCGCGGTTTTCGGATACGTGAGCCTGGGCCGGTTGAGCTGGGATTTGATGCCGGAAATTACGTATCCTTCCTATACCATCAGAACCGAGTACCTGGGGGCTGCGCCCGAGGAAGTGGAAAATGTGGTATCCCGTCCTCTGGAAGAGCAGCTGAGCCTGATTAAAGACCTGGTATCGATTACTTCGGTATCCCGGCCGGAACAATCGGACATTATCCTCGAATTCAACTGGGGGGCCAACCTGGACCGGGCCGCTCAGGAAATCAGGGAGAAGATAGACCAGGTATACCTGGACCGGGCTGTCGAACGTCCCATGATTTTGCGCTATGACCCGTCTCTTGATCCGGTTTTGAGAATCGGCATTATCAGTACCATGCCATTGATTGATCTCAGACAGATTGTCGAGGATGAAATCGCCCGTGAACTGGAATCCCTCGAGGGAGTGGCTGCTGCCAGGGTCAAAGGCGGTTTTGAAAAGGAAATTCTGATTAAGCTGGATGAGAAAAAACTGGCCGCCACCCAGATCCGTTTCAACGAGGTAGCCACCCGGCTGAATCAGGAAAACATCAACCTGGCCGGCGGCAATATCAAGGAAGGGGAGACCGAATATATTGTCCGGACCCTGAATGAATTCGCTTCCATGAATGAAATTGGCAATATCATTATTGCCAAGCGGGGGGATGTGACCGTCCGGCTGAAAGATATCGCCCAGATTTCCTACAGCCACAAAGAGAGAAAAATCATCACCCGGGTAAACAAACGGGAAAGCATCGAGGTGAATGTGTATAAGGAGGCCGATGCCAACATCGTTGATGTCTGCAACCGGGTGAGGGATCGGCTTCTGGGTACCCAAGAACAGCGTGATTTTGTCAAAAGGATGAAGAGCGAAAAACCGGGCAAGCAGAAATCCTTTCAAGAAATTATCCGGCAAAAGAAAATGACCGATTTTATCGCCTACCGTTTGCCGGAAAATATCGAATACTATATCCTGTCGGATCAATCGATCTTCATTCAGAATTCCATCAACGAGGTAAAAAATACGGCGATCATCGGCGGCATCCTGGCCGTCATTATTCTATATCTATTCCTGCAGCACTTCAGCACCACCCTGATTGTGGCCATATCCATTCCGCTCTCAATCGTGGCCACCTTTGCTCCCCTCAATATTTTCAAGGTCAGCCTGAACATCATGTCTCTGGGAGGTCTGGCCCTGGGCATCGGCATGCTGGTGGACAATTCTATCGTGGTCATGGAGAGCATCTTCCGCTGCCGTGAAGAGGGCGATGGCTGGGTGGAGTCTGCCATCAGGGGCGTTTCCGAGGTCGGTGGTGCGGTCACCGCATCGACATTGACCACGGTGGCGGTGTTCTTCCCCATCGTTTTTGTCGAGGGTATTGCCGGTCAGATTTTCGGCGATCTATCGCTGGCTGTGGTATTTTCATTGCTGGCTTCCCTGCTGGTTTCTTTGTTTTTTATCCCCATGCTGGCTTCCCG
>CAZOWT010000200.1:0-5156 GCA_964583345.1 uncultured Clostridia bacterium
GTCACCGGTACCGCCGTCCGGCATGGCCATGGCTGTTAAGAGCGGCACTCTTCCTGTTTCCGGAGTGAATACCATAGCCGGATATATATTGATAAAAAAAGAACAGCTGGCTTTTTCATTTGCGATTCTGGTCAACCGAAGGGGCAGCGGCCCACCGGTTTATTCCGGAACCTTCACCATTCCACTGCTTGAAGCACTGGTCAGGGCTTTCGGTCCAGTCCTGTGAAGTTATATGCCATCTGAGTTCAAACAATTTTTAAGGGATTACAGATGAAAATAAAAAGCAGGTTTTTCAGAAGATTGGTTTGGGTGGTGACTTTTTTTTTGGTTCTGGGAATCCTCATCCATGTTTCTGCCAATATTTACCTTGAAATACTTTTTAAAAAGCATATCCACCAACTGGAAGAGCAATCAGGCGGAAGATACTGGATTGAATACGGGAATATTTCACTCAATTTATTTTCGCGCAGCATAAGCCTGAAGGGATTTCACCTGATTGTGAATCCGCTATTTCTCCATGAAAGCGAAAAAACCGGTTTCGGTTCGGGTCAATTGGAATTCGATATTCCGGTTTTGAAGGTTAGAGGAATCGACTGGATCAATTTTCTCCTGGACCGGCAACTGACCGTCAATAAAATTGTTTTACGCCGGGCACGGTTGATCAACCACCAGGGTCCGCATCGACCAGAACAGGAACGGATTCGCCCGGTCAGTAATGTTCGTATGGAAAAACCACTGGTATTGCCATTTCAACTCAAATTCCTGTTGATTAAAAAATGGGTGTTTGTTGATTGTGCATTCGAAAATATCCGCTACCAGTCGGAAGGTTGGAAAACATCAACAATTGGTTTTTCGTTTACCCTTGACCAGGGTTATGCGCGGTTCAATGAGGTTGATAACCGGCATTCACAGCTTGATCTCGATTCGATTGAATGGTTTGTCCGGGAAGCGAAATTGCGCTTGCCTGACAATATATTCGAAATCCAATTCGATGAACTGGGATTTTCAGCCCCGCTCTCCAAAATCTGGGTCAATGCGGTTAAAATTACCCCGGTTTATAGCAAATACGATTTCTCATTAAAAAAGGGATATCAGTCAACCTGGAGTTCACTTTTGGTCAACTGGATTCATTTCAACCGGGTTAGTTTCAGGGATCTGATAAACCGGTTGCAATTCAGGGCCGAGAGAATGTCTATTCGGGGATTCCAGCTTGAATTTTTTAGAAACCGTAAAATACCCCCGAGACACATCTTTCGCGAGTATCCTTTTTTTCAGGACTCATTAAAACGGGTCAAACTAAAATTTCTGATTAAAACATGTAATATTTCAAAAGGTTTCATCCAATACCAGGTTCAGAATAACAATGATATGAAGCCGGGCAATATTTTTTTTACGGATGTGGCAATCAATTCCAATGAAATTGGCAATGAATTCTCCTGGCTGGAAAATAATCCCGACATTCATATCAAGGTAACCGGAAAGGTTATGGGAAAAAACGGGCTGGAAATACGGTTAAGTATTCCCCGCCAGGATGATTCGGGGCATTTTAAATTTCAGGGCCAGATGAGCAGGATGGAGGTTGCCGATTTAAATCCGATATTAAATCCCTCATTGATTAATGCAGAAAACGGGGTGATACACCGGATGATCTTTTTTGCAAGTGCCAATAAATATGCCAGCCGCGGTGTGATGAAATTGTACTATAACGGATTGAAAGTCTCTGTGCTGAGCAAGAAAAAAGAAGGAAAAAAAGCCATAATTCCCAGTTTTTTTGCCAACCGGATTATCCTGGCCAACAACCCCCGGGGACGAAAACCGTTACGAATCGGAAGTATGAATGTGGACAGGAAGATTCCCCGATCGATTTTCAATCTTATCGGGAGATCATTTCTGTCGGGAATCAAATCCAGTATAGGTTTAAAAAAAGAGAAACGGTAATCCTGGATTTTTATGTTTTATTTTCGTATAACGCTCTGACAGTTACGTTGTAACCCTTTTGGTTTAATTTTGACAAAACTCCTTTTTTATACTATTATTTTTTTTCGAATTTGAGGAAAACACATGATTACGGATTTCACGCGAACAAAGACCGCCAGCCTTACCTGCATTTTATTTATCTTTATGATGATTTCGAATGCCTATCTTATCCGGGCCGATGACAAAGTGGATTTATCCTCCCTTTGCCGGCAGGGTGAAGCACTGTATGAAGCTGATCAATTTGAAGCGGCGCTGGAGGTTTTCAAGAAAGCGATATCGCTCGGCGGTGATTCCTCCCCGGAAATGAATCAACTGTATCTGGATATCTCCCGGACATATTTCAGGTTGAACAATCGGGAAAAATCCGAGGAATATCTGAGAAAAATATTTGATGGGGTCAGGGAAGCGGACATTGATGAGAGACAATTTGAAGATGATTACCGCATGATGTTCAAAAAAATCGCGGCCGAATACTGGTTTTCGATGAAATCCGTTAACCGGGTCGACAAGCAGGAGGACAGAAGGATCATCGCCAAGATGTCCGAAAAACCGGAAAAGAAACGGAAAAAACTCCTCTCCATATTGCTTGTCGGCGGAGTTCTGGTGGCTTCTGCTTTAGGTCTGGTGCTGTTGTTAGGAAAAAACAACCAGGACAATATGGGGGGGAAGGGTGCTCTGAAGGTTATCAACCGGTCCGAATTCAATATCATGGTCTACGTCGGTACCATGCAACGCTTCATTACACCGTATAACTCGGTGATGATTTATCTGGAAGCCGGAACTTATACTGTTGAAATCCGGACCAGTTCCGTTTTGTACAGTTATCAAGTAGTCATTCGCAGCAATGAAACAAGCGTATTGACTTTTTCCGCGTCCTGAAGAATCAGAATATTCCAACCACCCGGTAAAAATATTTCTGATAAACGGCTTGAAAAAAAAACCAAAAAACGCTATAATAACAATCAAATAGCCCATAATAGAGGTGAAATTCATGATAGAAATTGAAAATTTAACCAAGAATTACGGCGAAGTTCGCGCTTTGGATGGGATTGGTTTCCTGGTGAAGAAGGGAGAAGTTCTGGGACTGTTGGGCCCCAATGGAGCCGGGAAAACCACCACCATGCGAATATTGACCTGTTTTTTGAATCCCACATCAGGGCAGGTAAAGGTGAAAGATTATGACATTTACCGCCATCCGCAGGAAATCAAAAGGCTGATGGGTTATCTCCCTGAAAATGCCCCGCTTTATCCGGATATGCTGGTCTATGATTACCTGGGTTATACGGCCGACATCCGTCAGCTTGCCAAAAAAGACAAGGATGACCGGATTGGCCGGTTGTCCGCTGTTTGCGGAATCAGAGAAGTTATGCATAAAACAGTAGGTGAACTCTCCCGGGGGTACAAACAGCGGGTAGGCCTGGCCCAGGCCATGATGGGCGATCCGGAAATCCTCATTCTTGATGAACCGACTTCCGGCCTGGACCCCAACCAGATTATCGAGATCAGAGAGATTATCAAGCAGATCGGAAGGGAAAAAACCGTTATCTTATCCACCCATATCCTCAGTGAAGCCGAGGCTACCTGTGACCGGGTGATCATCATCAACAAAGGGAAAATAGCTGCTGACAGCAGCATAGAACATCTGAAACAATCCATCGGAGGCGAAACCCGGGTTCACCTTATCCTGAAAAATGCCCGCTACTCCCAGGCAAAGAAAGTGCTGTTACAAATCGATGGGGTGCTGGGTATCGGGCCCGATTCCGCCGATCAAAAAGGTTTCATTGACATTAACCTGAGCTGTCGAACCGATGACCAGGTGAAGATTCAGCTCTACGAAACCATAAAAAATCAGGATTGGATTCTGCTGGAGTTCCATCCTAAAACCAAGTCTCTGGAACATATTTTCAGAGAACTGACCAAGGAGAATTAGCATGAAAAATATCCTGCATATTTTCAAGAAAGAATTCAGAAGTTATTTCATAACGCCAATCGCCTATATCGTTATTTCGATATTTTTGTTGATAACCGGTTGGTTCTTTTTTTCAACCTTCTTTCTCTACAATCAGGCCAGTCTAAGAAATTTTTTCTCGCTTCTGCCGATTATTTTCTCATTTGTAATCCCGGCAGTGACCATGAGGCTTTTTTCCGAAGAGATGAACGTGGGTTCATATGAAATTCTCACCACCCTGCCGGTTAATTTCGTCGAAATCATCATGGGAAAGTTTCTGGCTGCCCTGATATTTGTATGTGTGATGCTGTTGCCCACACTTTTTTATGCCATAACCGTTACCACCATGGGTGAACTGGACTGGGGTCCGGTATTGGGAGGATATCTGGGTGCGCTACTCCTGGGCGGGGTGTTTTCGGCCGTGGGCTTGTTTGCCTCATCTCTCACCCGGAATCAGATTATCGCCTTCATTATCGGAATGGGAATATGCCTGACCCTGACCCTGATTGATAAGATGCTGTTCTTCCTACCCAAAAGCATGCTCGGCTTCCTGGAATACATGGGCGCCGATTTTCACTTCGAGAACATTTCCAAAGGAATCATTGATTCCCGGGACATTCTGTATTTCATTACCATCAGTTTTGTGGCGCTTTACGGCAATCACCTGGTGCTCCAGGAGAAAAAATAGAGGGGTTATCAATGGAAAAAGAAAAAAAGTTGAATCGATATTATAAATTTTTTGCCTATTTGCTTTTGTTTATTCTGCTCAACCTGGCGGGGACTACCCTGTTTTTTAGAATCGACCTCACAAAGGACGGGTTGTACTCCATATCCGATGTCAGCAAAAAAGTGGTTTCCAACCTGACCGAACCCTTAACCATTCATGTTTTTTTTACCAAGAACCTTCCCGCTCCCTACAACAACATCGAAAGGTATCTGCATGATCTTCTGACCGAGTACGGCACTTACGGAAACCGCTACTTTAATTACCAGTTCCACGATGTCAGCGTAAAGGACCAGTCAGCCGACCGGGAAACCGCATCCAACCAGGAAATGGCCAATAACTACGGGATTTATCCGGTGCAGATACAGAATATCGAAAAAGATGAGGTGAAATTCCAAAAGGCCTATATGGGAATGGCCATGATTCACGGGGACATGGTTGAAAAAATTCCCACCGTGACATCCACCGAAGGGCTGGAATATCAAATCACCACCGCTATACAAAAAA
>CAZOWT010000201.1:0-5144 GCA_964583345.1 uncultured Clostridia bacterium
TTTTGTTGTTTTGACTTATATCCAATGCTGTAATGGATAATTGTGTTTTGTAAATCATCTGATTAACTACTTAGTAATAATTATTATATATATTTTTTAAAAAAGCAACATCAATGTGATCAGAAAAAAATATCGGGTTGCAGTCAGTCCTCTTGATAAACAAAAAAACTGAATTTTCTGTCCTGATATCAAGGGCGCCTATTAGAAGTTGAATGTCACTATGACCTGCGCAATGGCCTGGAAAAGGCCAGGTCACTCACGTTTGTCGCCCTGGATGGTGAAGGCAGTGTCTACCTCATCAAAACCAGAGTTAATTTGCTTTGGCAGTCGAAGCGATCGTTATTTATTTCTTAAGTCGCTCCCGGGCTGGTCCTCTTCCCACCAGGGTTTCGGTTTTTCCGGTTCTTTGATCTTTATCGGTATCGAATGATTACCATCAGCTGCGGTTAGCTTCAGGGTGTAATCGCCGGGCAGAACAAAGGGACGCCTCCCTTCGGGAAGTTTTTTCCTGAATTTTTTATCGATCAGAAAATCCCATTCGAAGCGGTTCAGCTTCTGGTCGGTTTTAAAGCGCCAGGTCCTCAAAATCTTTTTTTCTTTGTTGAGCAGGTCGACCCGGACCGGACCGGGATTTTTCACATGATAATAGATATCGAGTGTTTTAATCTCCCGCGGCTCTCCCACTTCCACCGGCTTCTCTTTTTCCCACCACGCCTGTGCCTTCTGTTCCCCGATCCTGAAGAGGTGGGCATTTTTATCTCTGATATCAGCCGTATATTCCTGGAGGGCCTTAACCGAACCGGTCCAGACACTCCGTCCGTAGGTTCCGATAATGAGGTCGCCTTCCCTGGGGTGGACACAGAGGTCATAGGCCGGTACTCCGGGCATGGTGGACCCGATGGCGTCCCAATGCTTTCCGCCGTCTAAACTGACATAAACGCCGAAATCACTTCCTGCAAACAGAAGGTCGGGATTGATCGGATTCTGGCGGATCACGTTCATGCACTCATCGGGGAGGTTCCCCTTGATGGATGTCCAGGTTTTCCCGAAGTCGCTGCTTTTGAACACGTAGGCGGTGGTATCATTTTCCCGGAAACCGGTAAAGGTGGCGAATACCACTTCCTCTTTATGGCATCCCGGTTCCAGCCGGGTGACCCATTTGTTGCCGGGGATGCCGTCGGTGCACCGGGTCCAGTTTAAACCGGCATCCCGGCTGACCCAGACCCATCCCTCGTCGGTTCCCGCATAGAGAAGGCCGAAGCGTTTGGGGCTTTCGGCCAGAGCGGAAATGTTGCCGTAGGATATGTTGTTGCCGACGTTTACAAAAGACCCTTCCTGACCTTCGCTGGTGAGATCGGGGCTGATGATTTCCCAGGTTTTTCCCCCGTCGAATGACCGGTGGACGAACTGGGTACCGGTGTAGACGATATCCGGATGGAACCGGCTCATAACGATCGGGGTGACCCAGTTGGTGCGAAACGGTTCCTCCTGGGGATAACTGGGCCGGGGGCGGATATCCGCCGATTTTCGGGTATGGAGATTGACCCGCCACATGTCGCCGAACTGGGTGCCCAGGTAAGCCGTGTTGTTGTCCAGGGGATTGACCTGGACGAACATCCCGTCGGCTCCCCAGATCTCTTTCCAGCTGTCGATCTGCTGAAAGGATTTTATTTTCTGGTTGTAGCCCATGCTGATACCGTTGTCCTGAAGGCCGGAAAAGATCCGGTAAGGGGTCGACATATCATATGTAACCGTGTAGCACTGGGCCACGGGAATGTTCTTGACCGGCCGCCAGCTGACGCCGCCGTCCAGGCTGAGGTTCAGGCCGCCGTCGTTTCCAACGATGACCCGTTTGGGGTTCCGGCTGTCGAAAAGAATAATATGGTGGTCCGCATGGACATCGTGGCCGTTTTTATCGGCATATTGAAAGGTTTTTCCCCCATCCCTGGTTTCAATCAACGGGACTGCGGTGAGCAGTACCCGGTCATCATTCGATGGGTCCACGGCGATCCGGCTGCAGTAATAGGTGGCCGTCCCGTAGCCCCAGTCCACCTGGGTTCGGAGGTCAGCCGTATGGGTCTTCTTCCAGGTCAGGCCCCCGTCCAGGCTCCGGTAAAGTTCGGGTCCGATGCATTTGGGCCAGAAGTAGGGGATGTCCTTCATATCACGGATATGGATTTTCATATTGGCAAACCAGTCCTGGCCGATGTCCTTTTCTTTACGGATGGTCTCGGCGGTCATCTTCTCGGGATATTGGTACAACCTCAGAAAATTGTCAATCCGCTTATCCGGCAGCTTCAGGAACGCTTTTTGATCCATTTCCTGAAATTCTTTTGCCAGCAGCGGCTCCGGGTTGTCTTTGCTGACCGGCCGGGGCGACTGGTTGTCCACAATGGCATAGATTTTTTTCGGATCCAGTCGGCTCTGGCTCAGCCCGATCCTACCCAAGCCGTTTCCATCGGGAAGCCCTCCGGCCAGCCGGGTGAAGGTGTCTCCGCCGTCCGTGCTCTTCCAGATACCGCTGCCCGGCCCGTTCTCACGAAAATCCCAGGCCTTCCGGCGCCTCTCCCAGGTGCAGGCAAACACTGTGTCAGGATCGCTGAAATCGATCATCACATCAACCACACCGGTGAAGGGTGGGCAGTCTATGATTTTTTTCCAGGTTTTTCCGTTATCCCGGGTCCGGTAGAGTCCCCGTTCCCCGCCGTCTGTATAGACCGGCCCGAGGGCGGCGACAAAAACGGTTTCCGGCCGTTCCGGATGGATGGCTATCCGGCCGATATGCTGGGCATTGGGTACTGCGGAGCGTTCCCAGGTCTTTCCCTGGTCTTCGCTTTTGAACAGACCGGCACCCATGTAGACGGTTCGGGTGTTGGAGGGTTCACCGGTGCCTACCCAGAGGGTCCTGGGCACACCGGGGTCCCCCCAGACCGCGGCGATGGCTCCCACACTGAAGGCGGGCTGGTTGTCGAACAGCGGTTTCCAGTTGTGCCCGTCGTCATGGGTGATCCAGACGCCCCCGGTAGCGTAGGCCACCATCCAGGTGGTGGGGAGATTCTCGTCCATGGCCAGGTCCATGATCCTGCCTCCCTGGGCCATGGGCCCGACCACGTTGAAAGGAATGCAGGCGAAGGGGCTGTTCTGGACCATGTTCGTCCGGGTCTTCCAGGCGTTTTCCCTGATCATCCAATTGACTTCGCTCCATACCGGATGTAGGCGTTTTAACGCGTCCTGCCAGGTGGCTGAAAAGACGGATAAACCGAAAAGTATCATGGCGGTAAAAAGGGTTAATTTTTTCATGGTGTCACCTCGTTCTGGTTTTTATTTATGATAATCCGGTCAGACTGACCTTTGATAACCATACATCTTTTTAAAACTTTAGATTCCACTTGTCAAGTGCGACACGCAAAGGCCAATCAAAAATTGCGTGGCTCCTGTCCGGGACCGTTGAAGCGAATGACGACGCAACCCAAGTGGGCGTCTTCCGCAATTTGTTTTGACTCTACCAATGGGGTTTCTTTTCTTAAAACGCTTCCATATCATCGCAATTGATCGTTTGATAAAGATCCGTGGTTCTATCAATATTATTATGAGGTTGAAATTGGTTTCATGGTCAATTATTATATGAGAACATGAGCTCCGGGAGAAAACAGTATGATTGATGATTTAGGAAAATATTATGAATGGGCGGATAAGCGGGTCATCGCCCTTTTGGAAGCTTTGGATGATGAGTTGTTCGGTAAAGTTCTAAAGGGCATCGATCGTTCCATTCGCGATCTGGCTGAACACCTGATCTTTTACTATGAATATTACCTGCACAGAAAAAACAAACTTTCGTCAAAAACGCTGAAGGTGAAATTGAAAGGGATGGATAAGAATGCACTTCTGAAGCACTGGAAACAGGCGCTCAAAGAATTCTCAGAAACGGTCGAAAATTGCGGAGAAGAATTAATTAATATTCCGATATCCAAGGGGAAAACCGCTAAAATTCCCGGTGATGTGTATCTTTTTGCCTTCACCGACCATGCCACCTACCATCGTGGTCAGTTAATCACGATTTATAAGGTCATCACCGGAAAGAAAGCGATCGCCACGGATTACTATGATTTTTTAATTGACGGTATAAAAAATAAATAACCCAAAATCAGGGTTAAAACTCAGTATCTATTATTAATCTATTTTTGATATTTCATATTGGTTTGTATAAAATGTATGCTGATGCTGATTGATTATCGGAGGCAAAAATGAAAAAAACAATTTTGATGATTATATTCATTACTTGCATTTTTATCTCTATATGCCCCTCAGGTGTCATTCCCGAGGAAAATCAAACCATCCTGGATAATCAAACCCGGGAATATGGACCCAGATGCCGGTGGGTTCCCTCTAAGGCCCAGACATCCAAAGCTCTTGAAGCGATTTATACATTTCTAAAGACAGAAATAACTCCGGACTGGAGAAACCGGCAAAGAAAGGATATTCAGGATCAAATATCTTCCTACCATGTCCAGTTTGTTGGAACCATAATTGATGGCCGAAAGGCTATTCACTGTAATTTTTTTCAGGAAGAGGGCGGATTCAATCACGATAAATATACATATGTTCTGGTTCTGGATGGCGGCACATCATATTGGCGGATCAACTATGATATCGATAAGAATAAATGTTTTGATTTCGAAGTAAACGGAGAAGCATGAAGTAGCACGAGGAGTTAAATATGTTTTCAAGCATCAGTGATTTTTTGGAGCGATTCCGGGAGGAAAAGGAGTCCACACAAAAAATATTTTCGCTCCTTACGGATGAAAATTTAAGCCGGGAGGTCTGTGAAGGATTCCGATCCATTGGAAGAATGGCATGGCATATCGTCCAGACCCTTCCTGAAATGGGGGAAAAAGTTGGATTGAAGATTAACGGCCCTTCCGAAACGGATCCGGTACCCAGGGCTGCCAGGGACATTCGGGAAGCCTACATTCGGGCCAGCGATTCATTGATTTCCGAGATCAACCGGAATTGGCATGACAACGATTTGAACACCTCCGACGATATGTACGGGCAGAGGTGGCCGCGCCGGAAAACCCTGACCGTTCTTCTGAACCATGAGATCCACCATCGCGCACAGATGATTGTTCTGTTTCGCCAGGCAG
>CAZOWT010000202.1:0-5126 GCA_964583345.1 uncultured Clostridia bacterium
TAAAAAGGCTTATCATCATGGTCAGGGTAACGGTTCTGTTCATTTTTTCCCCGGCAGGATAAAGACCAATGCGGGTTTCTGACCGCAGATATATTCCGAGGCCACCCGTCTGAGATCTGATGATTTTACCCGGTTGATTTCCTCCCGGTAATTATAGGGATTCGAATCGGTTTTCAGCAGCAGGAAACGGGCCATTGATATAGCGGAATTCAGCCCCTGCTGTTTAAACTCCTCGGCGTTAAACTTGATCTGATTTTTGGAACTTTCAAGATAATCGGTGATAAAGGTCTGTTCCTTTTCCAAAAAATCCTCCCTGGCGTAGCGGAAGGTGTTGGTTTTATCCAGGAATTTCTGTACTTCCCGTTGAAGCAAAAATATTTTTTTTGGATCAACGGTCAAATATATCAGAAATACGCCTCCGTATTTCAGGGCCAGGTACCGGGTGGAAAAACCCGAAGTCATTTTTTTTCTGCTGCGTACCGCCATGCCCAGCAACGGATGTATACCCTTGCCCAGCATATGGTTGAAAACATCAAAAGCGAATTGGTCTTTTTGGCCGAATTCCGGCGCTGAATAGGCCATGATCAGGTATGCCTGTTCGGTATCCATCAGCAGGCGGATTTCTTTTTCCTTTTTCATCGGTTCGGCTTCGGGGATCGGGGGGCCTGCGATATGGAAATTACTAAGGTTCGAAAATAGATCTCTGAGGCGGTTTTCCATGTCATCCATGAGGAAATCTCCTACAACTGCCAGCGAACAATTGGAGGGGACAAAGCGGGAATGGTATAACTCCGTAATCTGGTCGAGGGAGGTGTCTTGAATAATCCGGCTGTCTCCATAAATAGGGTTTCCATAGGGATGATTGGCAAAAATCAGGCCCAGGGCAGCATTGGTGCCGGCAAGAAAAGGATTGTCCTGAATTTGATTGATTTCCTCGAGGATAATCTCCTTTTCCCGGGCCAGGTCAATATCTCGGGGTGCCAGATCGAACAGTTTTTCCTTAAAAATAGGCACTACATCCCCGGTTTCATTTTTGGGAGCAGACATTTCAAAGGTCATGAGATCATGGTCGGTGTGGGCATTCAGGTAACAGCCTCTTTTCCTGAGTTCCCTGATCAATTTGTCTTTTTTGAATGTCAGGGTGGGAGAGGATAGCAGAAGATGTTCGAGAAGATGAACCCTGCCGAGTGATTGAGAGGTTTCATCTTTTGAACCCAGATTGATGCCCATCACCATATTGACGATCGGGATGCCGGGTTTTTGACGCAGGAAAACTTGCAAACCGTTGTCCATCCGGAAATAACGGTAACCGCTATCCGTATGTTTTCCCGATATAACGAAAGGCAGAAGAAAAATTGGCAGAAAAAACAAAAACGAATTAAAAATTTTGGCTTTCATAGGCGTTTCGGACCCACCGCAATGATCAATGGTTAGTGATTTCCGGTACGGACATGAAATAAAACTTTGTTTTCTGTTTTTTGCCTTTATCCGTGATCATGGATGCGATGGTATTGTAAACGGGATACTCCCGGTTGTCAAACGCCGATTTGAAAACCGCGTCGGATCCGGTTGATTGAATTATTTTTATATGATATATTGAAACCATGAAGGTGAGAGCGATTCAATTCAGTCCGGCCCTGGGAAATGTGTCAAAAAATATGGGTTATCACGCCGATTCTGTCCGTCGGGCCATCGACGACCAGTGCGATCTGGTCATTTTTCCCGAATTAAGCCTAAGCGGTTACCATCTGAAAGATATCGTGCATGATATTGCCTTGAACCCCGGTAGCCCGGAAATCGGAAAATTAAAGAAGCTCAGCCTGGATATCGATATCGTGGTTGGCGCCCCGGTTGAGGAACCGGCCGGCATCATTTGCAACTGCGCCCTTTATTTTTCCAAAGGAAACTTGCTGCACAATCACCGGAAGGTCCAGCTGCCAAATTTTGGTATGTTCGAAGAGAAAATGATTTTCAAGCCCGGTGATCACTTCCAGAGTTTCAGGGTCGGGGAGTTAACCGTTGCCATGATTATTTGCAGAGAAATTCTCTTTCCGGTTCATGCCTACCTCTATTTTCTCCAACATGTGGATTTCCTCATCGGGATATCGAACAGTCCCCACCGAATCCTCAAAAAGGATCATTTTGAGTCGAAACAGTTGTGGGAAAGCATGGGATATGTTTATTCCGTGTTTTATCATCAGAATTACGTTTTTGTCAATCGCACCGGTTTTGAGGATGGAATGGGTTTTGCCGGCGGTTCATTTTTCGCCCCTGCCGGAAAGGGAATTGAGAAAAGGGCCAGATTTTTTGAAGATGATTGCCTCGATTTCGAGGTCAACCTGGAATCGGTGCGAAGAGCCAGGTTATCCGGAAATTATTTGCGGGACGAGAATCCGGAAATTATTTTTAAGGAATTGAACAGGATTTTGCATGCTTGAAATTAATTTTGAAATCGCCGAAAAGGTTATTGTTCGTTTTATCAGGGATTCGGTTCACAAAAACAATTTTTCCCGGGCTATTGTCGGCGTGTCAGGCGGTCTTGATTCGGCCGTGGTACTGGCCCTGACCGAGAAAGCCCTGGGGAGCCGGCATACCCTGGCGCTTCTTCTTCCCTACAAGTCTTCCTCGGGGAAAAGTCTGGTTCACGGTAAAATGATATGTGAACAATTGAAGGTGAGGTTTGAGGTCTTGGATATTTCGCCGCAAATCGATGCCTACTTTAATCGGTTTCCGACAGAAGACCGGATATTAATCGGAAACAAATGCTCCCGGGAAAGAATGTCTGTTCTTTATGATTTTTCAGCCAGAAAAGAAGCCCTGGTGGCAGGAACCTCCAACAAGAGTGAATTGCTGATCGGGTATTCCACTCTCTTCGGGGATTCTGCCGCCGCTTTTTTCCCCATCGGCGACCTCTACAAAACCCAGCTGTTTGATTTTGCCAGATTTTTAAAAATTCCGGATGAAATCATTAAAAAGAAACCATCGGCGGATTTGTGGAAAGAGCAAACCGATGAAGGCGAGATCGGAATTTCATACCGCGAATTGGATGAAATCTTGTACAACCTGGTTGATTTGAGAAAGAGGGTACCTGAAATCGAAGAGATCGGTTTCTCCGGTGCCACCATAAAAAAAATTCAGAAAATGATTGTAAATAGCCAGTACAAGCGGACCATGCCGCCGGTCGCGAAACTGCAGAACCGGACCATCGGCATTGATTTCCGTTATCTGAGGGACTGGAACAAGTAAGGGATTGACGTTACCAAAACTGAAATGACGCTGTATGTGGTTCCGGTCCCGATTGGAAATCTAAAGGATATTACCCTCAGGGCCATCGACATACTGAAAAAAGTTGATTTTGTTATCACCGAGGATACGACATACTCGCTGAAATTGCTGAATCACCTGGGCATAAAAAAAAAATTGTTGAGTTACTTCCGTCATCAGGAAGCCAGAAAAGCAGACAGGATCCTGGATCGCCTGGAAGGTCAGGATGGGGCGTTGATCAGCGATTGCGGTACTCCATTGATTTCCGATCCGGGATTTATCCTGATAAAAAAGGCCATAGAGAGGGGAATCCCGGTTGTCGCCCTGCCCGGGCCCACCGCTTTTGTCCCGGCCCTGGTATTGTCAGGAATAAATCCCGAATCGTTTATGTTCCTTGGGTTTCCGCCCCGGAAACAAAATGAGCTGGAAACCTATTTGAAGCGGCTGGCCGGCTCGGAATATCCGCTGGTCTTTTATGAATCCCCCAGGCGGGCTGAGAAATTCCTGCATACCGCCTATTCGGTGCTTGGCAACCGGAAATTTTGCCTGGTCAAGGAAATCAGCAAGAGACATGAAAAAGCCATCAGGGGGGAATTGAAAAACCTGCAGAGTCAGGTTGAATCGGAAACCATACTGGGTGAAATCGTGATTGTCATCGAGGGGAAAAATTCGGCAGAAAAAGGGGAATCCGTCCCCCGATTCAACTGTCAGGACGATGTGTTCGCTTTTTTCAGGGATAGGTATGGCCTGTCGAAAAATACCATAAAAAAAGCCTTAATGAAAAAATAGGCAATGTGACCCGGGAGGGGTACGCACATGGGTAATACGAACATGGTAAACGTCATTGATCTGAATGACCGTCATAAGGAACTTTTTTTCGTCTGCCTTGAGGATTGGTCAGCGGACATGAAAGAGGCTGGAAATCACAAGGCCAGATGGTTTGAAGAGATGAAGAGAAAGGGCCTGCGGGTAAAACTGGCTATGGATGAAAACCAGAAGGTGGGGGGCATGATTCAGGTTATTCCAATTGAACATTCTTTTGTCGCCGGAAAAAACCTGTATGTGGTCAACTGCATCTGGGTTCACGGGCACCGGAAGGGCCGGGGTAATTTCCAGAAAAAGGGAATGGGGAAAGCATTGCTCCAGGCGGCTGAGGATGATGTCCGGTCACTGGGAGCCCGGGGTCTGGTAACCTGGGGGATATCGCTTCCTTTCTGGATGAGGGCTTCCTGGTTTAAAAAGCAGGGTTATACGGCGGTTGATAAAATGGGCTTTTTGGGGCAGGTTTTGTTGTGGAAGTCATTTTCGGATGATTGTGAACCTCCTGCCTGGATCAGGCCGAAAAAAAAACCAATGCCGGAACCGGGCCGGGTCAAGGTGACGTCTTTTCTCAATGGATGGTGTCCGGCTCAAAACATCGTTCATGAAAGGGCAAAGAGGGCTGCCGCCGATTTCGGAGACCGGGTGGTGTTTGAGATGATTGATACCCTGAACCGGGATGTTTTCCTGGAATGGGGAATTTCCGATGCCCTGTATATTGACGGTAAACCGGTGAGGACCGGGCCTCCTCCTTCATTTGAAGCATTGAAAAAACGAATAGCCGCCCGGGTAAAGAAATTATAATTTTTTTCCGTATCTTATTCCATGTCTTCATGAAAAATTCACCCTGATTTTGTCTTGATCCGGGGCCGGGTTTGGTGGGAATTTCTGGTTTTACAAGCATATGAATAAATGATATAATTTTCGTTCATGGATGAGTTCAGGTATATAGCAATCGACGGATTGGTCAGATCTGGCAAGACCAGACTCGCTCAAATCGTGGCCGATGAGTTGGGGGTGCGCTACGAGGAAGTAAGCTTCAG
>CAZOWT010000203.1:0-5072 GCA_964583345.1 uncultured Clostridia bacterium
ATCCAACCAAAACCCATGTTCATTTTACCGGACAAAAAAATTTTTTCCAATGGGTTGAAACCATAAGACAAGTATTCTTATAAAAAATTTACTCTTCACCTATTCAAAACAACTGCTTCCCCGTAAATATTCACCCATCATCTTTCAAGTGAGACTGGCAGCAGATAAAAAACGGGCCTGCACATCTTCGAAAAAACATGTTAAAATGAAAATACATGCAACGCCTAAAAAAAGAAAAATCCGGAACAAACCGCGGGAAAAAACTGAAGAAAATCCTGAAAATGGTATCGATCCCGGTGGCGATTCTGGTGATCATTTTCTGGCTTATTCCCCTTCCGGCCCCGCTTTTCGAAGACAATTTCAGTACGGTGGTGCTTGATGAAAATGGAAACCTTTTGAGGGCTTTTTTGAACCGCAATGAGCAGTGGTATTTTCCACCGCAGGCAGGAATGGATATTCCGCAAAAGCTGAAGCTTAGTATCCTCAACTTTGAGGATCGATATTTCTACCAGCATCCGGGATTCAATCCTGTTTCCCTGTTGAAAGCATTACTTCAAAATTTTTCCGCCGGTAAAATAAAGCGCGGCGCCAGTACGATCAGCATGCAGGTTATGAGGCTGGCGGGGAAAAGAAACAGAACGCTGGCCAATAAACTGCTGGAGATTGTTCAAGCCGTCAAACTGGAATGGAAATATTCCAAAAATGAAATATTACGACTTTATGTGACCCATGCGCCTTATGGCGGTAACATCATCGGATACCAGGCAGCGGCCCTGAAATATTTCCGAAAGAATCCCGATCAACTCACCTGGAGTGAATCCGCAACCCTGGCTGTTTTGCCAAATTCTCCCGGGCTGATTTCCCCGGTCATCAACCGAAAATATCTGATAAAAAAGAGAAACCGGCTGTTGAAAATTTTGATGAAAAGGAAGATTATTTCCGCCGGAACATATCGCTTGAGTATCGAAGAACCGATACCGGAAACGACATCTCCCTTTTTTATAACCGCTCCGCATCTGGCTCAGACATTAAAATCCAGATTCAACATTCAATCCGGCTTTATTTATACCACGATTCAGAAAAAATATCAGACCTGGATTGAAAATCTGATCGCCCAATACCTCAAATACCTAAGTCCCCGGGGAATCCGCAACGGGGCCATACTGGTGGCAGAAACCCCGACCGGAAAAGTCAGGGCTTATGTGGGTTCTCAAAATTTTTTCGATGAAACCAACGAAGGTCAAAACGACGGTGTGATTTCTCCCAGATCTACCGGTTCCATTCTGAAGCCATTCCTTTATGCGGCAGCCATAGACGAGGGTTTAATCCTTCCCCAGACCCGTATCCAGGATATTCCCTCATATTTTGGAAGTTTTTCTCCGTCAAACGCCAACAAAAAATATTCCGGGCTGGTAACCGCCAAAGAAGCGTTGATCCGATCATTAAATGTACCGGCCAGCAGGCTGCTGAATGCTTTCGGCCTGAATAAATTTTATTTATTTTTAAAATCTGCCGGTTTATCCACCCTTTTCAGAAAACCGGATGAATACGGGCTGACATTGATCCTTGGCGGTGCGGAGGCCACGCTAATGGATCTGACCAGAATATACTGCGGACTGGGGAATTACGGCAATTTTATTCCCCTGGAACTGGTATATTCCGAAAATCCATCAGAAGAAAACCATTACGCAGCAGGTCCGGCCCTTTTGAGTCCAGAAGCCAGTTTTTTAACCCTGCAGATGTTAAAGGATGTCAAAAGACCGGGATCGGAATTCTACTGGGAGCAATACCAGAGCCGATATCCGATAGCCTGGAAAACCGGAACCAGTTACGGGCAAAAAGATGCCTGGTCAATCGGAGTCACCCCCCAATGGACCATCGGGGTATGGATCGGCAACTTTGACGGAGAGGGAAATTCCGACCTTTCCGGAGCCAGTTGCGCGGCTCCCCTGATGTTCGAAATCTTCAATTATTTGCCAAAACCCCCGGGGAGAAACTGGTTCCCTGAATCAAAGCTGAAATTCAAATCCGTCAAACTCTGCAGTGATACCGGTTTTATTGCCGGACCGGACTGCAGCCGGACCTATACGGCCAGGGCGCCACATTCGGTAAAACCCCTTAAGACCTGCCCCTACCACCGGGCTATTTTTACCACCATGGATGAGAAATTCGAAGTCTGTTCCCTTTGTTGGAAATCGATAGCCCATAAAAAAATTTCCCGCCTTTTTTTCCCGCCCGACGTCACCCAGTACCTGCGGGAATCCGGGGTCATCCTTTCGGACATTCCTCCCCATAAAACGGATTGTCCGGCATACTCCGAACACCGGACCCTGCAGATTATTTATCCGGTGCCGAACGCAAATTTGTGGATTCCCTATGATTTCAACGGGAATCTGCAAAAGGTTACCCTGAAGGTTGCCCATCGCGTAAAAAACCGGGCTGTCTTCTGGTATCTTGACAATATCTACCGGGGAGTAACCCGGTCAAAACATAAAATGGCCTTTGATATGGGCGTGGGGTGGCATATTCTGGAAGTGGTCGACGCCGAAGGATACCGGGACAAAAGAAAATTTCATGTCTCGATAAGATCCCCGGCGCGATAGTTTGCCCGCGAATCCATCCAATCCCCGAACCGGATGGCAAAACCGATTACCGGTTCCGGTTTCTCTAATAGCCGCTATTCCATCACCCGGTAAACCACATCACCTTCCCTCGCTCTTTCCGATGCTTTGATTCCCACGGCATCACCTCTACCCGCCTGATCAACCTGACGGTTGTCAATTTGCATGGAATCGACCGTCATTTCAAAATCCGTGGTATGCCCTTTAATATGAATCTTGTCCCCAACCTTAAGTGTGAGTGCCAGGTCTATTCCGACTACCATCGGACGGGGGAAAAAATGACTTACCTTTCCAACAACCTCGTCGGGCATTTTTAAACCTCCTTGGTGTTATGGGTTTAAGTATACGTTACTCAGAAAAAAACTCAAGCACCCCGGGAAATCCCGCCTGCATTTTCTCCATGATCCGATCAAAACCATCGCCTTCAAATTGACAACTGATGTCGGGTTTGATAATCTCATGGTATACCCGGTCAAATGAAAACCATAATCTTTATCTTGCTGATTTTTTTATCGGTATTCCCGGAAGAAGCAGCGACGCCACCTGTCGAACTCAACTGCCAGGCAGGGGAGATTTCGGCCTTCCAGGGGGAAATTGTCAGACTCTCAATGGAAATAAAAAACAATCTGCCGGTCCCCGTCAATACCGGAAAGGGATATTTTCTTTCTTACCACCTATATGATAAAAACGGATCGCTAATTCGGTTCGATAACCGGCGGTACCGTCTTCCCGCCATAATAAAAAAAAAATCAACCATCCGGTACCAATGCCCGATTTTTTTCGAATATCCGAAAGCCGGGCACTACGTCGTCGAATTTGACATTGTAAAGGAAGGCAAATTCTGGGGGGCTGATCGAAAATGGAAAACCGCCAGCGTCAAACTGCACTTGAAAGAATTAATTTCAGTCGCTTTCAAAAAGAAATATCTGAAAACATTTTATCACACCGGGAACACCTGCATTGACCGGGAACAATATCTGTTAAGGATGACCCTCAAGAATTGTGAAAAGTCAAAGAACGGAAAGATTTTCGGTTTCAGCCCGGGCAGCAGTTATCCCCAGATCTGGATAAGGGATATCGCAACATTCATCGGTCTCGCCAAATTGTATTACCCCCTAAAGGTCCTGGAAACCAGCGTGGAAAGATTTCTGGAAAATCAATACCAAGACGGTGAGATTCCGGACTGGATTGATTTCAGGTCTGAAAAGGATAAGAATTCGGTGTCAACCGATCAGGAAAGTTCGTTGGTTATCGCAGCATTCGAGATTGCCCTTGAGAAACCCCTGTGGCCGATGAAAAATATCCGCGGAAAAATCATAATCGACAGGCTGGAATCAGCAATGGAATGGGTCTGGCAGAATAGGCGGGATCATAAATATCAACTCATTTGGAGCGGGTATACTGCTGACTGGGGGGATTTGGAAAAGAGTTATCCGGATCAGCGGGCGATTAAGTTATCGAATCGATCCCAAAAAACCTTTTCAACTTACACCCAGTCCAAATACATACAGGCGATGGATCGGCTGATAAAAATTTTTCAATATCTAAAAAAAGAAAAAAGTGCCGGAATCTGGAAAAATCGCCTGAAAATAATTTCGGAGCATGCCAAAAAATATTTGTATTCAGAGGAACAGGGTTATTTTTTAATCCATATCGTACCCGGCGCCAACGAATTCCGGCAACTGGAAAAACAGATACTGGCCGTCGGTGGAAACGCCGAAGCGATTCTGGCAGGATTAATGGAGCGAATTCAGGTTAAACGATTCCTGGACATACTGGAAAGCAAAAGACAATCTTTTCAACTCCCAAATGTCAGCTTCACACTTCTGCCGCCTTATCCCCGGAATTTCTTCCCCCATCCCCTCCTTTCAAGTCCCTGGCAGTATCAGAATGGGGGACAATGGGACTGGATCGGAGGCAGGCTGGTCAAAGCACTTTATTTTTCAAATTTCAGGGAACAGGCTACCCGATACCTGATTGAAATTATTCGGAAAAACCTGAAAAATTTTATGATTTTTGAATGGGAAAGCCGATCGGGAAACCCGGGATTGGGGAGCGCCATGTCATATGCCGGTGCGGCAGGAGAAATCGGAGAAGCCATCGTGAAAGGGTACCTGGGATACTCCCAGGATTTTTATTCTCACCGCATCAATCAAACCGAAAAAAACTATTTTTTGAAGATTAATAAACGTGACTGTTTTTCAGTTTTCAGGAATGAAATAACCACCATCGATATCGAACGTCTGAAAAATAGATTAATTTTCATAACTGAACCGGCAGCAGAAACCCCAAAATGTTTCAACCGGGAAGGGATTTACCGGATCAAGCCCCAAAAATAAAAGCGGACAGAGGAAATCAAAGTGTTTTGTCCAGCATATTCAATGTTTTTTCCACCTCTCTTTCCAGTTGAGACGGCAGTCCCAGAATTTTTGAATCCAGGAATCCCCTGAC
>CAZOWT010000204.1:0-4926 GCA_964583345.1 uncultured Clostridia bacterium
GAAAAGGAAAAAAAATGTTTTCAAGAATCCGGGGAATTCTTGAAAAAAAGATAAAAAATCTCGAGGTTGAAACATCCCTTTATCCAGGCCACCTGATCGAACTTGGACAGAAAGCCATCAAAGAAAATGTCAAACAGATTATTTCCATCGGAGGTGATGGCACACCCTTTGAACTTCTGAACGGAATTTATTCACTCGGCAAGCCCCCCTATCAAATTGAACTGGGGATGATCCCTTCCGGGACTGGCAATTCTTTTCTGAGAGATTTTGTCGATGTCTCAATGGAAGAAGAAATTATCCGGCGGATTTTAAGCGGTCAAAAGCGAAAAGTCGATTTGATTGAATTCAGCTATCAAGGGGATGGCCCCGAGAATAAATATTTCCTCAATATTCTGGGCGTTGGGCTCATCAGTGATATTCTGAAGCTGACAAACGAAAAACTAAAATTTTTCGGGCAGATGGGATACAGCATGGCAGTCCTGATCCGGTTATTCAAGGGGATGAACAACCAGCTCACACTGGAAATTGACAAAAAAGCAGTGGTGTTAAAAAACAGCGCACTGGTCATTTCAAATTCAAAATTTACCGGTGGTAAAATGAAAATCGCGCCTACAGCTTCTACCGGGGACGGAAAAGTAGATGTGGTGGTTTTCAATGAGGTTAACCGGAGGGAAATCATTGAAATTTTTTCCGGAGTATTCAAGGGGAATCACGTTAATCACCCAAAAGTTCAAATTTACCAGGGAAAGGAAATCAGCATACTCGGACAGCCCGAGCAGTTCATCATGGCAGACGGTGAACTCCTGGGGAAGACCCCCCTGAAAATCAAAGTTCTGCCACATGAAATAACGGTTTTAATATAGCCGGATTCTTCGGAAATTTAGATTCTTGGAGGAATGACAAATTAATGGGAATAAATGCGCTCTCTCCCAATCGATATCTTGACTTTCTATTTTTTTTCATTTAATCTAATGCAGTACCCAATTGGTATTTCAATGGTAAAGGAAGATACATGTTTGAAGGAAAAGTAAAATGGTTTGACCCGAAAAAGGGTTACGGTTTTATTGAAAGAGATGAGGGTGATGACGTTTTTGTTCATTTTTCCAGTATTGAAGGAGAAGGGTTCAAAAGTTTAAGAGAAGGACAGAAAGTCACTTTCGATATTGTTGAAAGCGATAAAGGTCCGCAGGCGTCCAATGTAAAGCCGATCGAGTAATATATCTTCACACCCGAAACAAAATTCCATATAACCAGGCTTGTGGTCCCGACTGCCAAAAAGATCTTCTTTTTATAATCAATTCCAGTCATCAATACCAGATAAATGATCAATCCTATTAAAAACCAATTTTTCTGTAACCGGTGCGGGGCATCCTACCCATTAAACGAATCCAGATGGAGATGTAATTGCGGTTCCTTTCTCGACATCGAATTTAACGCCCGGTTCGATTTAAAAAAAATTAAAACACGAAAGCCGTCGCTGTGGCGGTACCGTGAAGCCATCCCATTGGATCTGGATAAAAATATCGTTTCTTTCCAGGAAGGATTTAGTCCATTAATCGAAATTCCGATCCTGAATAGACCGGTGCTTTTCAAGCTGGATTACCTCTTCCAAACCGGATCATTCAAAGACAGGGGAGCAACCGTTCTGGTCAGTAAAATAAAGGAGTTAGGAATCAAAAGCGTGGTGGAAGACTCTTCCGGTAACGCCGGAACAGCTATTGCGGCATACTGTGCCAAATCGGGAATTGAGTGCCACATTTTTACCCCGGCTTCGACTTCACCAGCGAAGTTGAGACAGATAATAGCCTATGGCGCTCATTTAAAAAAAATTGCCGGTATCCGGGAAAATGCCGCCAAAGCTGCCTTCAAGCAGGCCTTGACTCAATATTACGCCAGTCATTCATGGAATCCATACTTCTTGCAGGGAACCAAAACATTCTCCTACGAAATCTGCGAACAGTTGGGATGGAAAGCTCCGGAAATCCTGGTTCTTCCGGTCGGAAACGGTACGCTGCTACTCGGCGCTTATGTCGGGTTTCTTGATCTGCTCAGAAATGGAATCATTAAAAAAATTCCCAGATTAATCGCGGTGCAGGCAGCAAATTGCGCCCCACTTTTTAGAATATTCAAAAATCTCCCCGGGCAAAACCCGGCAAATAAGACAATGGCTGAGGGAATCGCGGTAAATCATCCGATAAGAGGATTGCAAATCATTGATGCCGTAAAAAAAACCGGTGGTGATTTCATCCTGGTTGGCGAAAAAGACATATTCCAGTCCCAGATCGATATATCAAGAAAAGGCTATTTTATAGAACCTACCTCAGCGGTCGTTATTGCCGGTATTCAGAAATATATTGAAAAGACCAAATCAACAGATATCATTGTATCCGCCCTTACCGGACATGGGTTGAAAACCGGGAATCGCAAAAAAACATAATTAATTACCCTTTCGGGATTCGGGGATTTTTATGGAAAATGTCGTTCCGACCTTGTGCCTGCTCAATACCGAAACTTCGCCTCCGGAATTTTCAATGATCTGCTTCACAGTCGAAAGGCCAATGCCAGTACCTTTTTTGCCTTTTGTGGAAAAATAAGGATGGAAAATTTTTCCCAAATTTATTTCCTCAATTCCGATACCATTATCGCTGATATCGATTCTGATAAATCTGCTCTTGCCTTCATCTTGATGTTCCCTTTCAATCACAATTGAAATTTTACCGTTTGTACTGCCGGCTTCGGTGATGGCATCTTTGGCGTTTATAAGCAAATTAAAAAAAGCCAAAGACAATTTTTCCTTATTGCCTTCAATGAAAAACTCGGAACCGGAAATGTTTTTTTCTACGAGAACATCCTTTAAAATCGTTTTTTCAACCAGTATGAGTACGGATTCAATAAGCTCTGCGATATTGATCGTTTCGGTTTCAATTTTCTCTTTTCTCGAAAAACTTAATATATTTTTCCCAAGATTCTGTGCTTTGGAAGCAAGTTCTTCTATGGAAGCTATTCTCGAATAATTTCCGCTGCTGGAATCCATTTCAAATTTCAGCAAATTTATATGGCCGATAATGCCGGTCATCAAATTATTAAACTCGTGGGTAAACCGGCTTAAAACCTCTCCCAGGGTTCCCAATTTCTGGGCATGGGTCAATTCCTCTTCCATCTGAAGACGTTCGGTGACATCCTCGATCTGAAAGGCAACCGAAATGCCTCTTTTCAGAATGATTTTATACAGGGTTAAGCGGAATATTTTTTCCTCTTTGGAGGGTAGAAAAAGCGGATAAGAATCATGGTATGTCGGATTTCCACTGAAAATAACCTTATAAAAATCCGCTTTTATGGATGGCGGTAATTGAAAGGCTTCAAAAACATCCTTCCCTTTAATATCCTTGATGTCTGTTTTGAAAATTTTCTCGGCTGCGGGATTGATGGTGATCACACCGCCTATTTCGTCGCAGATAATAAGAGCCGAGGGTGAATTGTGAATCACTTTTTCAAAAAACATCTTTAAGTCGAGTATTTCTTCTCGCTGGGATTTAATCGATTCGACCATTTTCATGAATACTTCGGAAAGGTGCCCGATTTCATCCCTTGATGTTGTCTTGATTTGGATATTGAAATCCCCTTTTGATACAGATTCGGCGCCATGCGAGAGTTCGAGTATGGGCTCGGTTAACCTGCGTCCGGTAAGCAGGCTGATTCCCATAACCACCAGAACCACAATAAAAACCACAAGCAATAGATTTTTGATCCCCCGGGATTTTGCCACTATAATATTTTTTATATTGACGGCAATAAAAACTTCACCTATTTTTTTTTCAAAATAATCGGTTATCGGGAAACCATCAACCAGATATTTCTCCTTAAAAATTGACAGTTTTAAACTTTTGTCATGAATATTTTCGGGCAGCTCGGGGAAAAACCGCTTGCCTTCCTCATCCTGAAGTGATGAAGCGAGTTTTTTATTTGAAGAAACGATGATAATCTCACAACCGGTTTTTTCCTTTAATTGATCAGCAAATTCGGAGTTTAAATAGGACTCGAAAAATATGGAACCTTTAAAATTAAAATTGCTCTGGTCAACAATGGGTGATGTGGCAAGAATACAAATTCTATCTTTGAATTTAAAAATTCCCATATCTCTAATCAGTTGATCCCGGTTTTTTTTGAAGAAAGGTAAACTCAATAAATTTTCTTCAGAAAAGAGACTTTCAGACGAGTTTTCGAAAGAAGTAATAATATTCAGATCAGGATCAATAATCTTGGTGTTGATGTTATAAAGAAAAAAACCCTTGTTTTCCAGGTTAATGAAGAGTTCATTGGGATTTCCCATGTTATCAATGATTTCATTTAATTCTGAAATAAAAACAGCTTTCCGGGTTAAATCACCCAGGTATTCATAAAAATAATTTTCCGCTTTATTCCGGGTTTTCAGGGTCTCTTCGGCAGCGATATCCTCATAATTTTGTGATATCGAATAAATGGCAGCAATGGTAGCCAGAAATGTTGAAAGACCGGCAATAATAATGAAAGATAAGAATAGCTTTGCACGAATCTTCATTATTTCTCGATATCGAACAGGGATAAATTCCCCATCGGCGTGACCACAATTTTTTTTATCTTTCTATTGTTATATACAATCACAGAGGCGGCCTGATAAATCGGAATACACAAAACCTTATCATCGATCTGCCTGATCACTTCCTCAAAAATATCCCGTCTCCGGTGGACATCGCTCTCGATGGCACTCTGGTGAATTTTAAACCTGAGTTTATCATCCTGAAATGAAGAAATATTGGCAAATCCATTTTTTTGAAGCCGGGCATTAAATAAGGCGGATAGAATACTGTAAGGATCGGGATAATCACTGATCCATCCGGATAAGGTGATATCAAATTCACCATCTCCGATTCTCTTGTCATATTCAGC
>CAZOWT010000205.1:0-4920 GCA_964583345.1 uncultured Clostridia bacterium
GCAGTGGCTACTGGTCAAAAAACTTCCCGACAAAAAATACCTGGCCGTCCTTCCCCTTTTTAATCCCAGCCGCGATCCCCTCCAACAGATTACCAGCAGAGGCTACACAGCCCACATCATAGACAAACTGACCCGTCTGGAACAATTCCAGAAAAATTTCTGGGTAATGCCCTATGCAGAAGTCCGTGATTTGGATATCAACAGTATCAAAAAGGCAACCCAATCATTTTATATTACCCTGTTGCTGACCGGAACAGTCGAAAACGATCAGGACCAGATTATTCATCAATTGAACCTGGTGGATGCCAGGACTGGAAAAAAATTGAGGACCAGAATATTTGCCAACCACATCACCAATCTTTCGGGACTGCAGGATGGTATCATCCAGGTGATTATTCGTATGCTGGATATTCGATTAAAGCAAAAAATAAAAGAAGATATATACTATGGCGGTACCTCTTTCCCCGGTGCTTTTCAAATTTATCTTCAGGGCCTCGGGTCTCTTCTGGATGATGGAAACAAAAAAAGCATAGCCCAAGCCATAGATCTGTTTCACCAGGCCATCGAGCAGGATGATTCATATGATGAGGCATATGCGGGACTCGGGAATGCTTGTCTGGCTATGTTCAAGCTGGAACCGGAAAAAACCTGGCTGCAAAAAGCCCGATCATACTGCAATCAGGCCCTGAAAATCAATCGGATGCTGGCCTCGGTTCATATTACCCTCGGTCAGATTCACAATCAATTGGGAGAGCATGAACAAGCCGCCAGGGATTTTCAAAAGGCCCTGGAGATTAATCCGCAATGCTACGAAGCCAGCTTGGAAATGGCCAACATCTACTATTTCAACCTGGGGGAGAGCAAAAAAGCTGAAGAAGCATACAATAAAACCATTAAATTAAGGCCAGAATACTGGCAGGGATATCAGTATTTGGCTTATTTTTACTGGCGAGCAAACCGCTTGCCCGAAGCAGAAGCAAAATTGCTGAAGATCATCGAGCTGAAACCATCCGACCTTTGGGCTTACAAAGCCCTGTTCGGTATTTATAACAAAAGAACCGACAAATCCAGCATGCAAAAAGCTCAGGAGATTTTTAACAAATCCAAATTATACGGTGCGGATGCGGAAATCTATGCCAATATGGGAACGAACCTGTATTTTCAAAAACGCTACCGGGAATCCAGGGACCTGTATGCCAAGGCCATCGAGTTGGATGGAAACGGTCCCCGGGTATACATGGTATGGGGAAATCTGGCAGATAGCTGCCGGTTCATAAAGGGTTATGACACAGAAGCTTTAAATGCTTATCAAACCGCGGTAAAAATCGTAAAAGAAAAAATGATAAAGAGCCAAGAAGACGCATCCATGCATGCCAGCCTGGCCCTTTACCTGTCCAAATTGGGAGATGATGACCAGGCGGTCCTGGAAATCAGCAATGCGCTGAAACTGGATCCGAACCGGGCCGACGTGCTTCAGAATTCTGTGGTGGTTTTTGAACTAACGGGCAAGAGAGACCAGGCCCTCCATAGTCTGGGAGAATATCTCAAACGCCAGGGGGCTATCGGGGAGCTTACCCGCGATCCCTTTCTGGCAAAGCTCCACCAGGATCCTCAATTTCAGAAACTGGTCAAACCTGGCAGTAATC
The DNA here is from genome assembly GCA_964583345.1 of uncultured Clostridia bacterium. Classification (GTDB taxonomy): domain Bacteria; phylum Acidobacteriota; class Aminicenantia; order UBA2199; family UBA2199; genus CAZOWT01. The sequence goes on from CAZOWT010000205.1 coordinate 1,647, forward strand.
ATGGAGATAAATAAATGTATTTTCGATGATTGCGATTAACGGAATTGGTTTAAATACGACCTAAAAATATATTGCCGGTCTTCGGCCGGGCTGAAGACACCGGAAACAAGGAGAGAAAATGGAAAACCCAGGAAAATGGAGTGAAACCAAAGGAGGGAAGAAATGGAATCAAAAGACCAAAACAAATTAATACCTATCGAATGCGAGGACGTGATTTATGATGGGGAAAAGAAAGAACTCAATATCGAAATCAAAATCATCAGGCGACCGCATAAGGATGAAGATTATCTTACGAAAGACAAATCCAGACACAATCCCAATTTTCACTATTATATTTATTACAGTGAGTCAAAATCAAATGTACCGGAGCCAGAAATGATCATCATGCATGACAAAGGGGCTGGGGATTATCCAATGAGCACCAGCTGCGTCAGCAGATACGTGGAACGCGGGCAGAAAATAAAGTGGCTATGCCACTACCCCTTTACCATCTACTACGGCGGCACATCCATCATCACCACCGACCGTCTGGGGTGGCCCAGACCCCGGCAAATACTCCCCTATCTGAAGGCTGAAATGGCAGAAAAAAAGGGAATGAAATTTTATGAAACCCAGGATGTCTATATCGTCAACAATGCGCTGGCAGGCAATTACAAATATTTCGTCGCCGTTTATATCCCAGAAGGTAATATTATTTGTGTGGATGATCCGGAAACCATTGTTCCGCCACCGCCCAGAAAGTGAACCTCAAAATTTAAGGATTATTTTTCCCTCATCTTCCCATCCTCTCATCCTCCAATCTCAAGCCCGACGACACGAGGCAAAGGTTAAGGTGAAGGTAAAGGGGAGTTCTAGGTTCTATGTTAACCGTTCTAAGTTCTATGTTCTAAGTTCTAGGTTGAACAACTTGTAATTCAGTAGTAATTCACTCACTTCGTTCGTGTAATTCAATGGGTATTCAGTTGTTTTTATTGGTGAGAGAGTGAGAAAGTTAAAAAAAAGGTAAAGGCTAAGGTAAAGGTAGAGAAAAAGAAAATAGCTCTTCAACACTTTACCTCTGCCTTTGCCTTTACCTCAGTACACGGTTAGGGCGAAAGAAGACCACCAATCCCCAAATCCTGAATTCCGACGTAAACTCAAATGTAGAACTTGGATTGAAACTATGCTATATTGGAACGATGAAATTAACTCCCCGAAACGCCTGTCCGGTTTGCGGTTCGAAACACTTCCGGGATTACCGGAAGGGATCGTTTGACCCCTCGCTTATCGGCGCTGAGGACTTTAAAATCACCGACAGCCGGTACGGATCCCGGTGGAATTTATCCCGCTGCAGGGACTGCGGTTTCGTGTTTTCCAATCCCTTCCTCCCTGAAGCGGAAATCCGGAATTTTTACCAACAACTCGAGGACCGGGAATACCAGCAGGAGTCCGAAGGCCGTTCTAAAAATTTTTTGAAAATCCTCAGGCGCCTGGAAACCATTTCACGTCCCGGAAACCGGATGCTGGATATCGGGGCGGCCAGCGGCATCTTCCTGGAACTGGCCCAAAAACAGGGATACGAGATTACCGGCATCGAGCCCTCCCGCTACCTGGTTGAAGAGGCCCGGAAGCGTTATGACATCCGCCTGTTTGCCGGAACCATCGAAGGGTTCGGGACCCAAAAAAAATTTCACCTGATCACCCTGCTGGATATCCTTGAACACCTGCCCGAACCCGGCCAATTCATAAAGCGGGTTGCCGGCCTAATGGAAAAAAACGGGGTGCTGGTCATCGTGACTCCGGATATCTCCAGCCTGGCAGCGAAAATTTTCAGAAAGCGCTGGTGGCATTACCGGATCGCCCACCTGAATTTTTTCAACTGGAAATCGCTCTCCGTGCTGCTGGCCGGGCATGGTTTTGAGATTGTCAAACGCTGCCGCTATGCCTGGCACTTTTCCGCCTATTACCTGTTGAGCCGGATTTTCCCCGGCTTGAAACGGAAAAAATCTTTACAAAATATCCTGAAAAAGGTAAACTTGAAATTGCAGCTTTTCGATTCCTGGGAAATCTATGCCAGAAAAATATAAGCTCTATCTGCAATCGCTTCGCTTGGACCGCTGGCCCAGGAGCCTGGCCATCGTTCCGGGAATCATCGCCGTCTTCATGCTCACACCCGGATTGTCGGGCCGCTTCAACTGGATGGAACTGGGGGCAAAAATCTTGGTGGCGTTTATCCTGACCTGGTTTGTCTCCACGGCCAATTACATTGTCAATGAAATTACCGACGCCCCCTATGACCGGCACCACCCCCAGAAAAAAAACCGGCCCTTAATTCATGGCAAAATCAGCCGGCCCGCTCTCATTGTATTGTGGTTTTTCCTGGTTGGCATATCCATAACCATTGCCATGGCCTTGTTTCAATCCGCTTTTCTCTTCAGCCTGCTGGCCCTGCTGGTGGCCGGCATGGTTTACAATATTCCGCCGGTCCGGCTGAAAGATATCCCCCTGCTGGACTCAACGGTTGAATCCGCCAATAACCCCATCCGTTTTCTTATCGGCTGGTATATCGCCGGAACCGGATTCCCCCCGCTGAGCCTGCTGGTTTCCTGGTGGTGTTTCGGCAATTTTCTCATGATCGGCAAACGGGTAGCGGAAAAGAAATTCCTGACCGAAGAAGAATCGGCCGGATACCGGCTTTCTTTGAAAAAATACAGCCTGGACATGCTGATGGCCTTCATGACCTTCAATGCCCTGCTGTTCGTGATAACCTTTGTCTGGTTTGCCCTGGAGCTCCGGTTGTTTACCTTTCTTTTCGCCCTGCCTTTTGTTATCATATACCTGATCATGTTTTACAAGAAATCATTGAAGGACCGGGAAGGAGCGGAGGAACCGGAGAAACTGCTGAAAAATCCCCACTTCGCTTTTTACACCCTGTTTCTGGTCATCCTGTTTATTCTGACCTATCTGTTGAGGTAACATGGAACTGGATATTTTATTGAAAATTCTCCTGTCTGCCGCCCTGGGCGGCATCATCGGCATGGAAAGGGAAATTCACCACAAGGAAGCCGGGCTGCGCACCAACATCCTGATTGCCATCGGCAGCACATTGCTGACCATCCTCTCGGTCAAACTGGCAGCCGGATCCGCAACCGCCGATCCCACCCGGATTACCGCCCAGATTGTCACCGGCGTGGGCTTTCTCGGCGCCGGCGCCATTATCCAGGCCCGCTTTGCCATTCACGGGCTGACCACGGCCGCTACGATCTGGACAGTAGCGGCCATAGGAGTTGCGGTA
>CAZOWT010000206.1:0-4606 GCA_964583345.1 uncultured Clostridia bacterium
GCAAACATACATCTATGCAACCATGCTTGTTTTTTTCTTTACCTTTACCTTTACCTTTACCTTTACCTTTACCTTAACCTTTACCTGAGCAGATATAAATCAGTAAGTAGTAGGTAGTAAAAAAACACGATATTCTAAGTGCCAAATTAGAAATAAATATAGGGGATAATTTTTTTTAACCTTAACCCAACAAGGTAGAAACAATACTTTATTTTTTCGGTGAAACCAAAGGCCATTAAAATTATGGATGATGAATTTTGAATACCGGCTTGATTAAAAAACCCAAACCGGGCAAAATGAATAACCAGGCTTTTGAAAGATTTTCAACCGCCTGAATGGATATACAAGGAGGGACCATATGGGTGAACGATTGGTAGCCAGAGCGGAACTAACCAATGAGAAAGTACAATTCAGGGTGGTCACCGGGAACCGGCCGGAGCTGACATGTGATTATGCTCCTCCTCTGGGGGATGGACAGGGCTATTCCGGTCTGGAATTACTATTAATGAGTCTTTGTGTCTGCAGCGGCACGTCAGTGGTGGCGCTTCTGAGACAGATGAAGAAGCGTATCGACAAATTTGAGGTAAAGGGTTCAGGTGTCAGAAGGGACGAACACCCGACCGCTTTTGAAACCATTTCCCTTGAGTTTGTCTTGAACTCTGATAATACCCAAGATACGGAGATTCAGAATGCCATTCAGTTGTCTCGAGAGTCCATCTGTCCGGTATGGTCCATGTTAAAAAACAGTGTCGAAATCACGACTGGGTATAGAATTAATAACTCATCCTCAACCTGAGAATTCAGAATTCAGGAAACAGAATTGAGGGATGGTATTTTGAAATTTGGGAATTTGAATCTGCTGTTTCTGGCGTGGGCAGAAACACCTGTTACAGCAGTTTACCGTGCAGGTCAAAAACAAATAATTCTGATATCTCTATGATGAAATCCAGGTCACTGGCGTCGATAATTTTTTTGTCACAAACCAGCGGGGTTATATAAGTGAGGATGAATTTTCCTTGAGGAACCAGAAAAAAATTATGGTAATTTATTTTTGTGTAATTTTTAACCTTGACTTCTTTGCTTCTTTTTTTTTAAAATAAATGCAAGAAAAAATTATTTTTATTCGCTTTAGAGGACAGGGATAATGGAATTATCCGGATTTGCCAGGAATATCGTTGAAACAATTCGGGAGCCCCTTATCGTACTGGACAGTAATCTCAGGGTAATCTTTGCCAATCTAAATTTTTATAAAACCTTTGAGGTCAAACCTGATAAAACATTGGGAAAATTCATCTTTGACCTGGGAAACCGTCAGTGGAATATCCCCAAGCTTCGAAAACTGCTTGAAGAAATTATCTCAAAAAATACTAAATTTGAGAATTATGAAGTTGAACACAAATTTCCGGGTATCGGGAATAAAATAATGCTGCTGAATGCCAGGCGGATATATCATGAAGACGCCGACTCAGAGATGATCCTGCTGGCGATTGAGGATATGACCGATCGCATTGAAATGGGGAGAGAATTAAAAGAATCAGAAGAACTCTTCCGAAGACTTTTTGAAACTTCCAAAGACGGACTTTTATTAATCGAGAAAAATGAGAAAAAAATTGTAAAAGTAAATCCGGCCATACTTGAATTATTGAAATTTTCCAGGAAAGATCTTGTTGGATATAAGCTCAGTGAAGTCGGTATATTTAAAGATAGGGAATTGCTGGAAACAGCTTATCAAAATGTAAACAACTACGGATTTGTTTTTTTTGAAAATATTCAGGTCGAGAGTAAAGAGGGGGAAAGAATTCTGACAGAGCTATATCTTATCGATAGAGCTAAACTAATCCAGTGTAATATTCGTGATATTACCGAGCGTAAAAAAATAGAAGAAGACATGCTAAAAAGTCAAAAGCTTGAATCAATTGGTCTGCTGGCAGGAGGAATTGCCCATGATTTCAATAATCTCCTTACCGCCATCCTGGGAAACATAAACCTGGCAAAGATGAGTATTAATATGGAAAGCGGGGCATATCGATATCTGGAAGCAGCCAACAAGGCCTCTGATAGAGCCGGTCAACTGACCCAGCAGTTACTCACATTTTCCCAAGGAGGCACGGCGAAAAAAAAGCCGGAAGCAATCGCAAAAATAATAAAAGAATCTGATATCCTGGCACTCAGCGGTTCTGGTATTAAAACCGAGTTTAATATTCCGGAAAATCTCTGGCCTGTTGAAGTCGATGAGAGCCAGATAAATCAAATGTTTTTCAACATAATCACCAATGCAAAACAGGCGTCACCAGAGGGGGGGACCATTAAAATTAAGGCGGAAAATACCATTCTCGAAAAAAATAAAATATCATTGAAGTCAGGAAATTATGTAAAAATATCCATTGAAGATAATGGAGTGGGAATCTCTAAAGATAATATATCAAAAATATTTGATCCCTATTTCACCACCAAACAAAAGGGTAAGGGAATAGGACTCGCGGTAGCTTATTCAATTGCAAAGAAACACAACGGGTATATAACCGTGGTATCGACTCTGGGGGTTGGAACGACCTTCATCCTCTATTTCCCGGCATCGGATGATAAAATTATTATCAAAAAGAAGGAAAAGAAGAAATCCTTAAAAGGTAAGGGAAGATTGCTGATCATGGACGATGAGGAAATGGTAAGAGATGTTTTGGGTAAGTTGTTGAAAAAACTGGGTTATGAAGTTGGTTATGCAGCCGATGGTGCGGAAGCGATAAAAATGTACATCACAGCCAAACAATCCGGGCAGCCCTTTGCCGCAGTTATTATGGACCTGACCATTCCAGGCGGTATGGGTGGGAAAATAGCCATAAGAAAACTCAAAGAAATTGATCCGAAGGTAAAAGCCATTGTAGCCAGCGGTTATTCAAATGACCCTATAATGGCCAACTTTAACACATATGGTTTCGAAGCCGCTATTTCCAAACCTTACACCATTATGGAAATAGGCAAGATTCTTAGAGAAGTTCTTGTAAAAAAAAATAACAGTTAATTTGACGGGCCAGATCCCAAGAATGAAGAAATAAGAAGTTAGAAGGTAGGAGATAGGAGAAAGAAGATAAGAGATAGAAGATAAGAAATTGAGAGGATATGAAGTTGAGAAAAAAAAACAATTCGAAGTTCTAAATCCAAAGCAATTTTAAGCGATGCTTTTTCCTCTACCTTCACCTTTGCCTTTACCTGATCTTTAAAGATAGGATATTTTTATTTGTAAATGCCTTCACGGGGTCCAAAGGAAAACAGGATGATATCTCCGGCTTCGATTTTGTAGATGAGCCTTCTCGGCTGGCTGCTGGCATAATAGCGGTGAACCCTGAGGTTTTTGAATTCCCCCTTTAATTTCTTTCCGGTTTCGGGATTTTCTGAAATGAATTCGATGGCACACTTGAGTTCTTTCATTTCGGATTCAGATTTCAGTTTTTTTCTCAATTTTTGAAATTTTGAGGTTTCTTTTAATTTCATCCGGTTTACATACCGTTCAGATCCAATTCATGAACATTTCCGGTTTCGAAATCAACCCCGGCTTCGATGATGTCCTTGATTTCAAGGACGGTGAGTTCGGGATTTTCAATTGCCAGGAGGCCGATTCTGAGGGCATATCTCAGGGCACCGGAAAAATCGCGCTGCTCTTTTTTAGCCAGTATATTGATATCATCGACGATGTCATTATTCATGACGACTGTCTTTCTTACCATTTAATACCTCCGCATATATAATATGATTATATCATATATATGTCAACTGTTTCAATGAAAAAAATAGTCGGGATCGGGAACCGGAAAAGGTTAGGCTCCAGGATAAAAAAGGCGCCGTTATTGGATTAGATTCTTATATCCCAGAATTTTTCCATTATTATCAAACATCACGGCTGTTCTTTTGCCTTTGGAATTGTTTCCGATCAGATATTGATAATTATGTTTCATGTCCCTGGCAAAGCTCAGATTAGCCTTCTCGGCTTTAATCATTTCATCCTGAGGCAGGCTCTTGTTCTGATTTAGCAGACTTTCGATTTGAATGCCTGTCTCTTTGAGTTCGGGAATATTCCCGTCAATTTTGTAGTAAAGGAAATCCTTTTTTTCATTCAGGATAATATGTGCCAGCAAACCGCTGGCAGTGTAGCCGAAAAGGGCCTGGTGTTTGGAATTCGAATAATCGATCATGGTGTAGCTGTCGGATTTGACGATCTGTTGATTGACCGGCAACGAGTTGTTGAATTTCAAAGCTTCTTTTATATGGAACGACAGCCTCGCCAGCCGTTCAATATCACATTTTCCCACATAGATATATTCTTTTGTTTTCAGGGATGTAGCCCAGGCCTCGCAGCCATTTTTGGTCTTTCCACCGGAGGAGTTTAAGTAGTATTCGGGATCAAAACGCAGGCTGAGCGGGATATCGAAGTCCCGGGTTTGAACCTGGCTGCATGCCAGTATAATCAAAATAAGGATAAATAACGCGCATTTCTACCAAAAAACCCTAAGAGGGATAAAAGGGATAAGACTACAGCAGATCATACCTAAAGCAAAAAGTATTTACCTTAATTTTCCCATACGCTCAAAAAATAGAAAAAAGCTTTTAAACA
>CAZOWT010000206.1:4616-4851 GCA_964583345.1 uncultured Clostridia bacterium
AAATATCTTCTCAATTTACGCCTCCTGAAAAAGATCTGGATGGTCCCGGTATGTCATTCATGTCAACCGGGAACAAAAAAAGCAGACAATACAGAGTTAAACAGCGATGTCTCCCGCTCCGAAAGGTTATTTTGAATAAATTTTGCTGGAATGTCAAGGGTAAGTTCGACGATACCATCAGAATTGTTTGACAAAAAACCCGGGGTTATGAGAAGATGTAAACAGGCTTTACGGA
>CAZOWT010000207.1:0-4835 GCA_964583345.1 uncultured Clostridia bacterium
GAATAAGAAAGACAAGAAAGGCTCCAAAAACCACAATTTTAGCTTTTCTCATGAGGCCTCCTCTATGCCATTTCATTTGCAAAAAAATTGCCATGAATTCCGGCAAGGAAAACCTATTTTATCACAACCGCTTCGGGTTGAAAAGTATCCCGAACGGTTGGTTTTTTCATTCGCAAATCGGGATTGCCGCTTTATGACTTAGCCAATGAAATCACCGGCAATGAGGTTTCGGAGAATTATGGCTTAATAACACCATAAAATAATTAGCAAATATTGTAATTGTATGTTATAATCAATTTTGAAAATTAAAAAAATTGAAAATAGATATCTCAATTGGTTCATGTTTATCTAAAATTAATTCAATGTCCATTTTCAGCAAATCAATCTTAGAGGAAGAAATTTATGAAATTTACCGAACTCAGTTTACCCGAAGACATTCAAAGAGGGATAAGGGATGCCGGTTTTTCGGATTTAATGCCGGTTCAGGAAGAGACCCTGAAACAAAGCCTGAAAGGAAAGGACGTAGCCGTTCAATCCCAGACCGGAACCGGAAAGACCGCCGCCTTCCTGATTACTATTTTCTACCATTTCCTGAATAAAAATTCCGGAAAAAACAGAAAGGCCCTAATCGTTACCCCGACCCGGGAACTGGCCATTCAAATCGAACAGGATGCCAAGCTGCTGGGAAAGCACCTTAACCTTAGCATTGGCAGCTTCTATGGAGGAGTGGGATATTTCCAGCAGGAAAAGCTGCTCAAACAGGGGACCGATATGATTATCGGCACACCCGGAAGACTGCTGGATTTTAACGACCAGAGAAAAGTCAGTTTCAAAGATATTGGTTTTCTGGTAATCGATGAAGCGGACCGTATGTTCGACATGGGATTTCTCCCGGACATCAGGAAGATCATCAGGCGATCATCATCCCGATCCGAACGCCAAACTATGCTTTTCAGCGCCACGCTGGATATTAAAACCAGCGAACTGGCCAGAGAGTTCATGAATGACCCGGTTTCGGTCCGGATTCGGCCTCAGGACGTGACCGTGGATAAAATCACCCAGGTCATGTACCATGTCAGCCGCAAAGAAAAAATAAATTTTCTGCTGGGGGTTTTAAAAAAAGAAGCGCCGAAAAATGCCCTGATTTTTACCAACATGAAACTTGACACCGTGCAGGTGGCCGGCCATCTGAATTACAATGGCTACCGGTGCCAACATATCAGCGGAGACCTGAATCAGAAAAAAAGGTTGAGCGCCCTGGAAAAATTCAAATCCGGTGAGGTCCCGTTCCTGGTGGCAACCGACGTGGCGGCCAGAGGACTTCATATCGAAGATCTTGAAATGATTATCAATTATGATCTGCCCGGAGACAGTGAAAACTACGTCCACCGTATCGGCCGGACCGCACGGGCCGGCAAATCCGGCAAAGCCATCACCATCGCCTGTGATAAATACATTCACAACCTCGATGCCATCGAAACATTTTTAAATTGCAAAATCCCGGTAGAATTTGCCCCCGATGACATGTTTCTTCCCAGCCTCAGCCAGGGAATGCGTTTTGATGACAAAGGAAACCCCAGGTTACATTCCAGGGCCAAGATCCGTTTTTCGAAATCGAAAAAAATTGAGCGTTCTTTTAAAAAAGGAAAAGCCAGCTTGAAAAGGCCATCCAATTCTCAACGGAGGAAAAAACCGGAGCCACCCCGCCACCCCCTCTCTGACCGACTTGACTATTACAAGCGTAAATACGGGGAGAACTTCATCGTCAAGCCCCAGGATTCACCGTCCGGAGCTGGCGGCGGAACCAAAAATTAATCGGGATCGCCTCTTTCCTCCGGGTTGTTTTTAATCCCTAAATATCTTATAATAAAATCAGAACTCGAAAAATAATAAATTGATAAAATTATAAAAAATTGTACCTGGATATGGTCAAAGGAGGCAACTTATGGCCAAAGGAATGGAAAAACCCAAGGCAAGCGAAAAAAAGAAACCCCAGCTTACCCTGAAAGAAAAACGAAAAAAGAAAAAAGAGAAAAAAACCGGGAAATAACGGAAAATCAAACGTTTAACAATCCGATGTCGTGAATCGGGTACAGGATTATTACCTCCGGGCGCAGAATAATACAACGGGGGAAAAGCCAAACTTTTAATGATTTGGCTTTTTCGACAACCTAACCGAGATGGTGTTTTTTGTTTCCTCCGGATTGAAAATTCCTCGAAGCACCAGTTCGGCTTTGGCTCCCTGCGGTCCCCCAGCCCCGGCGGTCTGGCAGTGAATATTGCCGATATCGAACATTCTCTGCAACGGGCCCTGGGTGACATCGATATTGGTGATTTTATGATAAGGAACGGTGGAGGTTTTTCTCCAGAATACCCCTTTTTTTCCACTGATGGAATCACTTTCGATCCGGTATTCAAGTGAATTGAAAAATACGGGTAAATAAGGCAGAACCAGCAGCCAAATTCCAAGCAGTACGGTAATCATGATGCCCAGAATTAAGCGGGGTTCCGCTTCCCTGAGCAGGGTTATCAACAGGTAATCACCGACGGCCAGGATGACAAAAAGCACAGTCCACCCGATAAACCAGACCTTTTTCAGGTTTGCATTCGGTTTAATCATTAAAGTTTCCATTTGGGCCTCCATCATCATATATACTAGCACAGGACAGGCAATATTCAAATTGCCGGGAGCAAACCAACATCGAAAATAAATCCGTTGAAGTTTAGCCTTATTTGGACCCAATCCCAGAGAAATACCGAATTTGAGTCAAGCCACATGGCCCGGTCGCATTTTGTACAGGATGATTTTATAAAATTCCAATGACTAATTCTGTTTTTTAAGCGAAAAATAAAATGGAATCTGACGGGATTTGACAATTTCCAACTATACAAAATTCAGTTTTTGCGGTATATTATTTTATTAAATCCGGACAAATGCCGGATATAAATTTATTTTCAGGAGGAAATTAATGAAATCAAAACTTGCTGTCTGCTTGATATTGATGATGATGGTTCCGGTTCTGGCAACCGTTAATCCCAACCAGGCTGCTGGTGGAAAAGCCATTCAGGGCTGGCTGGTATTGGGGCCCACTCCGGTCACCGAGCTTGAACGTTCAGTTTATAAAACCAACCGGGATATCGCCAATCACCGGTTCCTGGATATAACCGGCATGTGGCCTGCTCCCGGCCAGGAAGTGGTCTGGAGTTACGGGCAGGTTCTCCGCTGGCATTTGGTTTCCCGGTTTACGGTTACCCCGGAAGCCGATTCCTTGTTCTACGCCGTATGTTTTGTGGATGCCAACAGATTTTTAAAGTCCAGACTGGAAGTCAGGGGCATCCAGAAAGCCCTGCTTGACATTTTTCTTGACGGAGAGGCAGTCAAAAAGCAATTTGATCAAAAATCCGGGATAGCGACGGCCGAATTGACGCTTGTAAATAAAAAACATGTCCTGCTGTTCAAGGTGTTTGTCCCCAAGGGGGAAACCTTTACCCTGGATGCCGGAATGTCCGATCCGAATCTGGAAGAATCCGGCGAACCGGCCTTTTCCACCTCATTGACCCGGCGGGTGGATTTCAATCACATATTAAACGAGAAGGAGGTGTCATCCCTCAATCTATCTCCGGACGGCCGGTATTTGGCCGTTTCACTGGGACAAACCGATCAGAACGGCACAAACGGCCGCTGGACCGAAATTCTCAAAACCTCAGACGGCTCCGTGATGCTGACCACTGAAAACCGAGGACGTTTCGATAATCTAACCTGGCTGAACCATTCACATGGCTTTCTCTATAGCGTCGAGTCCAATGAAAAGACCACCATATACGAATTTGATCTGGCTTCGGGAGTCACCAGAACCATCATTCCCGATTTAACGGATTTATCCGGATTCAGGCTTTCTCCTGACAACACCTATATCCTGTATTGGACTTATAAAAAGAAAGATACGGGCAGCGGATTCAAATATGTCGAAACCATTCCCGACCGGGCGGCTTCGGACCGTTATGACTATGCGCTTTACCTGGTCTATCTCGAAGGCGGCATCACCCACAAAATTCGCTCTTTTACAGAAGATCTGTACTCGGTGATGATCAGCCCGGACAGCAGCCGGTTGCTGCTGGCGACCTTGACTCCGGACCTTACCCAGAGGCCCTACAATAAGAGCATATTTTATCTGCTGGACATGAAGAATTACAACTGCAAAAAGTTGTTTGAAAGCAATCTGGTTTACCCGGCTGACTGGGCCCCGGATTCGGCCAGACTCCTGTTTACCGGAGGCCCTTCCTCCTTCGGCGGTATTGGCAATATGCTCAAAGAGGGTATCATACCCAACGAATACGATACCCAGGTTTTTATTTACCGGATTTCTGACGGGAAAGCCGTTTCCATTACCCGTAATTTTAATCCCTCGGTGGATGATGTTTACTGGAGCCGCTGGGACGGGAATATCTACCTGCAGGCCACGGACCGCTCCTTTGTCAAACTGTTCCGGTTTCAACCGGGGCGGGATACCTTCAGCGAAATCCGGATACCGGTGGATGCGGTGCGCTATTTTGACATCGCTTCCAATGGCCGGACAGCCGCTTTCTGGGGTTCCAGCGCCGCCATGCCCCACAAACTTTACCGGTTGGATCTATCCGGTTTGAAATCATCGCTTTTGAAGGATTACAATGAAGGGGATTTTCGACATGTCAGGTTCGGGATGGTGAAAGATTGGGACTACCACACGCCTGAAGGCAAAACCATCGTTGGGCGCATCCATTATCCCCCGGATTTCGATCCAGCAAAAAAATACCCCTGTATTGTTTATTACTATGGAGGGACTTCTCCGGTGGAA
>CAZOWT010000208.1:0-4801 GCA_964583345.1 uncultured Clostridia bacterium
TGAAATAAACAGCATAATTTTTCTAGAAAACCATCATCATCTGGTAAAAAATATCACTCCATATTTGACTTGGTGTAGGCATTGTGATACAAATCAGTTTGATTAAATATCAGTCGCCCTCATTTTGACTGAATGAATTTAATCCACAATTTATTCCAATTTGTATTTTCTTATGGGTGAAAGAAGAGCAAAGACAGATGACATTTAATCCGCAGGATAAACATCAGGCTAGCCGGAAGCTGGTGGGATATTTGGAAAAAAATTGTGCGACTCCCCAGACCTATACCAGGCTGGGTTTTCAATGCGGCCTGGAAATTCATCAGCAACTCAAAACCAGGAAAAAACTCTTCTGCCGCTGTCCAGCCAGGATTTACCAGGATAAAGACGATTACGATGCCCAGATAATTCGTCATATGCGTCCCACCTTAAGCGAGCTGGGAGAATACGATGGCACGGCCCTGATGGAATTTAAAACCAAAAAAAACATTTTTTACCGTATCAAAAATAAGACCGCTTGCACCTATGAGATTGACGACACCCCTCCTTTTGATCTGGATGAAGAATCGTTGAGAATAGCCATTGAAATTGCCCTGTTGCTCAGAACCAGTATCGTGGGCGAACTGCATATCACTCGCAAACAGTATCTGGATGGAAGTATCCCCACCGGATTTCAGCGGACAGCCATCGTGGGCATTGAAGGTGAAATTCCCCTGAAAGCAAAGAAAATCCGCATCATGCAGCTCAGTCTGGAAGAGGATGCCTGCCGTGAAGTTTCCGACATCCGCCATAACCGGATTTACCTGACCGATCGCCTGGGCATGCCGCTGGTGGAAACCGTCACCTATCCGGATATGAAAACCCCGGATGAAGCTGCTGAAGCCGCGCAGTACATCCGATTTCTCACCCGCAGCACCGGCCATGTCCGAACCGGAATCGGAGCGGCCAGAGAAGATGTCAATGTCAGTATCACCGGAGGAAACCGGGTGGAGATCAAGGGTGTACCCCGGATAAAGCAAATTCCCCAATTAACCCATAACGAAGCTTTTCGTCAGAAAGCATTGCTGGAAATAAAAAAAATATTGCTTGAACGGATTCCGGATCCGGCAAAATGGAAGATCAGCTCAATGGAACTCCCCCTTGATTCGATTAATCAGGAGCATTTTCCTTTCGGAGAACATTTTACTGAAAACTGTCGAATCATGGCTGTCAACCTGCCGAAATTCAAAGGTATTCTATCTTTCTTTACCCAGCCGGGTCAAACATTTGCCGATGAATTGCACGACCGGTTAAAGGTAATCGCCTGCCTGGAAAAACCCAACATGACCCATTCCGAGGCCCTGAATCCCCTGGTGAATGATAACCGGATGACTTGGATTGGGAAACAGCTAAAAAGTAGAGAAAACGATGCGCAGTTGATTTTCTGGGGGCCCCGGGAAGATATAAAAACCGCGCTCGAAACCATCGAAGAGCGCTGTATTCTGGCGTTTCAGGGTATACCCAATGAAACCCGGAAAGCACTTAGAGATGGAACCACCCTGTTTGAACGGGTACTTCCCGGACCTAATCGCATGTACCCGGATACCGATTCACCGCCGATTCCCATTCATGACCAGACGATCGAAAATATTAAAAAAGATTTGCCAACCGATGTGTCCGAACGTCTTGAACAGCTTCGAAAGTGGGACATCCCGGCTGACACCTATTCCTTTCTAATGAAAAGAAATTTATTTACCTTAATGTCACATATCATAAAAGATTTCAAAGAAAACCCGATTTTTGTTGGCACAGTCATCGGGCATACATTGAAACATCTGGAAGGAAAAATGCCAGACAATCATGGATTTGAATCATCCAGAATTTATAATCTCTTCAAATTTAAAAACCGGGAAAAACTGGCAAAGGAAATCATCAAGCCCATGCTGGCAGTTCTCTATGAACATCCGGAAATGAACTTTAACTCTGTGCTGAAGATATTAAAATACCGGAAATTTACCGAGCAGCATATTCTGTCGCTGGTACCCGGATTAAAAGCCAAATTCAAAAAAATCAAGATATCCGAAGAAGCGGGTGCGGAAATCCGCTGGATTATGGGAAAATTGCGAAATACCGCCATAGGAAACATGGAAATGAACCGGCTCAGTCACAAAATTACGGAAGAAATGGTATGAGCGATCAGTTCAAGGGATACCGGGGCATCGCCCAGGATACGTTAAAGAAATTCAATGTCCGCGTATGGGGCCAAGTCAAAATTCATACCACCAGAGGAGAGTTCATCGGCACCATACTCCCCAGATCGGAACATGACGACGATATCCACCTGGTTCTCAAACTATTTAACGGCTACAACGTGGGTGTTGATGTGAATACCATCACCAAAATCATTGAAACCGGTTACAAAGAAGCGCATTACAAAATCCCGGAAAAAGAATTCCCGGTTTCCAAAGATAAGCCCAATATAAAATTGTTCGGCACCGGAGGAACCATCGCATCCCGCCTGGATTACCGGACCGGTGCTGTAATTCCGGCATTTTCGCCCGGCGAATTATACGGCGCCGTGCCGGAATTGGCAGATATATGCAACCTGACCACTGAAAAGCTTTTTTCGATTTTCAGCGAAAACATGGGGCCGGAACAATACAAAGCCCTGGCAATCGCCATCGGAAAGGAGATCAAAAAAGGGACAACAGGCATTGTGATCGGACACGGCACCGATACCATGCACCACACCGCTTCCGCCTTGGCCTTTATGATACAACATCCCCCAATCCCCATTGTCATAGTGGGATCGCAGCGATCATCAGACCGCCCTTCATCAGATGCCGCCCTGAATTTAATCCATGCCATCACCACTGCCAGCCACTCGGATATCGCTGAAGTCATGGTCTGCATGTTCGGAACCACCTCGGATGACTATGCTTTGCTGCATCGCGGCACCCGGGTAAGGAAAATGCACTCTTCCTATCGTTCCACTTTCAGGACGATCGGAGATATTCCGCTGGCCAAGGTATGGAAAGATAAAATCACCCCGCTCAGGAAGGATTACAACCGGAGAAGAAACGACAGAAAGGTAGAAATTCTCCCCTACTTCGAAGAAAGGGTTGCCATGTTGTATTACTATCCGAACATGCATCCCGATATGATCGACTCGCTGGTGGAGAACGGCTACCGGGGAATCGTGATTGCCGGAACCGGACTGGGGCATGTCAACAAACCCCTTTACCCGGCAATCGAAAGAGCAACCAAAGCTGGAGTGGCTATTTACATGACCGTACAGACCCTGTGGGGATATGTTCACATGAATGTATATGAAACCGGACGGGACATGCAGAAAATCGGGGTAATCCCGGCCAAGAACATGCTTCCGGAGGTGGCCTACATCAAACTCGCCTGGGCGCTGGGCCAGACCGCCGATCTTGAAAAGGTCCGCGAAATCATGCTCACACCCATAAACGGTGAAATCACGGAAAGGGAACCCTATAACGGATACCTTATCTTCCAGGGAGGAATCGAGGAAGTGGAAAACTTTTTAAAAACCTCATCCATCAGCACCGGCGAACCCGCATCGGCTGAACGGGATAAATAACTGACCGGATATGACGCCATTGAATTTCAGTTCTGTGAGATTAACACATCAAAACCCGTGTAAAACATTTCCGGAACATCAAAGGATTTCTGACCGTCTTTTTATTGAATAATTTTTCGCGTTGCCATACAATAGCAAATTAAACTTTTCAAAGGAGGAATAAATATGTCTTTAAAATGGTTACCCAGGGACAACGAAATCAAGGATCATCAGATATTCGGCAATGAACATTTCGGAACCGAACCACCCTGTACCGTGTATGAAAGGAAACCGCTAAAAAATGTGGAAACCGGAGAAATCATCGAAGGGCTTTATTCGGCCTGGATTACGCTTAACAATCCGGAACAGCTCAATTCCTACACCACTCGGATGATCAAGGGGGTAATCGCGGGCATGCACAGGGCTTCCATGGAGAGGGATGTCATGGCCATTGTTTTTACCGCCACCGGCGACCGGGCCTTCTGCACCGGCGGAAACACCAAGGAATACGCGGAATACTATTCCAGAAGGCCGCTGGAATATACCCAGTATATGGACCTCTTTTCCGGCATGATCGACGGCATCCTGAAGGCTCGCAAACCGGTCATCTGCCGCTGCAACGGCATGAGAATCGCCGGCGGACAGGAAATCGGCCAGGCCTGCGATTTTACCGTCGCTGCCGATACCGCATCATTCGGACAGGCCGGAACGCGTCACGGTTCCACGCCGACGGGAGGTTCCACCGACTTTCTTCCCTGGAATCTGAGTATGGAACAGGCCATGTGGCAGGCCACCGCCAACGAGATGTGGAGTGCCGCCAAAATGGAAAGGGTGGGCCTGATAACCAAGGCCATTCCCATAAAAAAAAATGCACAAGGCGAATGGGTGCGCGACCCCCGGGTCATCACCGATAAATATGTTGACCGGGGCGAGATCGTTTACGGCGAATTCAAAACCGGAGATCCCTTCAAGGCGGCAAAGGAAGAATTGAAAAATCTGAAAACCGACTGGAGCCAGCTGGATGCCTTCGTGGATAAAATGGTATGGACATTGACCAATACCACCTTCCTGTGTTTGATGAACACCATCGAAAGCATCCGCACCAAGAAAAGATTTTACTGGGATATTCTCAAGAGCAGCCAGATTTACTGGTTGGGAGCCAATATGAATATGGAAGCCGACATCGGATTTAATGCCTTCAACTCCCAGAAAATTACCGGGGAGAGAACCATTGATTTC
>CAZOWT010000209.1:0-4753 GCA_964583345.1 uncultured Clostridia bacterium
ATTAAATTTTTTCTGATTCAATTTTTCACCCAGCTCGGAATTTCCATTTTAAAATCGAATTTAAGTTTTTCATCTTTCTATCACCAACATATATAACCTATTTGGTTGCAAATAACAACCTCCACAAGAAATTCCGTTTTTTGAAAAGCCTGCGTTTCAGGTATCCGGACCGCCTTACATCGGCCAGAAACTGTTGTCATACCAGATTTTCTCTTTTAATTCCTTGTCCAGCTCTGCCAGCAGATTTAAATGGGTTTTCTCCCATTCCGCCAGCCACTGATACAGTTGTTTCTCTCCGGGGAGTTCGGCATGGGCGGCTCGATCGGAATAATAGGCAACCGCATTCTTCTCAAACCCCAGGGCAGCGGCGATGACGGCCGCTTCATAACCGGCCCCGGAAATTTCGCTGGTGGTTTTTTCATTCAGCACCACCTTGCTGGTTTGGATGTCGGCCAACACCGAATCGTTCAAATCAAAGCTGTGATTCCGGGTCAATGTTTTATACTGTTTTTCCAGCAGCTCGATATGTTTTGCTTCCTCCTGGGACAGAAACCCGAAAAGCTCCTTTACCACACTGGATTGAGTTGATTGAATTACCGAATCATAAAGCGCCTTTCCTCTGTATTCCAGCAGGATAGCCCCCTTGACAATATCAACCACTTTACTCTCCGACATGTGTCCTCCTTGCAACTGATTTCCAAATTTTAACATATTTTCAAACCCATCTCAAATGAGAAACCATTCCGGGATTTGAATAAAATATTTTATTTAATAGTTGACATATTTTATAAACTATTATTTATTATATATGGATCTGAATGATTGGGATCATAAAATGAGCATCACCAAAAAGACCGAATACGCCCTTCGCGCCCTTTATGAAATTTCCCTGTCCGAAGCCGGGAAACCGGTGAGCCGAAAAATTATATCGGAAAAACAGAAAATTTCCGGACATTTTTTAGAAAGTATCCTGATTGATCTGTTCAAGGCCCAAATCACCCGGAGTGTTCGCGGCCCCGGAGGAGGTTTCATCCTGAACAAAGATCCGGAAGATATTTCCGTCTGGGATGTTTTCAAGGCCGTGGAAAAAAATCCCCACATTTACAGCAAGTGCAGTCTGATCAGCCAGGAAGACTGCGAAATGTTCGAGCAATGCCGGATAAAATATATCTGGCCGAAAATAAACCTGGCCATGAAAGAAAGCCTGTCGGCGATCTCCCTGCAGGATATCCGGCAAAAAAGGGTTGGTAGGAGGTAAAAACATGTCCGATGAAATGACACCCAATGAGATTCTGGATTGTGTTGGTTTGTACTGCCCTGAGCCGCTATTCCAGACCCGGCAAAAAATTGACAGCCTGAAACCGGGAGAAATTCTGGAAGTGCTGGCCGATGATCCGGCTGCCGAGGAAGATCTCAAACGGTTGATCAAACGGACCGGGAACAAGTTGCTCAAGTTGGAAAAAAAACCCAATTTAATCAGGTTTATCATACAAAAAACAAATTAAGGAGTTCAGTATGAAAGACAACAATTCGATTCTTTACGTGCAAACCGGCAACCAGCCGGAAAGACAGTATTCACCGTTCGTTCTGGCCCAGACAGCAAAAGCCATGAACATCAAACCGGCCATATATTTTCTGGGAACCGGGCTGAAGGTTCTGGCTCCCGGTGAAGCAAAAAAAATAAAAATCGGAACCTTCCCCAGCCTGGAAGACATGATTAAGAAAACACTGGAAATGGGAATTGAAATTTATGCCTGTGAGGCATCCAAACAGATGCTGGGCTGGGATAAGGTCGACTTGATCCCGGGCATTAAAATCGTTGGGGCCGGCACCCTGAACGATCTGGCACTGGAATCAGGCGCCACCATGTGGTTTTAGAAGCGGAGGACACCATGTCTGCCTATTTCGATTACCAGTCCGCCAAACCCGTTGACCCCCGGGTCATTGAGGCCATGACCCCCTTTTTTTACCACCGGTTCGGAAATCCCTCTTCCCTGCACCTCATCGGAGATGCTGCCACATCCATCATGGAAGAATGCCGCCAAAAAATCGCCGGATTCATCAACGCCGAAAGCGAGGAAATCATTTTCACCTCCGGCGCCACCGAGTCCAACAACCTGGCCATGGCCGGGTACGCGCTGCGCAACCGGGATAAAGGGAATCATATCATCATATCGGAGATAGAACACATATCCATTCACAACATGGCCAAATACCTGGAAAAACAGGGATTTGAGGTAACAAAAGTGCCTGTCGATCAATACGGAAGGGTGTCGATTGAAAAAATCGAGGAACGACTGACAAACAGGACCATCCTTGTCTCAATGACTGCTGCCAGCAATGAAGTGGGCACCATTCAGCCCTTTTCCGAAGTGGGCGGGCTCTGCCGCGAACGAAACATTGCCTTTCATTCGGACGCGGTTGCTGCCGAAGGGGTGCTCCCCCTGGATGTTAAAAATATAAATTTTGATCTATTGACCCTTTCTTCCAATGATATCTATGGCCCCCGGGGCCTGGGAATCTTATTTAAAAGAAAGGGGATTCGATTGAATCCCCTGATCCTGGGAGGCGGCCAGGAAAACGGATTCAGGTCCGGTTCGGAAAATATCCCGGCCATTGCCGGATTGGGAGAAGCTGTTGAGATCATGCAGCGGGAGATGAACTCAGAAATCATCCGACTTAAGAGTTACCGTGACACCCTGATCGAAAAAATATTGAAGGCCATCCCCCATTCTTATCTGAACGGCCATCCCCAGGAAAGACTCCCCAACAATGCCCATTTTCGTTTCGAAGGTATCGAAGGGGAAGCGTTGCTGCTTTCTTTAAAAGATCGGGGGATTTCGGTTTCAACCGGATCGGCATGTTCATCCAAAACTCTGGAACCCTCCCACACCCTGATATCCATGGGCCTGCTTCACGAAGAAGCGCACGGTTCACTTGAACTGACCTGCGGAAGGTTCAACCGGGAAAAGGATGTTTCATCCATTCTCGAAGCCCTGCCCCAGGTGGTTAAAAAAATCAGGTCATTATCACCCCTGTATCAAAAGGAGGACTAAACATGAAATCCACACAGTATTCAGAAAAAGTGCTGGACCATTTCCGGAACCCGAGAAATGTTGGTACCCTTCAAGGCGAAGACGTTTCGGTCGGACGGGTCGGGAATCCGGTCTGCGGTGATCTGATGGAAATATACATCAAGGTCAAAGAAGACCGGATCGAAGATATCAAATTAAAAACTTTCGGCTGCGGCTCCGCCATTGCCACCGCCAGCATGATAACCGAAATGGCCAAGGGGAAAACGCTTGATGAGGCCATGAAAATCACCCGAAATGACGTGGCCGGCGAGTTGGAAGGTCTGCCGCCGATAAAAATGCACTGTTCAAACCTGGCTGCCGATGCCCTGCAGGATGCCATAAAAAAATACCGGGAAAAGCAGCATCACCAACCGGAATCCGGAGTGAAAGCACCAGGTATCGTAAAGGAGATTGGCAAATACCGGGACTACCTGGGAAAAGGTATATTGGAAAAACTGGATAATCCGTCGGTATTGGCGGGCAAACGAGTTCTGGTCATCGACCGCGGGTATCAATCCGCCGAACTGGCCAAAAAAATCATAACCGCCACCTCCCGGGTAATTTTCATTACCCCCGGAAAAGAAATGTCGCTGGATTCTGCCCTGACCAAAGAATTAAAAAATGCGGGAGTGAAAATCCTTTATGAATCCGAAATCCTCGAGGTGGGGGGATTCAAGGAAATCGAGAAGGTTCTGATTCACGATCTTAATGAAGACGAGCAATACGAGTTGTTTGTAGATATCATCATTAACCTTCCGCCGACTTGAAAAAGCTGACATCCGGGGCTATAAAACAAATGGTGAAAAAAGTGAACCGCACCCGGGAGAAAAAATCAAAGGCACACACCGGCCGCCCCCCCAATCCGTCTGACAATATCGCCACCGCCTTTATCCTCAACTCATTATTCATTGTTCTGGAAATCATTGGCGGCATCATGACCAACAGCATGGCCATACTGTCAGATGCCCTTCACGACCTGGGTGATTCTTTATCATTGGGACTGGCTTGGTATTTCCAGAAATTGTCCTCGAAAAAAAAGGATAAAAAATTCACTTTCGGCTACCGGAGGTTTTCCCTGCTGGGAGCGGTCATAAATTCTCTGGTATTATTTGCCGGATCCGTGTTTGTGCTGAATGAAACCATTCCCCGTCTGTTTCACCCCCAATATCCGGATACCCGGGGAATGTTCATCCTGGCGCTTCTGGGTATCGCGGTAAACGGGCTGGCCGCGCTGAAAGTCAGGAAGGGGAAATCCATAAATGAAAAAGTGGTTTCTCTGCATTTGCTGGAGGATGTCCTGAGCTGGGCGGCGGTTCTGGCCGGGAGTGTGGTCATGATGACCGTTAATTTTCCGGCACTGGATCCGATCCTTTCGATTCTGATCACCCTGTTCATCCTGACCAATGTGTTCAAAAATTTGAAAACCAGTTTCCGGGTTTTTCTCCAGGGTGCTCCCGATGCCGCCGACATCACGGCAATCGAAAAAAGGATTCTGGAATTTCCCGAGGTTGACAGTATCCACGATATTCACGTGTGGACCATGGACGGCCAGTACAACATCCTGACCCTTCACCTGGTTTTAAAGGATATCGATAACCAGCAAAAAATAAGGGAGATAAAACAGCAGCTAAAGCAGTTTCTGAAAAACCTCAGGATTGACCACATCACCATCGAAATCG
>CAZOWT010000210.1:0-4752 GCA_964583345.1 uncultured Clostridia bacterium
GTACTAGCATTTCTGTTGCCAACACCAATAATGATTGATCCATATACAATGAGCGGAGGTTGTTGGATTTGATGAATGGATTCCGATGGCCGGGTCTGTGACAATAATTGACAGTGCGAAGACAATTTTTGACAGGCCGTTTCCAGGATAATTAAAAAAAATCTTTTTTATTGTAAAAAAATAGAATATCCTGTAGATTTAAATGTTCATTAATTTTCCGGGTAACAAAATATTGTTCCTTGAAGTAAAGGAGAAGTATGCCCAATCGTTTCCAAACCGGATCGGTTAACAGCCGTTTTTTCCTAATATCGGTATTGCTTTTCCAGCAGTTTCTGGGGGGGCTGACTTTCCCGGTGGCCAAATACGGCCTGCAGCAGATCGAGCCCTTTACCTTCGCATTTTACCGTTTCGGAATTTCCGCCCTGGTTCTGCTGCTGATAAACCGGTTGCGGGGCCATCGGATACCGGTTGAGAAGAAAGATTATCCGAAAATCATCGGTTTGGGCTTCCTGATCATTATCCTGAACCAGACCATGTACCTGACCGGTCAGAAATTAACCGGAGCCAGCCATGGGGCACTCCTCTTTGCCACGGTTCCCATCTGGATTTTTCTGGGAGGTCTTTTTTTCTTGAAGGAGAAATTCATCTGGCGGCGGGCCATCGGTATCGGCCTGGGACTGATCGGCGTGGTTTTTATCATGGCCAGCGGTGCCATTGAGATTGACAGGAATTATCTCCTGGGAGATCTCATTATCCTGGTGGCGGTATTGTCCTGGTCGGCGTATTCCATCTTGGGAAAACCATTGGTGATGAAATACGGGGCATTCCGGATCACCGCCTATGCCCTGGCCTCTGGTTCGGCCATGTATTTCCCTTTCGGGCTTTACCGGTCACTTACCTTTGACTACAGTGGTGTAACTGCCGGGGCCTGGTTATCCCTGGCCTATGTGGCCCTGGGGGTCTCGGTTGTCGCCTATGCGCTCTGGTACTGGCTGGTAAAAAACATGGATATTACCCGCCTGGCGGTTTTTCATAATATCGAGCCGGTAATTGCCAGCATCGTGGCCTTTATTTTCCTGGATGAAACCCTCACCTGGTCGTTTATAGCCGGTGGAATCATCGTGCTGGCCGGGGTGTTGATTACCGAGTGGAGATCCTCTTTTTCCTTTTTTCACTGACTTGACAAATATCCCCAATGTCTTATACTCATAACTTGTTTAAAATCTTTCTGATGTAAAAAATGGAGCCAAAAAATGATTAAACCCCATGGAAGCGATGAATTAAATCCCCTTTTTGTCCGGGATGAAAAAAAGAGAAATGAATTGATCCGGGAAGCCGAATCACTGCCCTCGGTGCTGATCAGTTCTGCAGCCGCGGCCAATGCCGTGATGCTGGGCAGCGGCTATTTCAACCCTCTGACCGGATTCATGGACAAGAAAGATGCCCTGACTGTGGCTGAACACATGAGAACCGCCGGAGGCCTGTTCTGGCCTGTTCCCATATTAAACCTGTTACCTGCCAGCCAGAAAATTCCGGCATCAGGTCGCATCGCCTTGCGTGACCCCAATGTCGATGGCAACCCGGTACTGGCTGTCCAGAACATTGAATCAGTCGAAGAAATGACGGCTGAGGAAAAGAAGCGGATTACTGAAAATATTTTCGCCACCACCGATGAAGAACATCCGGGAGTAAAGACCTTCCTTTCGCAGGGCAATGTTATCGTTTCCGGGCCCATCCGAGTTCTGAACTTTTCCTATTTTGAGTCTGATTTCCGCGAAACTTTCCGCACCGCCTATCAGATCCGGGATGAAATCAAAGATGCAGGCTGGCAGAAAGTGGTGGCCTTCCAGACCCGGAATCCCATGCACCGGGCCCATGAGGAACTGTGCAAGATGGCCAAAGAAGCCGTGGGCGCGGATGGCATCCTGATTCATATGCTGCTGGGAAAATTAAAGGTTGGTGATATCCCGGCAGATGTCAGGGATGCATCTATCCGCAAGATGGTTGAGCTCTACTTTCCCCCAAACACGGTTTTAATTACCGGATACGGTTTTGACATGCTGTATGCCGGGCCCAAAGAAGCGGTCCTTCACGCCATCTTCCGTCAGAACTGTGGCTGCACCCACCTGATCGTGGGCCGGGATCATGCCGGCGTGGGCTCCTATTACGGCCCCTTCGATGCCCAGAAGATATTTGACGAGCAGGTTCCGGCCGGGGCGCTGGAGATCGAAATTTTCAAGGCCGATCACACTGCCTGGTCAAAGAAACTGAACCGGGTGGTGATGATGAATTCGGTCACAGACCACAGCAAGGAAGACTGGGTTTTTCTGTCCGGGACCAGGGTCAGGGAAATGCTGTCGCGCGGGGAGCCGTTGCCTGTTGAGTTCAGCCGCCCCGAAGTGGCGGAAATCCTGGGAAAGTATTACCGGTCCCTATCCTGAAAACAATAAAAATGAGGTAAACCGTAGAGGAGGATGATCATGAATAAACTGATTGCCTGGCTGTTGATTTTAATGGCGGTATTGATGATCCTGGGAATGGTGATTAACATCCATGTGTTGTGGTTTGTCATCGATATTCTGGTCATACTGGGTTGCCTGTTTTCCGGCATTTTTCTACTGCTCGAAAAGAAAGGATAAAGGATTGGGCGCTTCCCGGCAAACCATTTTTGCCGTTTTGCTGGTTTTACTGACCGGAACGCAACTTTTTACTCAACCTAATTCCTATCCCTGGCTTTCTGACGTTGACCCGGGAAACACCATTGCCCGGAGAATACCGGTTCCCCCGGGATATGAAAGAATACCGCTTGAGCCCGGTTCCTTTTCCTTTTGGCTTCGGAACCTGCCTTTGAAAAAGGGCAATCCCCGGGTAATGCTTTTCAATCGAAAACCAAAAGCGAACCAGTCAGTTCATATGGCGGTCATCGATATCGATACCGGAAACCGCGACCTGCAGCAGTGCGCCGATGCGGTTATCCGGCTTCGGGCCGAGTATCTTTTTTCCCGGGGAAAGATTGATGATATTCATTTCCGTTTTACCAGCGGTGACAGCGCCGAATACCGGAAGTGGTCCTTGGGTTTTCGCCCGGTTGTCTCGGGAAACCGGGTTTATTGGAAAAAGTCTTCCGCGGCCAATCATTCTTATGCCAATTTCCGCGACTATCTGGATACGGTATTCATATATGCCGGAACCGATTCGTTGTACCGCGAACTTCACCCGGTTAAAAACATAAACCGAATTGAGATCGGCGATGTATTCATCCAGCCGGGATTTCCCGGTCATGCGGTTTTGGTGGTGGATATGGCCAGGAAAAAAGAAACCGGGAAAAAAATTTTCCTTCTGGCCCAGAGCTATATGCCGGCCCAGGATATACATATTTTAAAAAATCCGGAGAATCAGCAATTAAACCCCTGGGTCGAACTCCAGTCCGGAGAAGTCCTGAAGACGCCGGAATGGGAATTTCGCTGGAATGATTTGAGACGATTTTAACCCGGTAATTTTTCCTGTGGGTATTTGAATTGCACCGGATTTGTGTTATTTTATTGAATTGAAATCGAGGAGCCAAACATGAAGACACTGATCGAACCCTTTAAAATCAAGATGGTGGAAGCCATCAACCAGACAACCGAAAAGCAAAGGGAGAAAATCCTGGAAGATGCCTATTACAACATATTCCTGGTCCGGGCCGAACATATCCTCATCGACTTTTTGACCGACAGTGGAACCGGGGCCATGAGCGATAAGCAGTGGGGGGCGGTGATGGTGGGAGACGAATCCTATGCCGGCGGCCGGAGTTTTTTTAAATTTGAGAAAGCGGTCCGGGATATCACGGGATTCAAGCATGTGATTCCCACCCACCAGGGCCGGGCGGCCGAACGGATTCTGTTTGCCTCAACCGTCAAAAAGGGGCAGATGGTACCCAACAATACCCATTTCGACACCACCCGGGCCAACATCGAATACAATGAAGCCGAGGCGGTTGATCTGGTCATCCCGGAAGGCCGGATACCCGAAAAAATTCACCCGTTCAAGGGCAACATGGACCTGGAAAAACTGGATGCGTTCCTGAAGGAAAATCACAAACGGGTGCCGCTGGGCATGACCACCATCACCAACAATTCCGGGGGCGGCCAGCCGGTTTCCATGGAAAATATCCGGGAATCGTCAAAGCTCTTCCGTAAATACCATATTCCCTTTTTCATCGATGCCTGCCGCTTTGCCGAGAACGCTTATTTCATCAAGCTGCGGGAAAAAGGATACCGGAACAAACCGATGCTGGAGATTGCCCGGGAAATGTTTTCTTACGCCGATGGCTGCACCATGAGCGCCAAGAAGGACGGACTGGTCAATATCGGCGGATTCATTGCCATGAATGATGACCAGCTGGCCATGCAGGCCAGGAATTTGTTGATCCTGACCGAGGGATTTCCCAGTTACGGCGGCCTGGCCGGCCGGGACCTGGAAGCGCTGGCCCAGGGTCTGCAGGAGGTTCTGGAAGAGGACTATTTGAAGTACCGTCTGAGAACCGCCGAATACATGGGTGAAAAACTCATCGAGGCCGGGGTGGGCATTATCCGTCCGACTGGCGGTCATGCGGTCTATATCGATGCCCGGCATTTTTATCCGCAGATTCCCGGCTCCCAGTATCCGGGCCAAACTCTGGTCTGCGAGCTCTATAAAAAGGGAGGAATCCGGGGAGTGGAAATCGGGTCGGTGATGTTTGCCCGGAAGGAAAAGGGCAGCGGCAAGGAA
>CAZOWT010000211.1:0-1975 GCA_964583345.1 uncultured Clostridia bacterium
TACGACCTCGTCTATTCCCGCATTTTCCAGTAGTAAACTGGTGGCATATTTTTTATCCTTCTTATCAACCTTTACATTGATGAACTTCTGGGTTGAAGTGGCAAGCAATTTACCGGAAATCATGGCCGTCAATATCAGGAGCATGATCAAGATTATGTTTTTTTTAATTTTCATTTTAATCCTCCTCTGATGATTTCAAATTTTTTTTTAATTCCAGAGTCAAAAAACCCTCTTCTCCATTACTTTTTTCAATATGGGTGCGTTTTACGGTCCATTCATCAGGCAAAGTTCCCCGGTAATGGGTTGTGGTCAGTTCCAAATAGGAAATTGCCGCCTGTTCTGTGGAATCTGTCAATTCTTTTTTTTCTTTCTTAAAATGAAAAACCAGCAGGACCAATCCCAGAACCAGTATCGGCGACCAGGCATAAACGACCCACTTCGGAAGCAAAATCAGCTTCGGGAACGGTTTTGGCTTCCTTATAGATGAAATTCCCCTGACTGATTTTATCACCTTGGGAGAGAATTCCAGGTGATCAGCCATTTTTTTCATTGAATCAGAAATCAGCCTGCCCAGCTGCTTTCTCTCCAGAAGCAGGTTCTTACATCCCGGGCAATTCCGGATATGTTCCTCGAATTGCCTTCGCTTATTCAGGGGAAGCATATCATCAAAATAATCTTCCATCATTCTATTTATTTTACGGCAGTTCATCCGGCCCTCCGTCTCTTTGGTCGCCAATATCCATAAATTGTTCAATATTTTTGATTGATTTTTTAATTTTTTTTAACGCATGATACAACCTGGATTTCACCGTGCCGGTGGAGATATTCAACCTTTTAGCGATTTCTGCGAGTTTAAGGTCTTCATAAAATCTCAGAACGATAATTTCCTGGTGTTTCAATTTCTGAAATTTCAGGGCGTTGTGCAGAGATTTGGAAAATTGTTTGTTGTCCAGTTGCCTATTCAAATCTTCAATAGGATAGACCAGGGATTCGATCTTGAATTTTTCAATAAATTTTTTTTGTGAATATTTTTTTCTCCTCTGATCATGTACGGTGTTTAAAAAAATCCGGTAAAGCCAGGTATAAAGGGAAGATTGCCCCCTGAACCCCTGAATGGAACCGAATGCTTTCAACAGGGTTTCCTGGACGATATCCTCGGCCTCTTCCCTGCTGTCGGAAAGGAATATTGCCGATCGATACAACCGGTTTCCAAATTCTTTGGTTAACGATTCAAGCGCCAGCTCATCACCATTTTTTGAATGATTTGCCATTTTGTTATTCATTGGTATTTTGTCGTTTCAAAGGGGATAGGGTTCAAAAAAAAAACAACCATTTTCCAGGTCGGGATACCTGAAAATTCTCTCCAATTAGAAACGAATTGTCAATGAATGGCCGTTCCGGGTGAAAGACGAGAAAAAACATAGAACTGTTTTGAAGAACAAGCGTACAACCTTACAGGATAGGTCGAAAAATTATTTCAATGCAACATATAGGTTTTATGTCAACAACATTTTCAATATCAAATATATAAAAGCATATTTATTTAAAAGGAGAAGAAAATGAGATGGGTCTTGAAATCAATCCTGATATTTTTTATCTTTTTTTTGGTTATTCCTCTCAATGCCAGGCAGTTCTATTGGGGTCTTACCGGAGGAATCAATCTTACCAGTGTTTATCCGGGAATTTCCAACACTTCCATCAACGGGATAACCCAGGAATTTTCATCCATTCAGAGGATCGGAATCGGAGGTGTTTTTGGTCTAGATCTGGGCCGTAACCTTTCCCTGCAATTAGAACCCATGTACCTTGAAAAGGGCAGTTATGTCACCCGAGAATATGATCTGGATATAAAATATTCTGTTCTGGAAATTCCTCTTTTCTTAAAACTGACATTCGGGGAAAAAATTCAACCCCACATGTTTTTCGGTCCGGCCTGTTCCATATTGCTCAAATCCGAATGGATTTTTAATATTAA
>CAZOWT010000211.1:1985-4721 GCA_964583345.1 uncultured Clostridia bacterium
GGATTTCAGTGAGCGGCAATGCAAGAAATGTCTCCAGAAGTTTCGATTTCAGTATGGTTGTTGGTGCGGGTATCGGATTGCCTCTGGGAAAAGGATCTGTCTTTTTTAACTGCCGTTACAATCTGGGTTTGGCCAACCTGGTTAAAGCCGGCAGTTTCGAACTGCAGTTCCTGAATTATTCGACAATGATTGAAATCGCTGAGGGTGAGGACATCAAATCAGAAGGATTTCAGATGATGCTGGGTTTCACCTTTCCCCTGGGAAAAGATTAATGGGACATGGAAATAGTGAAATGAATTCGTTCACGATTGAATATTATCCAAAAAATCCGATCCTTATTAAATTTAATACCGGAAAAATTTCTCTGAAAAATTCCGGAAAGGAGTCATAAAAATGAATAGAATATCAGTTGTCCTTTTGCTGCTGATAGCAAGTGCAACAACGCACATGCCGGCACAGGTTTATGATTACCGCCTTGAAGAATCACCGGCGATCAGCTGGAATGATCCCCTTTTTTTTGATGCTCGCCTGATGGCGCTGGGGGGAATTTCACTGATGGCATCCGAACCTTTTTCAGCCACCCTGAATCCAGCCCTGATCCCTTGCAGTAAAAAATGGATTGTGGGTGTTTCGGCAAACCGCTTGGAATACGAATCATTTCAATACTGGGGCGTGAATGAGGGCGCGGCCGTGACCGGTTCTCCTTTTTACGAGAGAGACTTGAATTGGGCCGGCCTGACCTTATCCAGGTCGTTCAATAAAATTCGTTTTTCTGCGGGCTGGACCCTTTCAAATTCATTTGATTTCCCTGATTTTGCTATTCGAACCGACTATGAGTACGATCAATACGCTGTTTTCGGCGGTTTGTTTTCTGGGAAGGAAAACACCTTTTTCGCGGCGGTCGCTTTCAAGCTGCAAAAGACAATTGATTTCGGATTTAAGCTCGACTACATTACAGCGGTAAGGGATATGCAAACCCTGGATTTCAGTTCGGACTGGTATCTGATCAGCGGAACTTATATCAGAAAAGATACCCAGTTCGAACATCTGCAAAACCACCGGTCCTCCATATGGTGCCCGACCATCGGATTGGCATTTCAGATCTCGCCCAGATGGATGGTCGGTGCGGCCCTGGTTTATCCGTTTAAAGGCAAAACTGAAAGAACAATTACCCGGACATTTGAAAATGTAACGGATGACTTTATGATTACCAATACCCAGGAGTCCACGGATACCCTTTACCGGCCAGCCAGGATTCTAATCGGAACCCGGTTTACGGTGCCCTTGAAGAACGCTTCGGAAAAGGAACAAAGGCTGGTGCTGGCGCTTGAATCCAGGCACACCTTCTGGTCAGGATACCATTATATTTTTTTTGACGAGGAAATTCCCAGAGATTTGAAGAATACCCTGGATCTGGCTATCGGTATCGAATATGGTTTAATCAATCCCAACGGAGGCCTATTCCTGAGGCTGGGATTCAGGCTGGATCCCCAGCCCCTGCTTGATCCCTCCACCACCCTGAAGGTATTCAGCGGAGGAATCGGCGTGCAGGCCGGCTTTGTCTCAGGCGATCTGGGTATATCTTATTATTACGGAGAAGCCGGAGGCATCGAGCAAAATCATTTTTTATTATCCAGCACCATAGGATTAAAATTTTAAGGAGTTTATCATGAAAACAACCATATTCATCGTATTGATCCTGACTTTCTGTCTATTTTCTTATCCCGGCTCCCAGGCAAAACCGGAGAAATATATCATCAGCATGGAAATTAATGATTATAAAGCCACCCTTGAAGCCAATGGCCCACTTGACCCGCTCTATTACAAAGACAACAGGGTATATTTTTTGATCGATCAATCAGATTTGAATGGAATCCCCAGAGAAAAGATCAAGTCAATGGAAAAAGCAGAAACCGGCAAGTTTCCCGGGGCCGGCAATGATAAAGCGGGTGATTTGAACGGTCTTTATCATAACTATGCCGAGACCGAATCCTTCCTCCTCGATCTGGCCGAACGTTTCCCGAATCTGGCCACGGTTTTCAGTGCCGGCCAATCCATTGAAGGCAGAGAATTGTTTGTGATTAAAATAAGCGACAATGTCGAAACCGATGAAGACGAACCCAATATTTTCATTGTCGGCTGCCACCATGCCCGCGAATGGCTATCGGTTGAAATTCCTCTTCTTTTTGCCCAGCATTTGCTCACCCATTATTCGGATAACAGCACTGCCCAAAAAATTGTAAATGGCGCTCAAATTTACATCATGCCCATTCAAAATCCGGATGGCCTGGAATATTCCATTCATCATTATTTCTACTGGCGTAAAAACCGTCGCTACAATGGAGATTTTTGCTGGGGGGTAGACACCAACCGAAACTACGGATACATGTGGGGATATGCGGATGACGGTTCCAGCCCCGACCCGACAAGCGAAGTCTACCGCGGGCCTTACCCATTTTCAGAACCGGAAACCGCAGCCGTAAGGGATTTTCTTCTGACTCACCCTCCGGCTGGTACCCTGAGTTATCACAACTTTTCACAATCAATTCTCTTCCCCTGGAGTTATACAACCGATCTGACGCCGGATGATGAAGACATGCGAGCCATAGCGAAGAAAATGCAGGAACTGATCTTCGCCGTGAATGGACGGACCTACCGCTACGGAACCGGTTCAGAAATCCTCTATACCTCAAACGGAGATACCATCGACTGGGTTTACGGAACATTCGCCACTCC
>CAZOWT010000212.1:0-4716 GCA_964583345.1 uncultured Clostridia bacterium
TCCCGAACCGGTACTTAACACAAACCGGGTCATGGTGGCGGTCTTTTCAGCTGAAACCTGAATCTCTCTCCGGGACCAGCGGGCCGCTTCTTTTTTGATCTTGAATCGAAATCCCCGGGGCCGGTAATCAAAAGCATAAATGGTGTCGGTACCCACCGCCATAAAAACCGGATTGGGCAGACTGGAGGATTTTAACGGCGCTCCGATTCCACCCAGAAACTTGGAAATCAGGGTAGCTTTCATGGAGCCGGTATGGCTGCAGGTCATTGCCGCAATGATTGGTTCATCACAAAAAGGCTGAACCGCGTCTATCATGATGGCCATCTGTTTTTCTAATTTCTCATCCATATTGGCGCCTCCAATTGATTTCTCTGTTGGTATTTATCCGCTTTTTTAAACATGACCATTATTGTCTGACCAATTCCACCCGGCGGTTCTGGGCCCGGCCCAGTTCGCTGGCATTGTCAGCCACCGGTTTGGATGACCCGTATCCCTTGGTCTGGAGTTTATCGGCACCAATCCCGCATGAAACCAGGTATGCCTTGACCGATTCGGCACGCTGGAGCGAGAGAGTCTGGTTAAAAGCGGCATCACCGGTTGAATCGGTATGGCCCTCGATGGTCAGTTTCCAGGAAGGTTCTCCCTGCAGCATCTTCAGGACTTCATCCAGCACGGGTTTTGACTCCGGCCGTATAGCCGATGAGTTGAGATCAAAAAGAATACCATATACCCGGACACGTCCCTGGTTGCTGAGCTGTTTTTTCAGTTCACCGCCCAGTGATCCGGCCCAGTGAGGGCATCCCCCCACCTGGGAACCGATTTTTTTTCCGTCCCAGTTTCCGGCCGGTGACAACTTTTCCTGTCCCTTGTGCCACCAGTAACCGCGGAAACTCTTGCCGTCGGGAGAAAAAACCATTACCGCCGGACCGGTGTTTGCACCCTCACGCCAGGTGATCTTCATCACCCGGCCCTCAATCAGGCCGTCGAGCAGCCCTTCACTGTATTCGTAGCAGCCGACCAGAGCGGTTCCCTGCTGCCGGACATGAAATTTGGAATAGTCGGTGTCATAGGTCCCTGAAATGTTTTCCAGCGGAGCGGCGATGACTGGTTTTACTCCGTATCCCCGGAAGGACAGGAGTTCGGTCCAGGAATCACTGCCGTGATTGGAATGAATGGCCAAGCGAACCCACCGGGCACTGATCAACTTTGCGGCGTTGAATTTCTGTCTGTCTTTTTTATCGGCCAGCGAGGCTTTCAAAACCGTTTCAAATCCAGCATCTTTGGATTTGGCGGATAACTCTACGGTGATGTCCTTGGCTCCGGCACCTTCCGTATCCACTGCCGTATTGTCAAATTCGAAACGTTCGAGAACAGCCGGATTGACCATTTCAAATACGAATACATTATCTTTGATATGTCCTTCTTCACAGGCCCAGCCGCTTTCCGGGCTTTCATCCAGCAGCCCCTCGACCGGCCAGCTGCTGTAAGTGGGAGGCGTGATGACCGGGAATGTTCCTTCCTGTAATGAAAGCAGGTTGACGGTTTCTTTTTTTTCCTGGCCGTTCAAAAACAAAATAAAAACACATGCCAATATGATGAATATCAAAGTTGATTTTATTCTCATGATCTCTCCTTCTGGGAAGAAAAATCTGTCGAGATTTCAATTTTTCTTCTGGTAACAGTATAGAATTTTTTTTGTGAAAGTCAATTGTTATAAAAAGAGTTTATTTTCCAGAAGAAACTGTCAATTGAAAAAATTGCGATTTTTATTTTAGCAGTTCAAACAGGGATGTTAATATTCATTTGAAAAAATGTCAAAATGTAGGGCACCTTCCACTTTGGCATAGATTTGATTATGGGTTGCTTTTCTGATATAGTGATGGCGTCATTATAATTCTGATCTTGGAAAGAATCGAGGGAGTGAAATATGGAAAAAGAATTTAAACTGGCGGTACTGATAGACGGGGATAACGTGGCCTCGGATTATATAAAGGAAATGATGGAAGAGATCGCCAAGTACGGCAGCCCCACCATCAAGCGGATTTACGGGGACTGGACCAAACCCACGCTGTCCAAATGGAAAAAGGTGCTTCTGAAAAATGCCATCATCCCGATTCAGCAGTACGCCTATACAGTGGGCAAAAATGCCACGGACTCGGCCATGATCATTGATGCCATGGATATTCTCTATTCCGGTCAGGTCAACGGCTTCTGCCTGGTATCCAGCGACAGTGATTTTACCCGGTTGGCGACCCGGTTGCGGGAAGCGGGCATGAAGGTTTTCGGTATCGGCGAACGCAAGACCCCGAGCCCGTTTATCGTCGCCTGTGATAAATTTATATATGTTGAAATTCTTAAAAACCAGTCGAAAAGAAGTGAATCCAATGTGACCCGGGATAAACCCTCCCGGAAGAGCGGTATCGAAGACATTACCCCGGAACTCATCCAGGTTATCGCGTCCACCATTTCCGACCTGGCCGATGATGATGGGTGGGCGTTTCTGGGAGATGTGGGGAGCCTGATGCTTAAAAAACAGCCCAATTTCGATTCCAGAAATTACGGTTTTGAGAAACTGACTCCCCTGATTGCTTCCATCGGGAAGTTTGATATCGAAACCCGGGAGAATCAAAAGGGAAGATTCAAACTGATATACGTCAGAAACAAAGAAGAAATGCAGTAAATCGGAATCAACTTTCAGAATTCCGGTTTATCGGAAAGGGAAAACGTTCTGTTCCCCAGAAATTTTCCATGGTATCGCTTTCGTGTCCCGGTCCATGGCAGTCGGATCCCCAGGTGATTCCCAAACCCAGCTCCCGGGCAAATTCTTGAACCAGGCGGTTAAGTTCTTCCGTATGGTCCCCTTTTTTTTCTGCATAATAATTGCATTCCACTGCCAGGATTCCCTCATTCATGAACCATTTAAAAATATCTGGGCCTTCGGTTTTCATCCTGCCGGGATCTTGGCTAAAAATCAATCCGGGGTGGGGAAGGGCCGGGATTCCGTTATCACTGAGAATAATGTCAATCACCTCCCGAACCGAAGGTTTGGGGTCTTTGATATCGTGCATGAAGTCCGTATTTTTGAATGCCGCGTAAACTGTATCCGGCCTGATCGCTTTTTTAAATTTCAGATACTGAAACAGGTCCGGCTTGGAATAAGAAAGTAATAAATTTTTGGCGACCGGTGCCCGGTTTCCGATTTTATGTATTTTTAGCTCTCCAAATGTCAGATCGGATTTATAATGCCGGGCTGCCGCCAGGATCAGTTTTTTGATTCGCTCTTCACGGAACGCCATTCGTTTACGGCAAAATTTCCGGGTATGCCTCCAGGATCCCCCCGGGAAGTAACCCAGCAATTCGCTGTTGTAACCGATATCCTCCGCTTCACAATCGATCTCAACACCGGCCAGGGCTTCCATACCAGCGTCCCGGGCGCAAAGCAGAAAGGTGTTCACGCCCTCCATGCAGTCATGGTCGGTGAGAGAAACCTGATCCAGGCCGATTTTTTTAGCCCGCTCGATGATCTGCCCGGGCCAGAGCGTACCGTCCGAGTATCGGGAATGCAAATGAAGATTGACTTTCATGGTTGATGTTCATCCCTGCATAAGATTTTATTTTATCCTTTCCCCCCGTAAATTTCAATTCAATCGCTCGATTCGGAATCATGGTGTGCGGTTTGACAAATCAAACTGTTCTGTTTTGCCCATGATCATTTCATTCCTTTTGAATGACAAAATGAGAGTGACACCGGCAGCGGGTGGCGAAACAGTTTACAAAATATTTAAATGTGGTATAATATTAATGTTCAAATTTATTATCATTAATATTTAACGTAAATATCAGGTCTTAACCCAATTGAGGCGTAATGGATAAAATACAATATGAAAAACTTGTAAGAGGAAAGGGCTCAGATATTCTGTTATACAAGGAAGGTGAGACCAAACCCTTTACCGGATTGGCGACCAGCTGGTACAAAACCGGCCAGGTGAGATTCGAAGTCCGCTATCGAAACGGGATTCTCGACGGAAAAGCGACGTGGTGGCGAAGAAATGGCCAGAAAGAGTATGAAACCACCTATACCAATGGCAAAGCCGAGTTATCTCCTCTGGATTCCAGACAAAAGAAGACCTCCTGAAAATCAGGAAAATTATTTGACTGATTTGCGTTAATCCAGCCAGCTCCACTCATCCCGGGTCAGGCAGTTGTAGGCGATGGAACCGGATGGATTGACCATCTTCCAGGTCCGGGTTTTTTTATCATATATATATGCGGTCAAATTCTCTTTCTTCTTCAAAGATGTTTTTAACATTTCCTTGCGATTGGTTTTTTTATCGGGATTGGCCATGGATCTTTTTATGATTCCATATTCAATTATAATATATTTCCAGGGAAAATAAAACGGAATAAATCGTTGAAAGGCTAAAAACAATCGGCATGGCCGCTATAACCTTTTTTATTCGTAACGTATCTTAAAACAGTCAGCTTAGCGGAGGGCTTTTATGAAAAAGGTAACGATTGTTTTTATAATACTCACGATAACGGTTATTTTCCCCGGCAGCTTAGCCGCAAAACTGAGAAGTTCGGATAGGGAAGCAACCGACTCCGGAAAAACTGTTGCGATTATGGGATCATCGCTGGCAGCCGGTTGGGTAACCAATTACCAGTCCAGACATGACATGAAAAATGGCTGGGCATTCCGTCTGGAAAGGATGCTTG
>CAZOWT010000213.1:0-1614 GCA_964583345.1 uncultured Clostridia bacterium
GACCGCGTCTTTACCGTGTTTCTTCTGGATATTTTTGACCCGGTCCGTAACGGTCCGAATCGCCTCATTCCAGTTGGTTTCATTCAGTTTTCCATTCCGAAATATTGAGGGGGCCATGATTCTGTTCTCCGATAACAAGAAGCGATGGCCAAAACGCCCTTTCACACAACTATACCCACTGTTATGGGAACGCAAGACTTCCGGATTTGAATTCGATACATAAAAAATATCAGGATTGATGACTTTGAAGTTCAAATTGCATCCGATTGAACAAAAATTGCATATGGAAGGGTGATCAGTTTTGGCCAGGGTTCCCAGGACTTTATGGGGAAATTTTTCGCTCAGGGCGCCGGTTGGACAGGCATCAATACAATTGCCGCAAGAGATACAGTTGGTTTCAAGCAGAGGAGCCTCCATCGCCGGTTTCATGACCGCCTTGAAACCCCGATGAACAAAACCCAAGGCGGATACACTCAAAATCTCGGAACAGGTCCGGGAACATAGCCCGCAATTGATGCACTTGTTTGGATCCATAATGATAAAAGGATGCCTATCATCCAACCGATATTTTCTTACTTCCCCGATATAACGGGATATATCCACATCAAAGGCATCACAATATTTTCTTAAACGGCAGTCAAAATATTCAGAACAACCGCATTCCAGGCATCTTGTGGTTTCACAGGCAGCCTCTATTTCATCAAAACCGAGTTCAACTTCATTAAAATTATGCTTCCGGGCCTCAAGCGGCAATTCGGGCATTTTGGTCCTGTTCATCTTCTTTATGAAGGACATTTCCTTCTCGGGAATGGCATTAAAACGGTGTTTGAAGCTGCGGAAAGAAAAATCACCTTTTTTGCTGACCCCGGTGGTCAGATACCCGTTTATGGAATGAGCCGCCTTTTTCCCTTGGGCAATCGCCCCGATAGCCGTCCAGGGGCCGGCGACCACATCACCACCGGCAAAAACCCCTTTCAAGCTGGTTTCCATCGTTTCCTCATTCACCTTAACCGTTCCCCATTTATTCAGCTCCAATCCGCTCCCATTGGGAAAACCCGAGGTGTCAACCTGCTGACCGATGGCGGCCACCAAATAATCACATGAGAGAATGAATTCAGATCCTCCAATCGGCACCGGGCGAGGTCGTTCACCCGGCCCGGCTTCTTTAAGCTCCATTTTCAGGCATTCAATTGCCTTTAACCGATTTTCTTCCCTGATGATTTTTGTGGGATTTGCCAGAAAATGAAACTGAACACCCTCATGCTCGGCAGCTTTTATTTCCTCCGGATGAGCGGGCATTTCCCGGACGCTCCGGCGATACACGATTTTTACTTCTCGGGCACCGCATCTCAAAGCAGACCTGGCCGCATCGATAGCGGTATTGCCGCCACCAACAACCACCACCTTGCCATCCAACCGGGGAATTTTTTTTAATTGCAGATCTCTCAAAAAATCAATTCCCCTCAACACCCCATCGGTTGCTTCTTCGTGTTCAAGCCTCATGTTGCTGGCTTTGTGCGCGCCAACAGCCAGATAAATAGCATCAAATCCGTCAGAAAAAAGTTTTTTTAAATCAAAATCTTTTCCCAGTGTCAGGCCGGTTTTTACCTCAAC
>CAZOWT010000213.1:1714-4655 GCA_964583345.1 uncultured Clostridia bacterium
CAGGACACCTCACAATCCCGGACGCAAACCCTTCCGATCGACAGGGGAAGGGGATTGTTTTCTTTAATCAAGCGAACCGCCTCCTCAATTTTTCCCATGGAAATGAGGGCAATATATCCCTGGGCATCTACTCCTGCCGGGCAACTGCTCTGGCAGGGGCCAATACAATCAGCATAATGGTTGGAAAGAAGCAACTCAAGTGCTGTTTTTCTGGCACTTCTGATTCGTTCATTATTGGTATGAATCACCATATTGGGATTCAACTTCGTCGAACAGGAGGGAACCAGCTTTTGAACACCTTCTATCTCGACGACACAGAGGAAACATGATCCATATGGTTCAATCCTTGGGTCAAAACATAATGTGGGAATATCATCAATGTCATACTCCCGGACCACCTCCAGTATGGTTTTATCAGTGCTGGTTTTTACCTTTCTACCGTTTATGATGACTTCGATTTTCTCCATTCTGAGATTCTCCATTTTGCTTAAATTTTCTCTACCGCTGAAAAAGCACAGGCATCATAGCACAGGCCGCAGCGAATACATTTATCCTGATTGATCCGGTGTGCTTCCTTCACCTTCCCGGAAATGGCATCCACCGGACATTTTTTGGCGCAAAGTGTACAGCCGGTACATTTATCCGCTGAGATTTGATACACAATCAAAGCCGGGCAATTGTGCGCCGGACACTTTTTTTCATGGATATGGGCTTCATATTCATCCCGGAAATATTTTAAGGTGGTTAAAACCGGATTCGGTGCGGTTTGCCCCAGGCCGCAAAGACTGCTCTCTTTTATTTTATACGCCAGATCTTCAAGCATGGCCAGGTCCTCTTCCTGTCCTTCACCCAGGGTAATTCTTTCCAGGATTTCAAGCATGCGTTTGGTTCCAATCCGGCAGAAGGTACACTTCCCGCATGACTCATTCTGGGTAAACGTCAGGAAAAATTTGGCCATGTCCACCATGCAGGTGGTCTGGTCGAGTACAATTAATCCACCCGAGCCCATGATGGCGCCGGTCTGGGTAATTTCATCATAATCGATCTTCAAATCACCCATTCGTGCCGGAATACAACCACCTGAAGGCCCTCCTATCTGGACCGCTTTGAATTCACCGTTATCCTTGATCCCGCCGCCGACATCAAAGACAATTTCATTGATGGTCAATCCCATGGGTACCTCGGCCAGCCCGCTCCTCACAATTTTCCCGGCAAGAGCGAAGACCTTGGTTCCTTTGCTTTTTTCGGTGCCCAATGCGGAAAACTTTTCCGCTCCGTTTAAAATAATCCAGGGCACATTGGCGAAGGTCTCCACATTGTTGATATTGGTTGGTTTTCCCCATAATCCTTTATTGGCCGGAAACGGAGGCCTTAATCTGGGAACGCCTCTCTTGCCTTCAATCGAAGCAATCAATGCCGTTTCCTCTCCACAAACAAATGCCCCGGCGCCTTCTTTTATTTTAATAGTGAAATCGAATTCAGAGCCAAAAATGCCGGCGCCCAGATAATTCCTTTCCAAACACTGTATGATGGCCTCGTTGAGACGCAAAATAGCCTTTGGATATTCGGCTCTGACGTAAATATATGCTTCATCGGCACCAATGGCAAAACCAGCTATCATCATCCCTTCCAGAACCGAATGCGGGTCACTCTCAAGAACGCTTCGGTCCATAAAAGCACCGGGATCACCTTCGTCGGCATTGCAAATAATATATTTTTTTTCACTCTTTTCATTTCGGGCAAATTTCCACTTCAATCCGGTCTTGAATCCTCCACCTCCCCTGCCTCTCAAACCTGAATCCGAGATAATCTTGATGACCTCATCCGGCGTATATTCATGCAAGACTTTTTGAATCGCTTTATAACCGTTTTGCGCCCTGTAATCATCGATGGACGCCGGATCAATATAACCGCAGTTTCTCAAGACGATTCTATTCTGTTTTTTAAAAAACTCTTCCCTCTCTCCTCCGGGAAGATGGTTGACAATCCATTCTTCAACCGGTTTGTTATTGATGATATGCTGATCAATTATTTTCTTGGCTTTTTCCGGATCTACGCGGCCATATAGAAAACTGGAACCATTCTCCACCACTTCCACCAGGACTTCTTCATAGCACATACCCAGGCATCCGGTTTCCTTCAGGGACACATTTAATTTCTTCTGCTGGATTTCCCGCTGTAACACATCGAAAACCTGAACTCCACCGGCAGATGCTCCGCAGGTTCCAAGTCCAACTTTAATTTCTATCATCATGATTCTCCTTTTTCATCAATGGTCTCAAAGAAAGGAATTCTCATTATAACCGTGACTGTGTTATTGGCACAAATTATCACGGATTGGAGATTCGAGGTTCCCGGGATTTACATCTCGCGATATTTTTTTATAATACCTTTAATTTTTTTAGGCGTCAAACTTCCGTGGGTTTCATTATTGACCATGATAACCGGCGCCAGAGAACAACAACCCAGACAGGCCACGGACTGTAACGAGAAGAGGCCGTCATCGGATGTTTCTCCAACCGAGATTCCCAGTTCATTCTGAAGTGCTTTCAGAATATTCTTTCCGTTATTCACATGGCAGGCAGTACCCTCACAGATCTTTATGACATATTTCCCCAGTGGCCTGAGACGAAACTGCGAATAGAAGGTAATGACACCATAGATATCGGCCGCCGGGATGCCAACCACTTCACTGATATAATGAATGACTTTGAGTGGGATATATCCATACGAATCCTGAGCCGACTGCAATAAATATATCAGCGCACCATGCGAATCTTTCTGATTGACCAGATCAATTTTGAATTTTTTTATCTCCTTTTTCATCAAAGGCGTATTTATTTCCATTCTGAAAAACTCCATCATAGAAAATCAAATTACATTTCAAACAGATTGATTATCGGATACTCCTTCACCCTTAATACCCCATCCAGATTAATGA
>CAZOWT010000214.1:0-2548 GCA_964583345.1 uncultured Clostridia bacterium
GGAAGCGATCAAACGTGAATACCGGGAATTGAAATCAAAGAATGATACCATCAAGGTTATCAAATCCCGCCGGGTGGAATTTTTCAGGATACAATCTTTTCTGAATTCTTCC
This sequence comes from uncultured Clostridia bacterium, assembly GCA_964583345.1. Taxonomy (GTDB): domain Bacteria; phylum Acidobacteriota; class Aminicenantia; order UBA2199; family UBA2199; genus CAZOWT01. The sequence goes on from CAZOWT010000214.1 coordinate 113, forward strand.
CCGGGAATCGCCTTTGCGTCGGCCGCATTCATTCGCAAGCTGAAGACGCTGGATCCAGAGGAGGTGGTTCTTGAAGAACTGAGCCTGTTTCCCGGCAATCAGAACATTATTTTTCATTTAAATGTAATCTTACCGGGGAAAGGGAATACAGCGCCGGACAAACTGGCTGAAGCTTTTTGCCGGCAGTTGGAAAGCTGGGAAGAATTATTTGATATTTCCTTTTTGCCGAAAAAATCCGGAGAAAAGCGATCGCCATTGACAGCAATGGTGGTGAGCGGAAAAATCGAAGTGGAATGAAGAAGAGAGCCCTGCTGCACAGTCTGTTCTTTTTTTTGCTGACCCTGCTGATCCTGGTGTTTTATCTCCTTCTGGTGGTGTTCCCCGGCCTGGTTGACATCAATCGCTGCCGGAGAGAAATCAGTGATACCCGCTTGAGAATCGCTGACCAGACCCGGACCCAGAACACGATAATCTTCCCGGACCGGAGAGAAAGAGAGCTTTTCAAACAGGCCAGGCGGAAATTCCGGAGTATTGTTCCCGGGGCGGAGAACCGTGAAAAGCTGAACTCATTGCGTCGGGAAATATACCGTTTTGTTCGGGCATCTGCCAAATCCGGGGGAATCAAGCGATTATTGATTGAGAATTCCGATTCCGGACCCATTCTCCAGGAAGGGAGTTTATCAGCCGGTGAAAGGCAATTGTTTACCAGGCTCCGGCAGGATGCTGCAAGAGAGAGTGTATCTCAATCTTTCCATCCGGTTGACAGGGAATTATATGGTACCTTGTTTTCTCAGGTGAAATCGGAAAAAATGATTCTGGGATTTTCAGGAGAAATTGACCAGGCAACCTCGCTAATCAGCGGTTTGTCCGGTTCAGACTTCCTCCTGAGAGCGGAAAATATCAGAATAGCGGCCGGAAGCGGCAGGCCTTTCTTCCTGATCGTCCTGCGATTTTTTTTCCGGGATGAAATAAAAAAAACAGTCTCCCCCGGACAGGCGAAGGAGAAACAGCCGTCTGTTTCACCATCACCTGATTATTTCGGAAACGGAAATGATGTTATTGATTTCAATTCGCCACTGCTTCTGGTTCCGGTTTACCGCATACCGGCGGCTGTTCAGAAAAAACGAATGCTGCCATTGATTGCCGGGCATAAAATATTTATTCTGAAAAGGAGATGATATCCCTTGAGACTGGTGGTACAGCGAGTGAATTCGGCCAGGGTGGAAATTGATGACGAAGTTGTCGGTGAAATCAAAAGGGGATTGCTGGTATTTGTCGGTATTGAAAAAAAAGATGGCCCGCGGGAAGCGGATTTTATGGCTGAAAAGGTTCTTCATTTGCGGATATTTCCGGATGAAAACGGGAAAATGAACCGGAGTATCCGTGATATAAACGGCGAAATACTTTCTGTCTCACAGTTTACCCTGGCATCGCACATCAGCAAAGGCAGGCGCCCTGACTTTAACAATGCCGAGGATCCGCAAAATGCCGAGAAACTGTACGATAGATTCAATGAGATGGTGTCCCGGGATATCAGGCTGGAAAAGGGAAGATTCGGTGCCATGATGCGGATTCAATCGGTTAATGACGGGCCGGTGACCTTTATCATCGAGAAAAAATATGAAAACAAAGCCGGCATTGACCGGTCTGAAAACTAAACCAGGGGCCTGCTCGAAATTCGATTTGTATCCGAATCCCGGATAGGGTAAAATCACGCTTTGAGGACAGAACCATTGAAAAGAAATCAAGATAACAGAATGAGGGTGATTCATGTCAAAATATTCTTTGGATTATATCAGAAACCAGATTATCGGTCATGATGCTGTTTTTAAAACTCCTTTCGGAGAGAGGAATATTTTTTACGCCGATTATACCGCCTCAGGGAGGGCCCTGACGTTTATCGAAGAAAAGATGGTTCGTATCCTGAAATCCTATGCGAATTCCCATACCGAAGATGATTATTCCGGAATTTCCGTTACCCGGTTGCTCCATCAGGCGGAAGAGAAAATCAAGTCTCTGGTCAATGCCGGTCCCGGGGACCGGATTGTATTGACCGGCACCGGAGCCACCGGTGCCCTGGAACGGCTACAGAAAATTATCGGAATTTACCTGTCTCCGGCTACACGGGATAGAATCCGGCAATGGCTGTCCCAAATATCTGTCGGAGAGTCTTTCCCCGGTTTTGACCGCTTCCGGCAGGACCATGGCCCGGTGGTATTCATCGGCCCTTATGAACACCATTCCAATGAGTTGATGTGGCGGGAATCCCTGGCTAGGGTGGAGGTTATTCGCCTGACCGAAAATGGCGGGATTGATTTAGACGACCTGGAAAAGAGACTCGCTGATCCTCGATTTGCCCATCGGGTTCGTTTTGCCTCTTTTTCAGCCGGTTCCAATATTACCGGTTTGAAAACCGAGGTATACGAGATTGCCCGA
>CAZOWT010000214.1:2558-4639 GCA_964583345.1 uncultured Clostridia bacterium
CTGTCATGGTCACCAGACGCCGGTTTTCTTTGATTTCGCTGCCATTGCCCCGTACGAAACAATCGACATGCACCGGGATCAGCATTCCTTTTTGGATGCGATTTTTTTCTCTCCCCACAAATTCCTGGGCGGGCCGGGATCTAGCGGGGTTTTGATTTTTAACCAGAAGTTATACCGGTCCGACCTGCCTCCCACAACTGCCGGAGGCGGAACGGTTGATTATGTCGGTTTCACCCATCATGATTTTTCTCGTGAAATCGAGATCCGGGAAAAGGCCGGGACTCCAGGCATTTTACAGGCGATCAGATCGGCATTGGTTATGGAATTGAAGGAAAAAATAGGGGTTTCCCGGATCAGGGAAATCGAATCCCGGCATCTGAAACTGTTTTTTTCGGAATTGAAAGATCACGCCGGCATTGAATTTCTCGGAATTTCCGACCTATCCAGGCGAATTCCCATTATTTCTTTCAACATCAAGCATGGTGAACGGATTCTGCATCCCAAGTTCGTCACCAAATTGTTAAACGATCTTTTTGGGATTCAATCCCGTGCCGGCTGCAGCTGTGCCGGACCGTACGGCCATATCCTGCTTGATATCGATGATGAACTCTCTCAGCAGTACCGTCAGGTCATTGCCCGGGGAATGACCGGTTTGAAACCTGGCTGGGTTCGAATCAACCTGCATTATACGTTTACCGAAGCGGACATTCGTTTTTTAACCCGCGCCATCCGGTTTGTGGCCGATAACGGGTATTTCTTTTTAAATCAATACCTGTTTTTTTTGTTTTCAGGAGAATGGAAATTTATAGGATTTGTTGATCATGAATTTGACCTGGATATTGATTCTTCATTTGATGTTCCCCGGATTGACCCGGCAAAGATTTTATCGATTCGGGAATCCTATTTTCGTGAAGCGGAAAAACAGGTCCGGGAATTGAAAAAGAATGATCCGGTTTCATACAGGGTCGATGAAGATTCAATAGAAAAGTTGAAATATTTTTATTATATTCATATTGACCATACCCCGGCCGAAAATCTCAGCTGTTGCACGGTATAAAGCCGGCCGGGCGTATTATCCTGACGGGTTCAGCCTGAGGATGTCCCCGGGTTCGGACGGGGGGCTTTCCATCAAGCGGTATTTCAGCTTGATGAACAATTCGATCTGGTCATCATAGTGGGGGCTCATGAAGTGGCCGCTCTGGCCGGAGGCATTGATCATCAAGGAATTTGAAAAATCCGAAAAATCCATGATCATGCGAAAGGCGGAGAGATGAACGATGTCAAAGTCTTTGTTTCTCCGGAAGCTGGTGGTTAAGATGCATCCGTACCCGCCCGGCATGAAGTAGGGTCCCCGGTTCAGCAGGGATTTGAGCAGGAAAATCGAGCCCAGAGGATGCCGGTAGGTCAGGGTATGCAAGCTTTCCCAGCTTAAATCTTTTTTTTCGGATTTCTTTTTATATTCGTCAAATGTTTCCACCAGGCTTTTTTCCACCATGTCCCTGAAGTTTTCTTTTTCCGGAGTACGGACATCATCCGTCCAGAAAGCCAGCTCCTGGGAGTCGGTTTCAGTTTCCGGATAATTGAGTATCCGGTAAATCCAGGAACTGGATACCAGGTTTTTCAATTCCGGGTTTTCAATGTGGTCGGCGAACGTATTGCGGTTGAGATAATATTCAAACCGGTAGAACAGGTAGGGGGAGATACCGGTATCGGCTCTGAAATTCCAATTTTTCAGGCGGTCCAGCACAAATCCGGCTTTCGGAGACTCAAAGTTGAATTTTTTAATCCGGCCGACCAGAAATTCCGCGTTTTTTAAAAACGAATCGGTTTGGATTTTACGGTTGTCTTCAATCGTTAAAACTTTTTTCGAAGCCAGCAGCCCGTCTATCCGGTCTGCCCGAAAATAAGGGTCCCAGGTTTTGGCAAAGAGAGGCAGGCAACCTTCGGGAACCACCGGATTGTTGGCGGTTACGATATATCCTTTTTTCGGATTCAATAAAAATGGTTTTTTATTCTCCTGGTAAAAGCCTTCCCAGCATTCCGAGGTCTTGGTAACCGGAACCGGGATATTTCCGTCTCCT
>CAZOWT010000215.1:0-4616 GCA_964583345.1 uncultured Clostridia bacterium
AATGAATACGCAACCGAATACCGCCACCCTTCACTCTGGCGCTGGTGGAAGGAAGTCGGTTTCATTTCTGATATGATTATTTCATTGGCGAAAGTCGGCCAGGACTATGCCCGAACCTTTTTTAAAACCAAAAAGACGGTTTTGCATCGGTATTGTTACCCGGCGATTAATTCCCTGGTTGCAGCAAATAGCCAGGTGAAAAGAAAAGAGCGTCAAATTATATGTATCTCCCGTTTTATGAAAGGCCACCGGCATAAAGGAGGTGTCGACATTATCGATGCCATAGGTCCGGAGATGAAGGATTTCAACCTGACGGTTCTGGTTGGCGCCGGAGAGGTTGATCCGGAGCTAAAAAAATCAATCCTTGAAAAGGGGGACAGATTCAACCTGTCCGTGCGTTTTCTCACCCGTTTACCGGACACTCGGAAATTCGAAGAAATAAAAAAATCAAGGTTGATGCTTTTCCTTTCGCGTTTTGAAGGTTTCGGTTACCCGCCGATTGAATCACAATTCTGTGATGTAGCCTGTATCGTATATGATTTGCCGGTTTTAAGGGAGGTAAGCGGTGATGGGTTGATATATGTCAAAGCCGGTGATGTTTCCGGTTTGCATATAGAGATCGGAAATGTGATTTCCGGCAGATACCGGCCGCCATTTCGACTTCATGGCGGCATAGAGAATGTGGCGGCAATCGAATCCTTTGCCGACCGCATCGATCATCTGATTCGGGAATTTATCCCCATGACAAACGGGCCGGGGGTAATGAAAATTTCCCTGCGCACCTGGATTCGCTGGTCTTTTTTTTGGCTGGCGGATCGGTTTTTTAAATTTATTGAGAAAATGAAGTATCATCTATTGGCGGGGTCATCAAAAATATTTAAATGACTAACCATACAGATGAAAATTCAGGCTTCCGGCCCCGGTTTGAAACCGGTGGAGATGCCATGATCAAAATCATTGATTTCCTTAAGCAGCTTAAACGCGAAATCCGATACCAAACACCCGATTTAATCGAAAGAAAATCCCGGGATGTGGTTACATCCATTGATAAGTTTCTTCATTCCCGACTGCAATCGTTCTTGAAAGAGAATTATCGTTTTCCGGTATTATCCGAGGAATCGGAAATCAAACTTGATTTTATGAAGCAAAAAAGTTATTACTGGGTTGTTGATCCTCTTGACGGGACGGTCAATTACTTTCACTCGATTCCGGTATCATGTGTTTCAGTGGCATTGTGGCGGGAGCAAAATCCGGTTATGGGTGTGGTGCTTGACTTGAATCGTGATGAAGTATTTATTGGAATAACAGAAAGATGTGAGATCACCGATGAGACTGGTGCCTGGTTAAACAACCGGCCGATCAGGGTCAGTTCGGTTGCCCGGAAAGATCTGGGTGTGGTTTCAACCGGATTTCCTTCAGGTGAAAATACCAATACCCGAAGCCTGGATAAAATCCTCGGGAGCTGGCAAGACTGGCAGAAAGTCCGTTTGATTGGTTCTGCCGCCCTGTCGTTGGCCTGGGTCGGTTGCGGCCGTATGGATGCCTATATCGAGGATGGTATTCATATATGGGATGTGGCTGCAGGCATGGCCATTGTTAAGGCGGCCGGCGGGAATATTGTATTGCAGTCCTGCCAGCAAAAAAACCGGGTTTTCCTTATGGCTTCCAACGGTATGATTCCGGTTGAGGATATGCAGCCATGAAGACGATTGCCATGATTCCGGCCCGAATGGGCAGCCAGAGGTTGAAGCAAAAAAATTTGCAGAAAGTGGGAGGATTATCCTTGATTTCCCGGGCGATTCGAAAATCCATAGAGGCGGATGTGTTTGATGAAATATGGGTGAATTCTGATCATTTTAGATTTAAAACCATTGCCCTTAAAGAGGGTGTCAATTTTCACCAGAGGCCGGAATCTTTGTCAGGGAACTCGGTAACCAGTGAAGCCTATATTTATGAGTTCCTGAAAAACCATCATTGTGATTATTTGGTTCAGGTTCACACCATCACCCCGCTTCTTCTTTCCCATTCCATCGGTGAATTTGTCGGAACGTTGCAAAAAGGACAGTTTGATGTTCTTTTATCCGTGGTAAATGAGCAAATCGAATGTGTTTATAACGGAAAACCGGTGAATTTTTCGTTCTGGAAAAAAACGAATTCACAGCAGTTGGTACCGGTGCAAAGAATCGTCTGGGGACTCACCGGATGGCTATCGGAAAATTATATCCAGGCTTATGAATCGGGAAATTGTGCAACCTACTGGGGCCGGATAGGTTTCTTTCCGCTGGACCGGCTATCCGGACATATGATAAAAACCAGGGAAGATCTGGAAATTGCCCGGATTTTATTTTCAAGAGGAATAAAAAAAAAGGGGACTGATGAAACCTGATCCGCAGGCCATTTCCGTCGGGACCTTGGGGAATTCGAAGATTGATATCGATGCCTCTGCAAGCCATGACTGGTGCACCGGCTTATATTTCAGCCCCCGGGAAGAATCCGACAACCTGGTTTCGGATGGCGGAATCAAAGTCAAAGATATTGATTTCAGAAATTATCAGGCGTTACTGGTCTGGCATCAGGCGCTGCCTGAGCCATTGCTGACCCTGGTTAAGCTGGCCGTAAAATCAAACCCTTCCATCCTCATCATCGGGAATTCACACGGGTACAACAAAAGCATTCCCGAATTGTATCAATATTATAAATTAAAGGTTCCGCAGCTTCACATGGATTATTATTCCATGTGGGGGCCCTATTTTACCCAAAGATACCGGGAAGTATTTGGGGTGGATGCCCGCAAAAGGCGCATTCTGTCCTTGGGTTCCCTGAGACATGATTATTTATACCGAAATTTCAAATGGGATAAAAACCGGACCAATGGCCGGGTACTGGTGATTCACGAACCGGTGTCAGCCGAAGGCTGGAATGACCCATCCCCCCAACCAATAGGGGATAACCGGGTTTCGGATTCAATTATCGCTGTGCTTGAAAGGGAGAATATTCCCTTTGATTTCAAGGTGCATCCCAACTGGCCTGATTTTAAATCTCATAATGGGAAAAAAATGTGGTCTCCACCCCGGGGAGTACGGGTGGTGAATATTTCCATTACCGATATACTGAGGTATGAGGCGGTGGTTGCCAGCTGGTCAAGCATACAATTCGAAGCGCTTTCCATGGGCATTCCGGTTATTAATATCAAATATACTTATCCTGCCGTAAATCAGTCAGAATGGGGACCTGGAAAATACGGACTGCTGGCGCCGGTTGAATGCGGGAGAATCCCGGAGATCTTAAATCAACGGAAAACCCTTCACCGGCCAGCGGATATGGAGCTATTAAAATTTTTTCTGGGAGATCTGGGATGGGTGCATCAGACTTATTACCGGTTCATCCGGGAGAAGTCCAGGGGACTTTTCCGCTTTAATCGTTTTGCAGGCAGGCTGGCAAGGAAAAGGGTTCATCAGTTTTCAGGATTGTTGAAACTTGTAAAAACCCGGTTGAAAAATATTTAAGCGAAATTGTCTGAGAGAATGACGTCCAGGGATTTATGGTTGAAAGCTGAAATTTCAATGCTTGAGAGCCAACTGAATGAGGATAATTTCAACCGGTTTATGGAGACCGCCAGGCCATTATTGGGAATTCGTGAAGATCTCAGGTTATTGTCCGAACAGGCCAGGGTGGGATTACGCCGGGCTGGACGTGAAACTTGGAACTATTTATTCGATTATTTTGAAAGCAGGAAAGAATATTTTCCGGCAATGTGTTGTGCGGAAGCCATTTTGATGATCGATCCGCTCGACCGGTTGAAATCAAGGTATACCCTTTATGCCGGCCGGTATCGGAAGAAACGCCAACTGGAAATGGCAAACCTGAAAAGAAGCTTTTCCCGCATCGGCGTAAAGACCATGCTCAGCGTGATCATGCCCACCTATAACCGGACTGATTCACTCAAAACTGCTATCCAGAGTGTGCTGAATCAGGAATTCAGGCAGTTTGAATTGATCGTGGTGAACGATGGCGGTTCAAGGGAGTGTGAAAAAATAATTAGAACCTTCAAATCCGATAAAATCCGATATATATATACCACACACGGCGGACTCTCTCATGCCTTGAACCAAGGAATCATGGCTTCAAGATCAACCTATATCAGTTACCTGGACGATGATGATCTCTATTTTCCCAATCACCTGGAAACCCTGGTTTCAGAGCTGGAGGAGACAGGATATGCCCTGGCCTATTCCGATGGTTTACAGGTAACGGTCCGGCGAAAAAATAAGCATTGGCTGGTCGAATCGGAAATAGTTCCCTATTCGTTTGATTTTAATCCCGGCGAATTATCCGCTTGGAATTACATACCGATTCTCTGCATGGCCCATCGTCGTGATTGTTTTGAGAGGACCGGACTTTTTGAGACTGGTCTTCTGAACATGATGGACTGGGAACTTTGGGTCAGGTTTTCCCGAATTTTTGATTTCAAACATATAAAAAAAATTACCTGCCAGTACCAGCTAAAGCGTTCTGTTGAAAGCCTAAGCGGAAACCGGGTCAGGCATCTGTTCTATGAGGCACTGCTGGATGCCCATTTTAAAACGAAGTTCAACCTGGCCAGCGCCGCCTGGCAA
>CAZOWT010000216.1:0-4610 GCA_964583345.1 uncultured Clostridia bacterium
GGTTGAACGGATACGAAGTCCATATGTACCATAATCCGGATGTATTGTCCCTGGCCCTGGAACGGGGCGATGTGGATTGCGCCTATAAATATGCGGACACCTTCCCCTACGTTTATGTGCCCAGCCTGAAAGCCGGCGGGAAATTTAAAATACTGGAATATCGTCAGAGCGGATTTATATTCCTGGGATTCAACCTCATCCGAGGCCCTCTGGTCGACCGTAATCTTCGAACCGCCATTCTCTACGCCCTGAACTATCGGGAAATGGTCAGATTGACCGTCAGCAAATACGGGACAATTCCCTCAAAGGGATTCATCCCTCCGTATTTTCTATACGCCCAATCATCGGAACCTCTGCATCAGGATACCCGCCAATCAACATATTTGCTGGATAAACAGGGTTACCGGGATATGAACCATGACGGGATAAGGGAAGATCTACGGGGAAAGGCACTGTCATTGAACCTGGTGACTACCCCCCTCTACATCAGACTGGCGGAGTTGATCAAAGACTATCTCGAACAGATCGGTATCAGGTGCAGAATTCAAATTGTGGATGAAGCCGCCTGGATAAATGCCAAGGATAATTACCATTATGATCTGACCATCACCCGGACAACACCCTGGGGAATGATGATGCATGCCGGCTGGGCCAGCGGATATTTTGATTTCCGCCGATCCGGAGAAGGCGTGCTGCATACCATTAAAGACCCGGTTTACATCCGGTTATGCGACCGCATTCTGGCAACCAAGAATACCTCCAGAATTAGCGGTTATGCCCGGGAAATCCAACGGTATTATGCCGAACATATCCCCGCCGTCGCCCTGATCTATAAAAACGATGTGATACCGGTAAAAAAAAATATTACCGGCTGGAACTATGACCCGCTCTTCGGAATATACAACCAGGACAGCTTTCTGAACATGGGATTTACTCATGGGCAGCATTAAACAAAAGTCAATCCGCTATTTTGTTACCGTATTGGTCATCCTGGTTGCCAATTTTTTGATTCCCAGAATCATGCCCGGTAATCCTGTCATGTATCTGATCGGCGAGGATGCCGTCACCGATAGCCAAACCATTGCCGAATTGAAAAAAGAGCTGCATCTGGACCAGCCGCTTCACATTCAATTCCTGAATTATTGTGCGGATTTGTCCCGTTTCCACCTGGGATATTCCTATTTTTTCCGAAAATCCGTTTCCGGCTTAATCCTTTCCCGCTTGCCCTGGACACTGGGACTGCTGATTCCCTCTATTGTTATCGGTGCGCTCTGGGGAATTTCTTCAGGCGCCCTGGCCGGCTGGAAGAAACAGAACCGCTGGCACCGCCTGGTCACCCATGCCGCCATATTCCTGTTTTCCATCCCCTCCTTTTTTCTGGCCATGATCATGCTGTTCATATTTGCCGTCCAGTTTAATATTTTCCCGGTCAAAGGATTCTACCAGAGCGGGACCATTCCCGACATTATCCGGCATTACACCTTGCCGGTACTGGTCCTATCCCTGGTTGCCTTTGCCCGAAACTTCATTATCATGCGGGGCAGCGTACTATCGGAACTGAACCAGCCATACGTTCTTTTTGCCAGGGCCAAGGGCGTGCCCGAGCGGAAGATTCTGTACCGGCATATTTTCAAGAACGCCCTGCTGCCGCTCATTTCACTGATCGCCCTGGATTTCGGATTCCTGGTGAGCGGAGCGCTGTTCGTGGAAATCGTATTTTCGCTAAATGGAATGGGAACGCTGGTCTATGACGCCATCCTGAACCGGGATTATCCCCTGATTCAGGGATTGTTTGTGGTTATCACCATCATGGTGATCCTGGCCAACCTTCTGGCCGACGGCCTGCATCAGATACTGGACCCCAGGCTAAAAAAACAACAATGAAATATTTTTTTAAGGGTGTATTCGTGGTGATAATCGTTTTTGTGGCGGCATCATTTGTTCTGGAGCACCTGGCACCCTATAATCCCTGGAAACGCTTCGAACCCTACCAGCCACCCGGTTCCGCCCACTGGCTGGGCACCAATGACATGGGGCAGGATATTCTCTCGGAATTGATGGCCGGCAGCAAGGTTTCCCTCTTGGTGGGGCTGATATCGGCCCTGTTATCATCAGCCATCGGCCTGTTACTGGGCCTAATTTCCGGATACTTCAGGGGGAAAACCGACAACCTGATCATGGGTTTGACCGACATCTTCCTGACCATTCCCAAGATACCCCTGCTTATCGTTTTTACGGCATTTTTAAGACCCGGTTTTTGGATGATCGGAATTATCCTGGGCCTGCTCTGGTGGCCTTCGACAGCACTGGTTGTTCGTTCGAAGACCAAGCAAGTGCGTGAGCGGGGATTTATCGAGAGTTCCCGATGCCTGGGATTCAAGAATCGCCAGATCATTTTTTCAGACATACTGCCGAATATCCAGGATGTGGTCTATCCCAAATTTCTCATCAATCTGGCAACCGCCATGTCGGCGGAAGCCTCCATATCATTTCTGGGTTTGGGTGATCCATCGGTCAAAAGCTGGGGAATGATGATAAACTATGCCTTTTCCAAAGGGGGATTCGTGAACAACATGTGGTGGTGGGTTATCCCGCCCGGATTCTGCCTGCTGCTGGCGGTATTTGTCACGTTGCAGATGGGATTCAGGATGGAAGAGGCGGAAAAACACTATTTTCCCATTGAGGGTATTGTGTCATGAACGCTTTTTTCCGAATCAGGGATCTGAATGTTTCCTTCCTGACCCAGAAAGGGCCTCTTCAGGTCATCGACAATATCTCCCTGGACATGCAAAGGGGGGAAGTGGTGGCCATTTTGGGAGAAAGCGGCAGCGGAAAGTCTGTGGTCGGGCACACCATCATGCGCATCCTGGATAAAAACGCCCGGGTTAGGGGTGAAATTTTCTTTGACCGGCTCGATCTGCTGAAGGTGAATGAAAAGGCCATGGAAAAAGTCAGGGGAAACCGGCTGACTATCGTCATGCAAAATCCCGATCTGGCATTCAATCCGGTGATAAAAATCGGGAAGCAGTTGATTGAACCGCTTCTCATTCACCACGCCCTTGATCAGAAACTCGCCGACCAGCGGCTTAAAAAAATACTCCTGCGAATGGGATTCGAAAATCTGGATACGCTTCTGTCCATGTATCCCCATCAGTTGTCTGGAGGCATGAAACAGAGATTATTGATTGCCGCGGCGCTGGAAACCGGTCCGGAAATGATGATTGCCGATGAACCCACCAAGGGACTGGACGGGGTCAACCGGGAACTCATCATCGATGAACTGCAGAAAGTCAGGAAAATGAACGGGTGCAGCCTGATCGTGATCACCCACGATATATCACTCGTCGCCCGGATTGCCGACCGGGTGGCGGTTATGTATGCCGGAGAAATCATCGAAATATCACCATCCGGCTCTTTTTTTAAAAAGCCGCTTCATCCCTATGCCGTTGATCTCTTGAACGCGCTTCCCGAAAAAGGATTTCAGCCCATTCGCGGTCAATCTCCGAGCCTGAGTCAACTCCCCGGCGGGTGTCGGTTTCATCCCCGCTGTCAACAAAAACTCCCCCCTTGTCCTTGCCGGAAACCGGCCATGGTCAGGGTAAAAACAGGAATGGTAAAATGCATCCGATACTGATCAGACTGAACGGCATCAGCAAATCATTGGATAACGGGAAAAAGAAATGCCGGCTGAAACTGTTTGATTCCCTCTCCCTTGAAATCAGGAAAGGTGAAACCCTGGGGATTATGGGAAAATCCGGAATCGGGAAAACCATACTGGGGAAAATAATCACCGGCCTGGAAGCACCAACCCGGGGGCAGGTGCTTTATCACGGAGCAAATATCGACCGGATGAAATCCACTGAATACAAAAACTTCCGCAGCCGGGTGCAAATGTTGTTCCAGGACCCGGAAGGAACGCTGAATCCGAGAAAAACCATCGGAGAAATGCTTAATCAGGTCCGGTTCCTGACCAAATGCCCATGGGAAAGGCATAGGCAGATTATCAAAAAAACCTGTTCGGAGGTCGGGCTGCATACCGATCTCCTGGAATACCTGCCCTGGCAGCTCTCCGGAGGCATAAACCAGCGGGCAGCGCTGGCCCGGATACTGATGCTCGAACCGGAAGTGATTGTCCTGGATGAACCCACTTCCGCTTTGGACCTCTCAATTCAAGCCCAGATTCTGCAGTTGCTGAAGCGGATTCAGGAGAAAAGCGTTATCAGTTATGTGCTTATTTCCCATGACCGGGAGGTCATCGACTGGATGAGCCACCGGATCGGCATCCTGGAAAACCATTCCTTTCATATCATCCGCTAAAATCACCGCAATTTATCAGACTGATTTTTGTTTTATTTCAGTTGTCCGCTTCATCTTTCGCATGATCAAACCGGGCCTGTCGCATCAAATCAGACAGGTTTAAAGGCTCCCCTTTTTGAGGATCGCGAACCAGGTGCAGGGCATTTGATTCGCATTTCGAAACGCAGACCCCGCAACCCATGCATTTGGTTTCATCGACCTTTACCCTGTCGTGATCAAGCACCAGGGCTCCAAACTGGCAGAAATCCACGCAGGTTCCGCAGCCGATGCAGTTTTCAGTTGAAGCGCGGGAA
>CAZOWT010000217.1:0-4597 GCA_964583345.1 uncultured Clostridia bacterium
GCCGCTTTCCAGGCGGCAGCCGCCTTTTCGGTTTCACAGACAAACCAGGCCCACTGGGAATCTTGGCAGTGGTCCATGATAACGACATTCTCGGCCAGGGAACCGGCATGTTTCAGGGCCGCCAGCGGATCTCTCATTTCGTGGAGGCAGAATTCAAAAAAGACGGTGTCTGCTTCTAATCGCAGGTCATAAAAATCCTTTTTCAGGACCTTTACCCGGCCTTCCAGGTTCTTCTGTTTTATGGTTTTGTTCAGGGCCCGGACCGCGGCCGGATCGTTTTCCACGGCGATAATTTCCTCTGGGATTTCCGGATTCAGCAAAAACTGGCCGCCGCCGGCTCCGATATGCAGAACCCGCTTCCCGGAAAAATCATAAAAACGGGTCAAATTGTTGAGTACCACCTGAATATCAGTTGCCATTATTCTCAACCTGCTTTTTTTATAAGATTTTATATCAAATGTTGGGAAAATACCATCCCGTGGTATAATCTTTGCTTAAAAACTGTTAATGGGTTAAAGGATGAAATCCGGAAACAAAATATCGGTTTCGAAATTTAAAGATCCACTGGTCCCCCCGCTGGAGGGCTCGCCGGCCAGACCCCTGACCGTTCGTTTCCGGGAAAGCTTCCGCTGGAAACAGGCGTTCCTGGCGCTGCGTTATCCCAATTACCGACTCTGGTTCTGGGGACAGATGATATCGCTGTTCGGAACCTGGATGCAGATCACGGCCCAGGGATTTCTGATTTATGAACTGACCCATTCCCCGGCATACCTGGGGTACACGGCCTTTGCCATGGGGATCCCGACCTGGTTGTTCATGCTCTATGGCGGTGTGCTGGCGGATCGAATTCACCGCCGTACCCTGCTGGTTATCACCCAGACGGCCATGATGATCCTGGCCCTGATCCTGGCCTTACTGACTTTTTTCCACCTGATTTTAGCCTGGCATATTATCCTGCTGGCTTTCGGTCTGGGAATCGCCACCGCTTTTGATGCCCCGGCCCGGCAGGCCTTTGTCTTGGAGCTGGTTGATCGGGAGGATATGACCAATGCCATTGCCCTGAATTCGGCCATGTTTAATTCGGCGACCGCCATCGGCCCGGCTGTCTCCGGGGTGGTCTATGCCCTGGTGGGCCCGGCCTGGTGTTTTATCGTCAACGCGGTATCTTATCTGGCCATTATCGTTGCCCTGGCTATGATGAAGCTGAAACCTCTGCCTCCTACCGGTCGTCGAAACTCGGCTGTGGCCGACATGAAGGAAGGGCTTCGCTTTATCCTCAGACACAAGATGATACGGACCCTGATCAGTATCGTCGCGGCTTCCTGTTTTTTCGGGCTTTCCTTTGCCACCCTGATCCCGGCCTGGGCTGTAAAAATTATGGGTGGAAATGCCACCACAAACGGAATCCTGCAATCGGCCCGGGGATTGGGGGCATTCTGGGGCGCGTTGGCGATTGCTTCGCTGGGCCGGTTCCAGTTCAAGGGAAAACTCCTGACCGTCGGCGGATTTGCCTTTCCGCTCCTGTTGCTCTCTTTCGGATTTATTTACTGGCTTTTTCCTTCAATCATTATCCTGTTTTTAATCGGGGTTTCCATCATGCTGATATTTAATCTGGGAAACGCTCTGGTTCAGACCCTGGTACCGGATAAACTGCGCGGCAGGGTGATGGGGGTGTACAGCCTGGCCTTTTTCGGATTGATGCCGCTGGGTTCCCTCTGGGTAGGGCTGCTTGCTGAGTACTTCGGCGAACCCCTGGCTGTTGTCCTGAATGGTGCGATTCTGCTGGTTTTCTTTATCCTGATCAGGATTTTTGCTCCCCGTATAACCGCTCTCCCCTGATCCCGGTTAAAATCTAAAAATTTGGAATAAAAAAGAGGCAGGGGTGCGGCCCTGCCTCTTTTTGATTTTAATTTACTTTTTTATGACAAAGCCACCAGTCCAGGCAGTCTTTCTGGCCGACGCGCTCTTTGGCGGTTTTCACATCCGAGGCCGGGGGAATGATGACTTCATCCCCGAAAAGCTCGTTGTTGGGCCAGTTGGCCGGCATGGCGACTTTATGTTTGTCAGCCACCTGGAAAGCCTTGATCATTCTCAGGAGTTCATCAAAGTTTCTTCCCAGCTCTGAAGGGTAATACAGTATGGCCCGAATGGTGGATTCGGGATCCACGAAAAATACCGCCCTGACCGTGCTGGAACCGCTGCCGCTGTGAATCAGCCCCAGCCTGTTGGCCACGGCACCGTGGTCGGCAATGATGGGAAATTCGATTTCCACATTCATTTTTTCCCGAATCCAGTCGATCCACTTGATGTGGGAAAAAACCTGATCAATGCTCAAGCCGATCAATTCGGTATTCATTTTCTTGAACTGATCGTACCGTTTCTGAAAGGCCACGAATTCAGTGGTGCAAACCGGTGTGAAATCAGCCGGATGGCTGAAGAGAATAAACCATTTTCCCTTGTAATCACCAGGTAAATTTTTTTGTCCGTGGGTGGTTTTAACCACCATCTCTGGAAATTTGTCTCCGATTAAAGGCATTTTTTCTTCCATTTTTTTCTCCTTTTGAAACAATTTTAATATTGTAACTATTACAATTTTAAAATAAATACAATTTAATGTCAACTAAAATTATTTTTTTTTAATTTTTTTTAAAACATTTGCTTTTCATCATCGGAAACCGGTAAATCCTCCCCAGAAGCCATTTGCCTGTGCCCGATGGTTGAATCCAAACGCAACGGCCTTTCACCGACATATTGCCTCTGTTCGCTGGGCTATGTCAAAGAGATGAATGAGCAAACCTTTGGGAAACCGGTTGATGTGGAACTGCTGGATTCTGTGCTGCAGGGGGCCAAACGCTGCCGGTTCAAAGTAACGGTTCAGGTGTAATCAATACCGTTGATGGCCTCTGTTTGGATTTTATCAGTTGCCGGTTAACGAATTACCACCCGTACATAAACTCAGCCATTTTCTGATGGGGTTTCCTCCCTTCTCAAAACATAGAGAGACCAGGGCGGGATTCGGGTTTCGTTTATCCAAACATAGGGTTCCTTTCCGGTTGCCAGGGGCCGGTGGGTTTGAATCGGGATCAGTCCGCTTCTTTGATAGGTTTCCAGGTAATCATGGCCGGTCCAGATGATGTCCTCGACCGGTCTTCTGTCATCCAGGTCGGTAACGATGATTTTCACCCGGTCCCCGCTACGGGCCCGGCGGTTTTCCGGAAAATCCCGTGTGGAAAATGACGCCCACTCATGGGTATAGATTTCCGGATTCGAAACCAGGTTGATGATCATCCCGTCTTCGGCCAGTATTTTTCTCAAAGACCTTAAAATTCTGACCTTTTTTTCACGGGTGGGAATGTTGTCAAAGGTAAAACAGGAAAGCACCAGGTGAAAATCGCCGCTATCGGATGGAAGCGGTGCCTTCTCGCCGGTCAGGGTATACCGGCCTGCCGGATCGATTTCGGCCGCTTTCCGGATCATTTCTTCCGAAATATCCACACCAACAACATCAAATCCCAGACGCCTGAGGAAACGGGTGGACCGCCCGCTGCCGCAGCCGAAATCCAGGGCTTTTTTCCCGTGAACATATTGATTAATTATTGCCGGCAGATCGCGAAAAGCCAGGTAATAGGTGTTGGGAAAATCCAGTTTGGAATAGGCCGCCGCGTAGCCGGCATCGTCGTATGAATTGGCAAATTGCATAAAATCTTCCCGGAAGGAATAGCTCGGTTAAGAGATATATATTTTAATCAGCGGTTGCCGGGCCGGCAAGAGCCAATTCCGTCAAAAATTATGCCGACCGGTTTTCATGTGCCATCTGACATGTAACATGTAGCATGTAACATGTGACATGCAACATGAAACATGTGCCATGTAACATTCGACATCTGATATGTAACATGAAACATTTGACATGAAACATGTGCCATGCAACATGTCATACTATCTGTTGTTTGTCAAATTTAATGGATTTTTGCAGGATCGGCCGAAAAAGCAGCCAGAGCAATACCGGGAGTCCGAAACTCAAGACCGCCGGAGAAAAAACTTCCGGTGAAAAACCGGGAAAGCCGGCGGACAGAAATTTGAAGAAATAGAGAAATTCCAACCAGAAGGTGAGTTGAACAATCAGGCAGAGGGGGCACCATTTTTTAACCGTGAATGCCTGATAGCTGACTGAAAACAGGGTGTAGGGTAGAGTTAACAGGTTGAGAAGCGCCAGTATATAAATCTGGGTGAAAAATTGGGGATCGGGAATGGAAAACCCGATGAGAATGATCCCGCCTGAAAAATATAGTACACCCAGATCGGCCATGGGCACCAGGCCGAATAATTTGGCAGCCGGCGATTCCATGACCGCATGACAATTCAGTTTTTCTCCCCGGAAACAAACCCGGTTAAAAATCGGATGGCCCAGTTCTCCCAGGACCAGGAATACGGATGAAGCCAGGCCGATAATTTTAAGCATCAGGATGGGGATGATCAGCCGATGGTTATTCCCCTTGAACCAGCAGAGGGCGACAGTGGCCAGGAAAATGAGGAACAATCCGGACAGCGCGAGCCGTACCGGTTTTAGCCGGGCCTTTGTTTTATCGCCTGCCAC
>CAZOWT010000218.1:0-4586 GCA_964583345.1 uncultured Clostridia bacterium
TTCTTTTTCATGTTGCGGGTTTCGAATCCCGGTGTCCCGTTGGGAACCAGAATACTTGAGAGTTCGTCTTTTCCATCCGGCCTCTTGCCGGTTCTGGACAGCACCGTGCAAACCGAGGATATCGGCGAACTGGAATTGGTGATAAAAATTTTACTGCCGTTGATGACCCATTGTTTTTTATCCAGTTTGGCGTTGGTCCTGGTGGCGCCGGCATCCGATCCGGCCTCGGGTTCGGTCAGGCCGAAAGAGGCCAGTTTTTCCCCCCGGCAGAGTTCCGGAAGCCATTCTTGCTTCTGCTTCTGGTTCCCGAAATAGTAAATCGGCCCGATTCCCAGTGAATTGCCGGCGGCGATGGTGGCAGCCGTGGAACCGTCCACCCGGGCAATTTCCTCAACCGCAATAATATAGGAGAGGTAGTCCAGCGCCGATCCTCCGAAATCCGGGGATACGAAGATCCCGAACAACCCGATATCGCCCATTTTCTTGGCCAGTTCAACGGAAAATTTTTCATGTTCGTCGAGTTCTTCGGCTATCGGTGCGATCTCCCCCTCGGCAAATTCCCGGATTGAGGACCGAATCATTTTTTGTTCGTCTGTTAGTCCAAAATCTTCCACAGAATCCTCCAGTTTTTCCCTGAAACTTCAAATCAGGGATTAAAAAATTGTGATCAAGTTAGAAGCTGAATCCGTCCGGCAGTTGACCGGGCTGCGTTCCTTCCAAAACCCAGGACAGATCGGTGATGGTATAGGTCGGGTCGACGGTCTTGAATATGGGGATAACCCTTTTTCCGATTTCGGGTTCTCCCACCGACAGGTAGCTCATCAATATGGTGGATACCCCTTCGAATTCAACATTGATAAATTTGATGGGTTTATCCAGGGTGTTAAAGGCGCCGGAGCGCTCGCAAATCATGAAGGTATGGATGAAACCTTTTTCCTTGGCCAGAGGGGTCATGTCCACCTCGGTACATCGGGCCAGGCAGTCCGGGCAGTGGATGCGGTAGGGCTGATACAGCGTTCCCTGGTATTCGCAATCCGGATTGTCGCAGCGGGTGCCCAACAATTTTCCCCGGCTCAAACCCTCAAAGAACGGGGCTTCTCCGCCGTAGCTGTGAAGGTAGATCATGTGCCTGGGTTTGGTAATTCCCAGTAGATGATTATGGTCATCGACATTGCGGATAGGGGATGGGCTGTGAACAAAATGGAAATTCCCCTTGATCCTGTATCTCCAGTTTTTAACTTTTGCACTTCCGTATAAGCTCATTTTTTTCTCCTTATTTGGGTTCAGGCATCCTGCTTGAGCAGATGATCGGGATCCATCAGGATGGTACAGGTGACATGCGAACCAACGCCGGCATGGCTGATGGCCAGCCCCCGCTTGGCCCCCTGGACCTGAAGGTTTGTCCAATCGGCCGGTTTTTCCCGCCGGAATTCCTTCCAGCGTTTTTCATTACCGTGAATTTCGCCCCAGATTCCCCAGATATGGTTGGCGACCTCGAATGTCTGCATGATACCGGTGGCTCCCACGGCATGCATGCAGCCGATGAGCCCTCCGGAAATGTTCGATGGCAGTTTCCCCGGTTTCCCGGTTTTGGGATTGGTGTGGTAGCAATCTCCGGATTCAACGTAGTTTCTCCCTTCGCCATAGGGCCGGACTCCGATATCCTCATAGGTCTGGATGTCACTGATGGTAAAGGCGTCATGCAGTTCGATCACATCCAGATCTTCCATCGGGTCGTGAACGCCGGCCATTCGGTAGCCGTAGTAGGCGCTCATCCGGGCCGCCAGAAATCCTGAAAAACCGGGATAACGTTCGGCTCCCGGGAAACGGGTAGCCAGATCCTTATACTGGTCGGGACTTTCATGGGGCAGCAGGGGAATTTCCATATCCCGCCGGTCTGCCGGACGCAGGGTGTGTGAACCGGCTGTCACCCAGATCCGCAGGGGCTTGATATTTGATTTTTTGGCGATTTCCATGGCGGTTTTTTCATCGGCAATGACCGCGCAGGCTGCACCCACGCTCATCAGGCAGCAGTCCAGCGCCCGGAGCGGATAAGCAACCACCGGTGAATTGAGCACGTCATCGACCGTAATTTTCATCGGCGCCTGGGCAAATGGATTCATCCGGGCGTACCCGTGGTGTTTGACCGATATTTCAGCCAGGGTCTTCCGGAACGATTCCTCCTCTTTGCCGAAAATCTGCCAGTAGCGCTGGGCCATGACCGCGTAGTAACCGGTATAAATATGGCCCAGGGGGGACTCCCAGTCTTTGTCCGCGGCGCAGGAAATCAGAAAGTTTCCCTCGTCCGTGGGGACTTCGTCCATCCGTTCCCAGCCCATGGCCAGCACGCAATCCGAGTACCCTGAGGCAACCGCCTTGGTGGCTTCCCAGAGGGTGGACCCCCCGGTGGCGCCGCCGGTTTTGATGCCGACGTTCCCGAGAGGATCCAGTCCCAGCCGGTCATGAATGACCGCTTCTCCCAGCAACTGGTCCCCGAAGTGGTCGGCGAAATGGCCGTAGTAACAGGAATGGATATATCCCTTGAGCTCAGCCGGCGACAGGTCAACGAGATCCGCCGCCATGGCCAGGGCATCCACACAGAGTTCCTCGGTTTTCTTTTCCGGGATGGCCCGGTCAAATTTGGACTGTCCGGCGGTGACCAGATATACCGGACGCAAGAATCTTGGTGTTTTTAACTGATGTTCCGTAAATTTAATCATATGGTTTACCTCGCTTTATTGTTGAATATTATTTGCCTGTGCTGAGAATCGGTCGAGCCGATGTTATTAATTTATATATTAATAAAGATAGAATTATTTGTCAAATAAAAATTTATTTCACCTGGTTTACGCTATTGAGGTGCGTGAATTCGATATTTGTATTTTCTTTCTATGATATGATAATCCGGATTTGACTTTTTTTATAAAAAAATATAGTATTGCGGATAGGCTGATTTCAAGAGAAAACCATGCCAAAGTTTCCTGAAATTCCCGGATACAAATTTGTAAAGGAATTGGGCCGCGGTGGAATGGCGGATGTCTATCTGGCCATTCAGCAGAACCTTAACCGCATGGTAGCCATCAAAATCCTCATTCCTTCCATTTTCCGGGATTCTCTTTTCCTTAAGCGCTTCCGCCGCGAAGCCCAGACGCTATCCAAACTGGTCCATCCCAATATCATCACGGTCTTTGATGTGGGCAAGACCGGAGACAGCTATTATATCGTGATGGAGTATCTGCAGGAGAGCCTGAAGGAAAGGCTGAAATCGTACCGTAAACGGAAACCGGAGGAAGCGCTGGTCATCATCAAGCAAATTTCCGGGGCGCTTTTTTATGCCCATCGCATCGGCTTTATTCACCGGGATATCAAGCCGGACAATATTATGTTCCGCAAGGATGGAACGCCGGTGGTTCTGGATTTCGGTATTGCCAGGCCCATCAATGCATCGACCAAGCTGACCAAGACCGGGATGTCTATAGGAACCCCAAGTTATATCAGCCCGGAACAGGCCAAAGGGGAAAAGATCGATGGCCGGAGCGATATTTACAGCCTGGGCGTGGTATTGTACGAGATGCTCACCGGCAAGGTTCCCTACAGCGCCGAGAATACCCTGGGTGTGATTCTTAAACACATTGAGGATCCCATTCCCCGGTTGCCCGCCCATCTGCAGAAGTATCAGCATCTGATTGATCGGCTGATGGAGAAGGACTGTCGGAAACGCATCCGCTCTGAAGAGGAATTGAATGCATTGCTCAAGCCGTTGCTGGATGCCCGGGTGGTGGAGGAATTAAAAAGAAAACCAATACGGTCGAAAAAAAAATTGGATGTATCCGCTAAAACCAAAGAAATGTCAAGCGTGATCCCCAAAACCGGAGCCAAGGCAGCATCCGGTCCGGTTCCCAAACCGGCCGAAGGGCCGAAAGGCTTCAAAAAGAACCGGATCATAAAACCCCTGAAAATAAAATCAAAAAAAACAATTGGGAGAAAACCGGGTAAACTGCCGCTTTTTAAGATCATTCTGCTTATCCTCATCATCTGTTTTTTCGCCATTATCGCTATCCGTTTCCTTCATTTCAATTCTGATTCCTGGAAAATGGATACCGGAGCGGTTAAGGCAATGATTGAAAAAAATAATTTTTTTGACCGGATATGGAACCGCTACGGCCGATTCGATAACCAGTTCGAAAAAACCAGGGTGAAGAATTTGACCGTGGTTATTGACCATGCCACCGGGCTGATGTGGCACCGGTCGGGTTCATCAAAGGAACTTAAGCATGAGATGGTCGATGTCTGGATATCCAGTTTCAACCGCCAGCGCTACGGCGGTTTCAATGACTGGCGCCTGCCCACGCTGGAGGAAGCGGCAACCCTTCTGGCCCCGGCTGAACGGGAAGGTTCGCTTTATATATGCAACCTGTTTTCACCATTGCAAAAGAGTATCTGGACCCGGAATCGCTATGGCGGCAACGGCGCCTGGGTCGTTCGATTCGATGAGGGTTACCTGCTGGGGTGTCCCTATGACCTGGAGAATTTTGTCCGCCCGGTCCGGTCAATACAATAACGGTTCGATCAATTCGATATTCCTG
>CAZOWT010000219.1:0-4468 GCA_964583345.1 uncultured Clostridia bacterium
AATCATATCTGAAACAAAACCAATTTCCTTCCACCAGCGCCAGAGTGAAGGGTGGCGGTATTCGGTTGCGTATTCATTGAACCAGTTTGGGGTTTCAAAATTCAGGAAAATTAGACGAGAACGGTTCTTTCTCGCAAACAAAACTGTTCGCAAAAAAAAATCCGGTTTTTTTTCCAGGTGAGGAATCAGTACCACCACATCGATTTTTTCACCCGGCAAATCACTTTTGAAATCCGGGGTAAGACAGACCTTAATATGTTTATGCTTCGGGTATGTCGAAAAATCTTCATAAAAAACAGGAACGGCGTTGGTCACCACCGATACCTCGTGGTCATGCCAGGCCAGAGCCTCTGCCATTATCCATGCATGGTAGCGGCCGCCGGAATATTCGCTACTGCTGTTCATCATAAAAATAGCTATCTTCATCCAATTGCCGGTTTTACTATTTCTCCGGTTCGCCATAGCCCAGCATCTTCATATATCCGCTATAATGTTTATCAAAAGCCTCAATTGCTTTTGAGGTAAACATCTTTTCCCAGTATTTTGATTGGCCGAATTTCATGGTCCGGGACCTCCCTCCCCATAAAATTTTGGCCTGGTTTTCAACCTCCTCAAGGGACAAATCTATTTCCAGGAATTGGGCAATCCGCTTGATTTCATATTTCTGTTTTTCTATTTTTCCGCCGCCTTTGGGACCTATTATATCCTCATATCTGGTTATGAATACGTTTTTATTAACAATCCAATCCCGGCCATAATCAAGGTGATATTTATATGATTTCAGGAATCGGTCCTTGCCTTCGATAACCGTCATAATCCTATCTTCTTCGGAACACTGTGCATGAAGATAAAAATACAATTCCGGCATATGATTATGCGACTTCAAATCCATAACCCAATTCGTCCAACTGCAAATACAGTCACGAATATCGCGGATAATAAACAGGTGTTTTATTTTTTGCCTGTTTATGGTCCTGGCAATAGAATCCGTATATTTAAGGTGTGAAGTAAAGAACTGACCACTTCTCAGACGATTGATGCTCACTTCCGTGGGTTCGAATATTCTCAATGGATTGCCGTACTCCCTGACGGATGAATTCTCTATCGGTTCCCATTTATCCCAATCACCTTTTAAGCGAAAATCGGTATAGTTGTCATCCAGCAACATAACCGGCAGATTAATGAAGCCCAAATTTTCAACCAGCCTGCCCAGCAAATGGGTGCCGCTCTTGGGAAAACTATTCACGATCACTTTGGGTTTGCCGGAGATACAATCGGCTGAAAAGGCTTTTCTGCGAATAATCTTTCCTAATTTTTTCCTGAGATTTAAAAGTTTTTTTATGGAATTATTCATTGTTCAATCCGGTTTTAACGCCCATCTCGATAATACCGGTGGTAAAAAAATTTCCGACAACATCAAAAACAGCATAATCAAAAGCACTGAAAAGAAATATTTTTTGCGTATGATCATATGCCGAGCAACTGAAAATATATTGATCGCTGGTCAGGTTCAATTTTCCCAGTCGAATGATGATACGATGCTTTCCTTTTTTGAAACAATAGGTATCACCCGATGAATTGGAGACATACACGGCTGCCAGAAGCTGGGAACTGGTTTTGAAATTGCACCGCAGGCCCCCGATATCGATATTTTTTTTTGCCGTGTAATCGATTTGCACCTTGACTTCCTGGCCGGTTTTTATTGAAGGGGGAATGAGATTGATGGCATGGATGGACAGGCTTTTATCGAATATTTTCAATCCCCCGCCCTTTGGCTTCTGGCTATTGATCTTATTAAGATGAACCAGATGGTGGTATTTCTGAATCCCTTTTTTGACTTCACCGTAATAAACAGGTTCACCTTTTTGCAACAGGAGAATACGATCGCAGATTCTTGAAATCTGGTTCATGTCATGAGCAACATATACCACAGCAGCGGTTTTGATAATATCCCCTATTCGCTGATAACATTTGGTGCGGAAACGGATATCTCCGACAGCCAATATCTCATCCAGGAGCAGCACATCCGGATTCATGGCCGTTGCAATGGCGAATCCGAGCCTGACCTTCATCCCCGAACTGTAACTCTGAACTGGCATATCAATGAATTCCTCCAACTCGGAAAATTCGATGATCTCATCCAATCTCAAATCGGTTTCCCGCTTTTTAATTCCCAGAACGGCTGCATTGATATATATATTCTCCCTGCCGGAAAGAACGGGATTAAATCCGGCGCCCAGTTCAATCAGTGCCCCGACTCGACCCCTGGTTATAATTCGGCCCTCATCCGGCTTTATCAGACCATTTAATAGTTTTAGAAGCGTACTCTTTCCGGCACCATTGGGACCGATTAGCCCCAGGCATTCCCCCCTTCTCAGTTTAAAAGATACCTCCTTCAACGCCCAGAATTCAGCGGGACGCAGCCGGGCGCGGCCTGAGCCCAGAATTAAAATTTCTCTGCCGATGTCTTGGACGCCATACCAGAGGGATTTTTTCAGATCCCGGCAGAATTTTTTGGAAATCCGGTCAACCTGAATCAACATGTCTCGGTTTATTTTCATTTTTAGATTCCAGAAACACTAGGCCCCGATACGGGCAATGAGGTGGGGCATGGCCAGCCGGTAAAGAACCCAACCAATAACCAGGAACAAAATGGTCAGCATAGCAATCAAAACAAATAATCCGGGCCGGGTGATTACACCGGATGTCAGCATCTCCCGGCAGGTATTGAGTACAGGAACAACCGGATTTACATAATTCAGTATGGCACCGGCTCCGGTTGCCGGGATCGGGTATATCACCGGTGTCAGGAAAAACCAAATTTGCAACAGGATAGGAAGAGCCTTTTCCACATCTCCGTACAGCAATGCCAGCGGAGTCAGCAGTAAACCAAACATGAGTCCCAGCAACATTAACACCAGTACGCCCAGAGGAACCAGAAGTACGGCGGTTGAAATTGGCACCCTGAACCAGATCAGGATGAGAACGATCAATACCAACCGGATAAGAAAATTGAAAATCACTTCCCCGAGAGCGGCGATTATCAGGGATTCCCGGGGGAAATGAATCTTGGTCAGCATGAGTTTTGTTCCGGAAATGATCTTAATCGGGCTGTTTACTCCTTCGAAAAATACATACCATAAAATGGTTCCCAACATGACATATACCGGATAAGGAATACCGGTATCGGCAATATTCAATAATTTCTTTCCGGTTAAAAATACGAAAATCAGGGTGGTAAACACCGGTGGGATAAATGCCCATAAATAACCCAGAAAAGTCTGACGGTACTGGGCACGAATATCCCGAACCATAAACCGCCAGGCCAGTCCCCTCGATGCCATTAAATCCTTCCACATATTCCGGACCAGTTTTTTCGGATATCGAAGTTGAGGATCCGGTGTATAAATCGTTTCTGACAGCAAAGGCGAATCAGTCATTTTTTCGTTCCGAAAAATAACGGACCAGGTTCTCAATGGCATGAAAACCCATTGACATAACGGCTTCCTGCGCGTTTCCGCCAATATGGGGGGTGCAGATAAGATTGGGCAATGCCAGAAAATTTTTATCAGCCGGCGGTTCTCTCCGGTAAACATCAACAGCCGCCCCGGCAATAACCCCGTTTTTCAGTGCCCATTTCAGATCTTCTTCGATGACAATATCCCCCCTGGCGGTATTGATTAAAAAAGCGTTTTTTTTCATCATGTTGAAAATTCCGCGATGAATCATCCGGCGGGTACGAGAGGTTAACGGTGTATGCAGGGTAACGATATCACAATCCCGATAAATGTGCTCTTTGGTGGCTTCAGCCAACTGGTTCTCCCGATAATAGGTTTTCTGATCGATTATATCATTGACAAAAA
This sequence comes from uncultured Clostridia bacterium, assembly GCA_964583345.1. Classification (GTDB taxonomy): domain Bacteria; phylum Acidobacteriota; class Aminicenantia; order UBA2199; family UBA2199; genus CAZOWT01. The sequence continues at coordinate 3,864 of CAZOWT010000219.1, forward strand.
CCTGACACTCAAATGGTTTGAGCAAGCTGACAACCTCTTTTCCCACATTTCCCACACCGATGATTCCGACTTTTTTCCCGGTGAGCTGACGCCCCCCCTGTTTGTCCCATTCCAGTAATTTCAATTTATTGGATGTGCTGTACAGGTTGCGAATCAGGAAAATCATGAATCCCACAGTCTGTTCGGCAACCGATCTCCGGTTGACTCCGCTGGAAAAAACCAGCTCCACCCGGTGTCGGCGGCAGGCCTGCATATCGATATTATCCAGACCCACTCCGAATTTAGAAATGACCTGGAGGCCGGGGCAAGCTTCAAGTATGTGCTCGTCGATACCATCCCTGCCGATAATCACCCCGTCCCGATTCCTGAGAAAACGGATCAATTCATCTCCCTGAAGCGGATAATGGCTTTTATTAAACTTGATATCTTCAAATGGGAATTCTTTTATTTTGTTTACCAGCACGGAATTTCGGGAGAATGTGGTAGAGGTAACGCAAACGCGCCATTTATTTTTCATGGTAAAAATGCGATTCCAGATAAATGCGCTCGATCAGCTTCATCGCCTTCAGTGCATCCTGGCTTTGTCCATGCTGGACCGGGATATG
>CAZOWT010000220.1:0-4461 GCA_964583345.1 uncultured Clostridia bacterium
CCTTTATCAATCGAACGCATAAAATAAATTCTTTCTTCGAGACCAACCACCACATTCAAATTTCCGGCGCCATCGACCGTAATTGAGGGAAATTCGGAATAAGAATCTAAACTTGATAATGGCTTTTTTCCAGTCCAATTGGTTCCATTATTACTTGAACTAATGAAAGTCCAATGCCAATTTCCAGGGGAAAGATAATTCCATAACACATAGACATTTCCAGCCTGATCCCCGGCAATTCTTGGGTGCACCGATTGAATGGTCGTACTGTGCTGTAGGGTGATGGCAGAACTCCAGTTCAGGCCGTCGTCTGAAGAATTGCAGTAAGTAATGTCGGTCCAATCAATCGGTCGCGAGAGCGGCGGACCATCCCAGACCACATGAATATTCCCGCTTCCAGAAATAGCAATATCCGAGCAGGGTCCATCTGTATCAAGTCGGTGGGGAATACTCCAGGTGCTGCCTCCGTCTGTTGAACGGGTAAAAAAAGGTCCATCATAAACGACATTTATATTACCATCTGCATCAACAGCAATACGAGGTGTCCATTCAGTACTTCCCGGGCTATTGGACAGGTTTAGTGGGAGTGACCAGGTTACACCGTTGTCACCTGAATATTTGAAATAAACATCTGGACCGTTCACCCAGACAATGTATATATTTCCATTGCTGTCAACCGTCATATCCGCCGGATAATCATTTACTGAGTTTTCAATAATGGTTTCACTACCCCAGGTAAAGCCCTTGTCCGCAGAGCTAATAAAATATAAATTAGTTTGTCCAGAACCTCCATTGTAAACAACATAAACATGATCGGCATCATCCACTGCAATGCACGTGTAACAACCATATATGCTTGAGATCAATACCGGTTCCATCCAGAGCGGCAGCATATAAATGGGATACCTGATAATCATGGAATAGCCCCCTCCAGGTTCTGGATTGTAGATCTCTACCTGCAATTCGATAAGAGTAGGAATATCTGCAGGGTCGATTGATTTCTTCTCATCAAAATCAAGAAGCGTATCTTCGGGATCGATCTGGCAGGTCAGCTCGGAAGAGCTTACAAAGGTGGTGGGTTTTTCTTTTTTGTTAAATACGATCTTGGAGCCCTCGACAAAATCCCGTCCAATAGCAGTAAGGGTAAAAGCCGGCGCATGCGATACCGCCGAATCTGGTGATAACGAGGTCAACGTCGGCACCGGATTGTCCGGAGTGCAAAATTTAAAGGCAAAAACCATAGAAATAAACACAATAACTTGTAATATTCTTTTCATTCCTTCTCTCCTCAAATATTTATTATAAATAAATAATAAAACAATTTTTTTTTTTTTAAAACTAAAAAAAATAAATTTATTGTTTAAAAATTTCCATTTGACGAGCAAACTGAACGTCATTATTCAAATCAAGCACATAAATTCCCCGGCCGTGGGTGGCGGCCACCAGCATCCGGTCACGGGGATGGATAACCATGTCAGACACCACCAGGGTCGGGAGGCCGGCGGAAAGCAGATGCCATTTTCCACCGAGATCAAATGAGATATAAACACCCAGGTCAGTGCCGGCATATAGAATCTTTTCCTGCCGCGGATCTTCCAGTACGACATTCACCGGCGCCCGGGGAAGGTTGCCGGCGATACTTTTCCAGGTCTTGCCGTAATCGGCTGACCGGAAGAGAGTGCATCGGAAATCATCATCCCGGCTGCCATTCAGGCTGGCATATACCCGGCCTTCCCGGTAACGGGAAGCCAGCACCCGGGATACCCACATGTTTTCCGGTAATCCGGCAACAATCAGGGTCCATGACTTGCCCCCATCCCCGGTCACCTGGATATTCCCGTCATCGGTGCCCACATATATCAATCCGGGACAAAGGGCGGATTCTGATAAGTCGGTGATGGTGCCAAAAGGCACGTCTCCCAGCTTTGACTGATCATTCCGGGTCAGGTCCGGGCTGATTTTTTGCCAGTGATTTCCCCGGTCGCCTGAACGGAACAGGAACTGGCTGCCGAAATACAGGGTGGCCGGATGGCGCGGTGAAATGATGAATGGGGTCAGCCAGTTGCAGCGTAGTTCCGGTTCGCCTCTTCGACTCTTCGGCTTTATTGGCTTGATGCGGTTTTTTCTCCTGTTTACCCGGATTAAATCGCCATAGAGGCCTTCGCTGTAAATAATATTCGGGTCATTGGGATCCACCGCGATAACACTGGCTTCACCTCCGGGGATTTCCTGCCATTCCCGGAAATTGCCCCTCAGGGAATTGTGGGTGACCGTTCCCATAAAACAGCCGTGATCCTGGGCCGAGCAGTAAATCCGAAAAGGCTTCTGCCAATCGATACTGACCCGATATAATTGAACGATGGGCAGGTTATCGATATCCTGCCAGATCCGGCCCCCGTCGGTTGAAATGTCGATCCCGCCGTCGTTGCCTTCAATCAGAACCTGAGAATTTTCGGGATCGATCCACAAGGCATGGTGGTCCTCATGCAATTTGGGATCCTGGATTCTGACAAAAGTTTTCCCCCCGTCCAGGGATTTTATCAGGTTTATTCCCAGGACATACAGGATATTTTCATTTTTCGGATCCACCCGGATCTGGCCGAAATAATACCCTAGGGTACGGAAATGTTGATCCAGGCTTTTTTGGTTCGCCTTTTTCCAGGTGACACCCCGGTCATTGGAACGGTAAACTTCCACTCCCCTGATAACGACTTCTTTTTTGAAACCGTAGGGATCACGGTCCCTTCTGCCGGCCTTGCCCAGCAAGGCATGGTTGTCCAGCAAGGCGTAGACCACATCCGGATTGCTTTGGCTCACACCGATGCCGATGCGTCCGGTTTTTTCTTCGGCAGGAAGCCCGGACCGGCATTTTTTCCAGGTTGATCCGCCATCGTCGGTTTTATAGATCCCGCTTCCCGGCCCGGTTTCCCACAGGTTCCAGGCTTTGCGCAAACGCTCCCAGGAGGCGGCATATAGAACATCATGGTTTGAAGGGTCCATGACCAGGTCAATGAACCCGGTGCTCTCATTGACAACCAAAATTTTTTTCCAGGTCCCCCCTCCATCGCGGGTCAGATATAATCCCCTTTCCCGGTTTTCGGAATACAAATGGCCGAGTGCCGCCACATAAACGATATCCGGATTTTCGGGATGGATGACAATCCGGCCGATATGATGGGTATCCGATAGTCCCATGTGTTTCCAGGTTTTTCCCCCGTCTTTCGATTTGTAAACACCGGTCCCGGAAATGGTGCTCCGGCTGCTGTTGTTTTCCCCGGTTCCCACCCAGATGATACCGGGATCGGAACGGGAAACATCGATATCCCCGATGCTGGCGCTGGCTTCCTGATCAAAAATGGTTTCCCAGGACCGGCACTGGTTCTGGCTCCGCCATACACCTCCGGAAGCGCTTCCAACCAGTATGGTCCCGGTTATTCCCCCGGCAACCGCAATGTCGGTCACCCGGCCGCTCATCCGCACCGGCCCGATAAAGCGCCATTTCAAATTTCGGAACGGAGAGGCCCTTTTTAACCCGAGATGTTCAATAAATCCCGGGAGTCTGGAAATTTGATCACCGGATGGTTTCCCTTCAGGCGCCGAAGCAACAGATTTGATCCCGGATGTAATCAACAGCAGGCATGCCAAAATCGATATGGACTTGAAGAATCGGTTCATGGGTTCGGGAATTTCCAATCTGATTATAATCGGAAGAATTTTTTTAATAAACAAAAAATTGTTTTTTTTAACTTTCCCGCCATATAATCCTGCAAGCCTCTTGATTTGAATAAAAAAAACATCTAAAATTTTCAAAGGTGGCCAGGTGAAAAATATATATTTTCCTGAAAATTCTTATGATACCCCTGAAAGCACCCGCAGATCCTTTGGAGACCGCCTGTTCCTCAACAGCCGCTGGTGGTTTTTCCTGAAGTTTCTGGGCATTGTATTCCGAAGCCGTTCCTGTGCGGTCAGGGGAATTTATGATGATCAGTTGTGGGCAAAAACCTCAAACGACGTCCTTAAGCTGATCGAAAAGACCGGCGGACAGTTTCATGTCAGGGGGCTGGAAAATTTGCAAAGATCAGAATCAGAGAAATCGCTGGTCTTTGTCAGCAACCACATGAGCACACTCGAAACCATGGTATTCCCCGGCATCATTGCTCCCCTTCGAAAAGTGACCTTTGTGGTAAAAGAGGAACTGGTAAAAGCCAGCGTATTCGGACCGATAATGAGATCCAGAAATCCGATTGTGGTGGGGAGAAGCGATCCCCGGAGGGACCTGGAGGCTGTGCTTACCCAGGGACCGGAATTGCTGGCCAAAGGGGTTTCGATCATTATTTTTCCCCAGAGCACCCGTTTTGTCCATTTCAACCCCTCCCAATTCAATTCCCTGGGGATCAAACTGGCCAGGCGCTCCGGTGTCAAGGTCATTCCGGTGGCGGTTAAAACCGATTTCTGGGGAAA
>CAZOWT010000221.1:0-4448 GCA_964583345.1 uncultured Clostridia bacterium
TTTCCTTGTCTCCGATCAGGATCAGCAAATCGCCGGGGACCAGGATGATTTCGGGAGAGGGATTGAAAAAAAGTTCATCTTTTCTCTTGATGGCCACCACCATGGCCCCGAATTTTTCCCGGATTCCCGAGTCACGGATAGCTTTGCCGATAAAAGCCGAATCCATCCCCAGGGTGATTTCCTCCAGAGAAAGGGTGATATCTTCGGGCTGGGAAACCAGGTCGATCAGGTTGACCACATTGGGTTTCAGAACCGTATTGACGATACGTCGCGAAGAGAGCTGATGGGGGCTGATCACCCGGTTGGCACCGGATTTTAACAGTTTTTTTTCATTCTGCAACTCAAAACACCTGGCAATGATAAAGACAGACGGGTTCAGTTCCTGGGCGGTCAGCACGGTAAACAGGTTTTCTGCGTCCGAGGACAGGAGTGCGATATAGATTTTTGCGTTTTTTATCCCGGCCAGTTCCAGGGTGGTTTCGGAAGTTGCGTCTGCCAGAATGACCGGGTAACCCAGCTCCTCAGCCATGGCAAAACGCTCCGGGAGGTTTTCGATGATGACAAATTTGATGCCTTTGGCCATCAGTTCGCAGGCCACGATTTTCCCCATCCTTCCGAAACCGGAAATGATGATGTGGTTGGATAATTTTGCCAAGGTCTTCATTTTTCTTCTCCCTAATATTTTCCTGATTCTATCCTCTATGGTGCTTTCGGCAACGGCAACGGCTATGTAAAAAAACAGGCCGATACCGGTTATGATTACATAAATTGTGAATATCCTGCCCGCGGCACCGAGGGGAAAAACCTCCGCGAATCCGACGGTGGTGATGCTGATAACCGTCATGTATAACGCATCCAGAAGCGATACATTCTCAATGATCATATATCCGGCGATATCAATCGCCAGCAGGGCAAACAGCAGCAGGAAAACCACACCCAAACGGATATTTTTTCTCATCGGTTATTATTTTACCAGATATTGGAAGCGGGTGCGATAGCCAGGGTTGAAATAAATGAAACAATTCCGGTTTTGGTTTTTTTATGAATTATTTTGAAATGTCAGGGTTATCATTTATAATATGCTTTGTGGCCGGGAGATGAGGGAATTGTCTGTCGGTCACCGGGAGCGAAATGATCGGGACAGATAATTTAAGAAGCGAAGGCACCGGCACGAGGCCGAAACCCGCTGCCTGCGGCATTATTTTCGACATCAAGCGTTATGCCATTCATGACGGTCCCGGGATCCGGGCAACGGTTTTTCTCAAAGGATGCCCGCTTTCCTGCTGGTGGTGCCACAATCCCGAAGGCCTGAATCCGGGTATTGAAAAGATGCTTCACCCCCCGAAAAGCAGTAAAAAAAACGGAACAACTGTGGGAATGGAAAAAACCGATGAAGAGGTCATGCGGGAAATCGAAAAGGAAAACTTGTTCTTCGATCAATCAGGCGGCGGCGTGACCTTTTCCGGTGGTGAGCCTTTGATGCAACCTGAATTCCTGATGGCCCTGCTCCATCGGTGCCGGGAAAAGGGCATTCACACCACCCTGGATACCTCCGGATATGCGGAGCCTGAAATTTTCAAATCCGTTGCCCGGCTGGTCGATCTCTTTTTGTTTGACCTGAAATTCATGGATGATTCCCTTCACCGGAAATATACCGGCGCGGATAACCGGCTCATTCTCGAAAATCTGAAATATCTGGATGAACAGGCCGGGAAATTCATTATCAGGATGCCGGTTGTCCCCACGATCACCGATTCCCGAGAAAATATCCGGGAGATTGCCCGGTTTGTGCTGTCATTGAAAAGGGCCGAACGAATCGATCTGCTGGCATACCATGCTTTTGCCGGCGCCAAATATAAAAAATTAAGGATGAAAAACAAGATGAACGAACTGCTGGAGAACGCTGCCAAAGAGCGGTCGGTTTCCGTTGATGAATTGACTCGTCAATCTTTATCCCGGGTCAGGTCTTATTTCCGTTCCCGGGGATTGGCGGTGAGGCAAGGAGGTTGAGCGATGAACCGGAGAATCCAGAAATTGAGGAAGCAGAGCCTGAGAAACAAACCCCGTATCTCGGCTGAAAGAGCGCTGCTGCTAACTGATTTTTATTGCAACCAGAAAACCGAAAATTTTTCCATACCGGTCCAGCGGGCCATGGCTTTCAAACATATCATGGAAAATAAAAAAATCTGCATCAATTCCGGAGAATTGATTGTTGGCGAAAGGGGGCCGGCACCTTCGGCCACTCCCACATACCCGGAAATTTGCACCCACAGCCAGTCAGATCTGGATATTCTGCACAACCGTGAAAAAATCGCTTTTTCAGTGGACCGGAAAACCCGGGAGGCCTACGTGAATGTGGTCATGCCTTACTGGAAGAGCCGCTCGATGCGGGAAAAGATATTTGCGGAAATGGATAATGACTGGATGAAAGCGTACAAAAGCGGCGTCTTCACCGAGTTCATGGAACAGCGGGCGCCTGGCCATACGGTTTTGGGGAAAAAGATTTATTCAAGCGGATTTGATGAATTGAAGCAGGAAACGGCCGACCGGATCAGTGAGCTTGATTTTGAAACCGATCCCCTGGCCTTTGACAGGCTGGAAGAGCTGAAAGCCATGGGAATCGCGGCCGATGCGCTGGTCAAATTTGCCCAACTTCATGCAAAGGAACTGGACCGGCTGGCAGCAAGTGAAGAGGATGCGGAGCGGAAAAAAGAACTCCGGCAGATGTCAAGAATTTGCCGAAAAGTTCCGGCCCGTGCCGCTGAAAGTTTCTGGGAAGCGCTTCAGTATTACTGGTTTGTTCATCTGGGAGTAATTACCGAGTTGAACCCTTGGGATTCATTCAATCCCGGGAGGCTGGACCAGCATCTCTACCCCTTTTATCAGAAGGAAATTTCCGGCGGCAGCCTCACCCGGGAGCGAGCCAGGGAATTGCTTCAGGCCTTCTGGATAAAATTCAACAACCAACCGGCTCCACCCAAAGTGGGGGTGACTGCCCAGGAAAGCAATACCTACACCGATTTTTGCCTGATTAATCTCGGTGGCTTGAAAGAGGACGGTTCGGACGGGGTGAATGAACTGACCTATCTTATTCTGGAGGTCATCGAGGAAATGCGGATACTCCAGCCCAGTTCCATGGTTCAGGTCAGCAAGAAAAATCCGGATCTGCTGATCAAAAAAGCCCTGAATATCATCAAGACCGGTTTCGGCCAACCGTCAATTTTCAATACCGATACCATCATCCAGGAACTGGTCAGGCAGGGTAAATCGGTTCCGGATGCCCGAAATGGCGGGGCATCGGGTTGCGTGGAGAGCGGGGCCTTCGGAAATGAAGCCTATATCCTCACCGGTTATTTCAACCTGCCCAAGGTGCTGGAGCTGACCCTTCATAATGGATTCGACCCCCGGACCAAGACCCAGGTCGGCGTTTCAACCGGCGATCCGAAATCCTTTGCCGGATTTGAGGAACTGATGGATGCCTTCAGGCAACAACTGCGGTTTCTGCTGGATGTCAAGATCAGGGGAAGCAAAATTATCGAGCGGCTGTACGCCAAATACATGCCGGTGCCGTTTCTTTCCCTGCTCATCGATGACTGTATCCGGAACGGACTGGATTACAATGCCGGAGGAGCCCGCTATAACACGTCCTATATTCAGGGAGTGGGCCTGGGAACCATTACTGATGCCTTAACCGCCATTCGCACCCATATATATGAAACCCGAAAGATTTCCATGTCTGAAATGCTGAAAGCCCTGGACAATAATTTTTCCGGATTTCAGGGCATGCGCCGGCTGCTTCTGGAGGAAACCCCGAAATACGGAAACGATGATGAACGTGCCGATGAAATCATGAGGTCTGTATTCGAGGCCTTTTTTCAAATGGTTGACGGCCGACCCAATACCCGGAATGGCCATTTCAGAATCAACCTGTTGCCCACTACCGTCCATATCTATTTCGGCAGTGTTATCGGCGCACTCCCGGACGGCCGCCGATCGGGTGAACCGCTTTCAGAAGGGGTATCCCCGGTTCAGGGAGCTGACAGAAACGGACCCACGGCGGTGATGAAATCCGCCGGAAAGATTGACCATATACGTACCGGCGGCACTCTGCTGAACATGAAATTTACCCCCCAGCTTCTGGCTGAAAAAGCCGGGATAGATAAACTGGTTGACCTGATTCGCGCCTATTTCCGCATGGACGGGCATCATGTGCAGTTCAATGTGGTGACCGCCGATACCCTGAGAGAAGCCCAGAGATTTCCGGATAAATACCGGAATTTAATCGTCCGGGTGGCCGGCTACAGCGATTATTTTGTCAACCTGGGGAAAGAATTGCAGGACGAAATCATAAAAAGGACCGAGCACCGGGAATTTTAAAGCGGGACGGGCATTCTCCCGGGGATGCGGCCGGGGTCATTCCAGGATAAAAGATATTTCCGACAACGGGT
>CAZOWT010000222.1:0-4444 GCA_964583345.1 uncultured Clostridia bacterium
ACGGTTTCCCCGGTAGCTCAACCGGCAGAGCGGGTGGCTGTTAACCACTAGGTTCGGGGTTCGAATCCCTGCCGGGGAGCCAGAACAAGCGGGAATAGCTCAATGGTAGAGCGCAACCTTGCCAAGGTTGATGTTGCGGGTTCAAATCCCGTTTCCCGCTCCATTTTGGCGGCGTAGCCAAGTGGTAAGGCAGCGGTCTGCAAAACCGCTATTCATCGGTTCAAATCCGGTCGCCGCCTGTTTTTTCCAGACACTCCCGGACTGAAATCATCCGTGGTGAATGTAATCCCTTTGGCTAAAGCGATCGTATTTTCAGGTTCAGTTTGTCGACATCAATTTTTTTCAGCCCCAAAAAAGAAACCAGATGATAGTAAAACAGAAGGGCCGGGACATAGAAGAAAAAATTGGGGCCGGGAAGAATGGCCAGTATTCCGGTAAAGGGAATGATGATGGCTTCGAAAATCAGGTAAATGATGCGTTTTGATTTTTCCTTCTGAATCCACAGCCTGAAATAATGTTTGATTCTTTCACGGTTCCTTTTTTTATCGGTCAAAATCACGATATCGAAGTGGCTGAGGTTGGCTATAACATGCTGCCGGGATAGATACTTCAAGATTCCGGGGGTATATTGCCTGAGAATCCGAATTCCTTTCTGGATAAACTTCTTTTTTGAAGACAGTTCGGGATACCGGGTCAGGTTCAATTGAATTCTGAACAGGGAGATGATTTCAAATGTAATGATAGGCATGGATCAGCATTTTATTTGCGGCCTACCGTGAAAAATTTTGCGCTGGCCAGGGCCACGATTTGTTTGTCCCCATCCATGATTTTGCCTTCGGTAAATATCAATTTTCTTTTTATATCGGTTATTTTTCCTGTAACCACATATGGACTTCCGGTCAGAACCGGTTTTTTGAATTTTACGAAAATTTCCGCGGTCACGCAAATGTAACCTTGAGCCGAAGTGGATTTAACCATGATTTCATCAAGCACGGTCGAAACCAGACCGCCGTGAACCACACCCGTCCATCCCTGACAGTATTCCGGGAATGTGACTTCGGACCTGATTCCGTTAATTTCCGTATCATGGTGGAATTGAAGCCTGAGTCCGTGGGGATTGTTGCTGCCGCAAACAAAACAGAGGTTATTGTCCGTGAAGTTTGTCATGGACAAATATACAATATATAGGCAAAAAAGTAAAACCGATTTTTTCAATTTAATTGACTTTTTTCGGATTGTTTTCTAATATCAAAATGTTCCTGCCTTTTATTTTCAGGAAAATTGAATTTGACCAATGGCAAACACAGTTCATATCCGGGATGACATGATCGATCTGCTCGCTGAAATCGATTTGAAATCACTGTTGCAGAAAATCGCAGAAAAAGTAAAGGAACACCTGGATTGCGCCGAATCTTCCATTTTTTTATACCATCCGGAAAAGCAGGAACTGCATTTTGAGACCGTGACCGGTGATCGCCAGAATGAATTAAAGAAGATTGTCATGAAAAAGGGAGAGGGGATTGTCGGCTGGATTGCCGAACATGAACAGGGGGTTATCATCAATGATTGCTTGCGTGATCCCCGGTTTTCCGCGCTCACTGATTCCAAGACCGATTTCAGGACCCGCTCCATTGCCGGTGTGCCGGTAAAAATGGACGGGAAGCTCCTGGGCGTAATCGAAGCGGTGAACCAGAATGACGGGACGTTTCATGAAAATGACATGGAACTGCTGGAATATATTTCCCGGTTCGTGGCCATTCCCCTTCAAAATGCACTGCTGTTCAAAAAAACCATCCAGGAAAGCAATGAAAAAGCCCGGTTGCTTGAACTGGGAAAAATCATATCCTCAACCAGCAACCTGGATGAAATTTTTCAGGTCATGAAGGATGTTATTGTGGAGATCATCGATCCCCAGGAGATCAATGTCATGGTCCAATCTCAGAGGATGCTCTACAAGCTGTTGAAAAATGAAACCATCCCCATGGAGAGGAAATTCGAGAAGACGAAAGTTTACGAACGCCACATGGTTTTTCCCCTGCGTACCCGGAACAGCATGCTGGGTTATCTCCAGATAGAACTGGAGAAACCGTTGCCCGGGGAAGTGGTGGAATTGATAAAAGGTATTGCCGTTTTTGCCGCCATATCGATCGAAAAATTCGAACTCTTCAAACAGATTCTGGAAAAGGAAAAAATAGAGAAAGAAATCCAGATCGCCCGGGAAATCCAGCAGTCGTTTCTGATCAATGAAAAAATACCGATTGATCAACTGGATTTTGCCTTTGTTAATATCCCTTCGTCAGAGGTGGGAGGAGACTATTATGATATCATCCGGCTGGATAACGGTTCGACCATTTTCACGGTCAATGATATCTCCGGCCACGGCATTCCCGCATCCCTGCTGATGTCCATTTTCAGGGCAAACTTTTTCTACCATATCAAAAGAGACCGGAACATGGTGACCACCATCAAAGATCTGAACAACCTGATTGCGGAAACCACGGATATCAACCAGTATGTGACATCTTTCAGCTGTCTGATCGACGCGAGAAATCTCACCATGAAATGGATCAATGCCGGACATGTCCCACCGGTTGTCATCCGCCGGGGTAAAGCCATTGAGCTGGATGAGGGGGGAATGGTACTGGGCATGTTCCCGGACATTCCGGTTCAGGAGGCTGAATTCAGCCTGATGAGAGGGGATATCCTGGCTTTGTATACCGACGGCATAACCGAGGCTGAAAATTGTAACGGTCAACAATTTACCCTATCAGGGTTTATTGATGTCATCCGGCGCCATCAGGGAGAAGAAGCTGAAAGCATAAAAGAGAAGATCATCGCAGAATTGAAAGCGTTTGTCGGGATGGATGATTTTGATGATGACGTAACCTTCATCCTGATTAAAATCCAATAGGCCGAATTCCCCGAACGGTTGACAAACATTGCCGGGGATAATAAAATATCACTGAAATGGTTATAAAAAAATGGTTTTTGTATCTGTTGCTGTCCGGTATGGCTGTGCTGATTCAGCCGCAGTTTTTCAATGATCAGGCCGTACCGGAACCTGAAATCCAGTCCCGGATCGTCTATGAAAAAAGCCAGGTGGTTTTTTCCATCCGGGTCCCGGAGAATCACCATATTACCGACCGCAAACATGGTTTTTTTTGGATCAAGGTCGAAGAGAATCCCTACATCCGGATCGATCAAGTGGCGTTTCCCGCCGGTGAAACGCTTGGGGATGAGACCGTGTATAAAGGGGAATTTCAGCTGACAGCGGACCTGGAATCCCTCCGGGAAATCAAAGCGACGGTGAAGCTGAAATTTTCCATCGGCTACCAGATGTGCCGGGAAAAACCCGGTGAAGTCTGTTTTGCACCGTCTTCCGAAGACATTCAAATAGAATTCACAGAAAATTTCCGGGCACAATCCCGGCAAATGGCAATGGCGGATGCGGAAAAAAAATCCGGCCTGGATGGTGATGAATCATTTTCCCGGAAGATCGAAGGCATTATCCGGCGGGAGCTGGATAAAAAATCCCTGCTCTTATTCCTGCTGGTTTTCCTGGCCGGATTCCTGACCAGCCTGACTCCATGTGTCTATCCGGTTATCCCGATTGTCATGGGATATATCGGAACCCGGAGCGGGAAAAACCGGTTGAAGGGTTTTTACCTGTCCATATTTTTTGTTCTGGGATTATCCCTGGTATATTCCATCCTGGGTGTAATCGCCGCCAAAACCGGTTCCCTGATCGGTATCTCATTCCAAAACCCGCTGGTTGTGGTCATTATTGCTGCGATTTTTATTGTCATGGGACTGAGCCTGGCCGGACTGTTCGAGATTCCGGTTCCGGCATCCATATCATCCGGAGCCCGGAAAGGGTACCGGAATGAGATTGTGGGTTCACTGATCATTGGCGGAATTTCCGGTATCATTGCCGCGCCCTGTGTGGGACCGGTGCTGATTGCCCTGCTATCCTGGGTTAGCCAGACCGGCAATATCATACTGGGATTCTGGCTGACATTCACATTTTCTCTGGGTCTGGGCATGATTTTTCTGCTGGTGGGAACTTTTTCCGGTATCATATCCAGCCTGCCCAAAGGGGGGGCCTGGATGAGCGGCGTCAAGCACTTATTTTCCATTCTGTTGATTGCCGGCGGACTCTACTTTTTAAGCACCATTACCGCAGCCTGGGTCGATCTTCTGTTATGGGGAATATTCTTGATATCCCTGGCGGTTTTCGGAAAGGTTTTCGCTCCGCAACTCGATGAAAGCTTCATAAACAGGCTGTTCCGCGTCGTGCTGGTGCTGATATTGCTGACCGGAGGGTTTCTGTTTTTCAAATCTCTGGAAATGAAATTTTTCCCGATAGCGACCACCCGGACTGCGCAAAAGGCCGAATCTTCGGTTCTGAACTGGTTCACGGATCTGGATCAGGGAACAGCCGCGG
>CAZOWT010000223.1:0-4424 GCA_964583345.1 uncultured Clostridia bacterium
TGCCGGTTTTGGTTGTTTTCGCGGGATTCATCGCCGGTTATACGCTGTCCTCTCCCAGATCGGTGCAAAAGGAAATCCGGTCCTTGAAAAATGAAATCAGGGATATCCGCCAGACCGCAGCTCTCACCATGTTGAAGCAGGAATCGGCCAGCGACCGGTTGAACGGTATCAGCTGGACTTCGACGGTCAAAAATCCGGATGACCATACCCTGAAGATCCTTCTTCAGGTGCTGAACAACGACCCGAGCGCCAACGTCAGGCTGGCGGCCGCCGACGCCCTTTATCTTTTTTCCGACAATCAAATGGTCAAGCATGGACTCATTCAATCGCTTTCTCACCAGCAATCACCGATCGTCCAGATTGCGCTGATCGATTTGATGGTGGATATTCGAGAACGAAAAGCCGCCCAAGCTCTTAAACAGCTTATTGCCCGCAAAATCATCAATCCGGAAGTCAGGGACTTTGCCGAGGCATCTCTGCAAAAACTGGTCGGGCAACCGGAAAAAAACGCAGGAAAAAAAGCGCAGCGGTTATAGCATGAAAAGTTGTCACCTTTTTTTGTTCACCGAGTACCTATACACAGGAGGTTGAAATGAAAAAAATAATCATTATCTTGAATATCATCATCTTCATGATGGTTTTCACGTCCGCCATCCATCCCGACGACAGGGTGGTGGTTCCGCTGAGCAAGCCCGGTCAGCCCTGCATCCTGAAGGCAAACCTTTTCAGCGGGGGAATCACCGTAACCGGTACCAACGGCAAAGAAGTCATCGTCAATCTGGAGACGGTTACCAGGAAACTCTCCGGTGAAAAGGAAGGAGCGATCCCGGAACCCCCGGTTGTCCCCGATATCGCTAAGCTGAAAAAAGGCGAACTCAAAGAACTCGGAACAACCAGAGAAAGGGCAATAAAAGAAGCGGAAGAACTGAAAGGGCTGAAACGCATACCCAATGTTTCCATGGATATATCCATCCAGGAAGAAAACAATGTGGTAACCATCAGGTCCGAATCAATGTATCATACGGTGAACCTTAACATTCAGGTCCCTTATAACACCTCGTTGAAGCTCGGTGGCTACCAAAACGGCAATATCATTGCCAGCAAGGTTAGTGGTGATCTTGAAATAAAAAACTTTCAGGGGTACATCCAGTTGAATGATATCTCCGGCAGTGTGGTGGCTGAAACCTATAACGGGTATATCACCGCTGTTTTCTCCGGGATTAACTCCAAAACACCCATGTCCTTCAGCACCTTCCACGGGAAAATCGATGTTACTTTCCCGGCCGGCACCAAGGCAAACCTGAAGATGAAATCAGACCACGGTGATATTTACACCGACTTTGATATCAATATCCAGTCAAAGTCCCAGAAAGAAGAGAAGCGGAGCGAAAGCGGTAAATACCTGGTTACCATCGAAAAAGGAGTTTACGGCGCCATCAACGGCGGCGGCCCCGAATTCTATTTTAAAACCTATCACGGGAACATCATCATCAGAAAGGGGAAATAATTTATCCCGAAATAAACGGTTTGCGGAAATGTGAGCCATCGCGTTTCCGCAAACCGCATCACCCCCGGCCCGGATCGATTATTCCCAGTTTAAAACCGAACTGAGATCACTCTTCCTGAGCCGGGAGAAATCCGCATCAAAGGGAATTCCTCCGGAGCGAACCGACTGGTTTTGAATCTTGAGGATGATGGTTGTCATGCTATCGGACAGCCTGACCTGCAGGGGAGTTCCGGAAGCCTCGTCGGTTTGAATGGAATAGTCGAACCCGGCGGATTTTAATTTTTTTTCGGGAACAATCCCTTCGGACAGCAGAAGTTTGAATTCCTCCATGCTCAGGTCCAGGTTCCACATCTCTTTAATCAGTTCACGGAATTTTCCATTCCAGAATTTTTTCTCCCGGGTATTAATGAGCCAGGCCATATCTTTTTCTACGAAAAGCTCAAAATATACTTGATTCAGCGAGGACAGAAACACCAGCCGGGTCCGGTTGCGGTCAAATTTCATGATGATCTTTCCGCTCTGTTTTTTCTCCCGGTCCTGAAAAACAAATTTTATTTTGATATGGCGATGATTTCCGGAAGAATCCGTCACCGCCAGGTACCTGCCGGGAATACAGGCATTGGTTAAAATGACCATGCCGGCCATTACCCCGGCCAATATGGCATTTTTATTTATCCGGCCAACCCTTTTAAACATGATATCCCTTGCTTCCGGTTAATCCCGTAAATACCGGCCAACCGGACTTTTTTATTTTAGCACACCGTCTTTTATTTTAATATCACCAAAGAAAAAGTATTTTTGAATTGAAATTTCCCTTTTTTTTTGCTATCTTGTAACCTTAAATTTTTTCGGAGGTATCCAGATGTTCAAAATCATCCAGAAAAACATCCTGTCGGAAAATGTGGTGCAACTGGTCATCGACAGTCCGGATGTGGCCAGAAGCAGGCAGGCCGGTCAGTTTGTTATTATCAAAATATCTGAAAAAGGCGAGCGAATTCCTCTGACCATAGCCGATTCGGATCCGGACAAAGGGACCATCACCCTGATCATTCAAAAAGTGGGAACCACATCGCATAAATTATTTAATTTAAAAACCGGAGATATCATCTCCGACCTGGTCGGGCCGTTGGGAAGGGCCACAAAAATCGAGAAAGTCGGAACCGTAATAGCGGCCGGAGGCGGCGTGGGAATCGCTCCCATGTACCCGATTGCCAAGGCTTTAAAAGAAGCCGGCAACCGGCTCATCACCATACTGGCTGCCAGAAGCAAAGACCTCATTATTCTGGAGAATGAAATGAAGGTATTCACCGATGAACTGGTCATCATGACCGACGACGGGTCAGCCGGAAAAAAAGGATTGGTGACCGCCGGTATCGAGGAAGTGGTCAAAAGAGAGAAAGTGGATCTGGTGGTGGCCATCGGCCCCGCCATCATGATGAAATTTGTGGCCCTGCTCACCCAGAAGTATGATATTCATACCATCGCCAGCCTTAACACCATCATGGTGGACGGAACCGGGATGTGCGGCGCCTGCCGGGTCAGCGTGGGCGGCAAAACCAAATTCGTCTGCGTGGACGGCCCGGAATTCGACGCCCATCAGGTCGATTTCGATGAGATGCTGAAACGCCTGAACGCCTATAAAAAGGAAGAGCAAGCCTCCTATTCGAAATATCTGGAATCCATGAAATAAAGGAGTCAAAATGCCGGTTGATTACGAGGAACTGAAGAAGGACAGAAATCAGGAGTGGCGGACTGATTTAAGAAAAAAACTGACAGCCAAAGAACGGACCAAAATCGATCGGGTCAAAATGCCTGAAAATGCCCCGACAATAAGAAATAAAAACTTCAATGAAGTCAACCAGGGCTTATCAGAAAAGCAGGCCATGCAGGAATCCACCCGTTGCCTGGATTGCCAGACCCCCACCTGCATTTCCGGCTGCCCGGTCAACATCAACATCCCCGGATTTATAAAAAACATTGAGAAGGGAGACTTCCTGAACGCTGCCCGGGTTTTAAAGGAAACCAATGCGCTGCCGGCCATCTGCGGACGGGTCTGCCCTCAGGAATCCCAATGTGAGAGCAAATGCATTTATAATAAAATGAACCGTCCTCCGGTGGGAATCGGAAACCTGGAGAGGTTTGCATCGGATTACGAACGAAACAGCGGGAATATATCCATTCCGGAAACCGCAGAAAAAAATAACCGCAAAATCGCGGTGGTCGGTTCCGGGCCGTCCGGCCTCACCTTTGCCGGTGAAATGATCAAACTCGGATACGAGGTGACGGTTTTTGAGGCACTCCACGAATTCGGAGGCGTCCTGGTCTACGGCATCCCCGAATTCAGGCTGCCCAAGGCAATCGTGCGTACCGAAATCGGAATTCTGGAAAAAATGGGAGTAAAATTCGTCAAGAATTATATCGTGGGCAAAACCGTCAGCCTGGAACAGCTCAAAGAGCAGGGATATGAGGCTTTTTTTATCGGCAGCGGCGCCGGACTCCCCAAATTCATGAATATCCCCGGCGAAAACCTCATTGGAATATATTCATCCAATGAGTACCTCACCCGGGTCAACCTGATGAAAGCGTTTAAATTCCCCGAGTACGATACGCCGATTGTCAGGGGAAAACAGGTGGCCGTACTCGGAGGCGGAAATACCGCCATGGATTCGGTCAGGACGGCAAAAAGACTGGGTGCCGAAAGGGCCATGATCGTATACCGGAGATCGGAAGTCGAGATGCCGGCCAGAATCGAAGAAGTTCACCATGCCAAAGAAGAGGGAATCGAATTCATGACCCTCACCAACCCGATTGAATATTTCGGGGATGCGGAAGGGCGGGTCAACAAAATGAGGGTGCAGAAAATGGAACTGGGGGACCCCGATGAGTCCGGACGAAGACGGCCAAAACCCATTCAGGG
>CAZOWT010000224.1:0-4391 GCA_964583345.1 uncultured Clostridia bacterium
TATTACCGGGAATTATTTGATCGAGCGGGCGTAAAACCCCATGACATACGGGCGGTCGGTGATCTGGATCACATTCCAATTACGACCCGGGCACAAATCCGGGATGTGCCTGAGGAGGATATCCTTTCCAGAAATGTCAGCCGCATCGGATGCAAACGGATTACCACCGGTGGTTCCAGTGGTATTCCCCTGGCGGTTTTCCTGAGGCACCGGGACAGTGAATACAACGATCTGGTCTGGGCCCGGACCTCGCTGGAAAATGGAAAACGGTTGGGTGACGTCACTGCTTATTTCAAATTTAATTTTCCATCCAGACCATGGTTCGAGTACCTGGGAATCTGGCGAAGGGACATAATTTCCATCCTGCTTGATACGCGGGAAAAAATTGACAGATTAAGGAAAAGCAAGCCGGATATCATCAGGGGGAATCCGTTTGAACTGGTGAATCTGGCCAGATATGTCCGGGATGAAATGATCACCGGGATTACTCCACGTTTGGTTTTTTCCATGGGAAGTCTCCTGGACCAGCAGGCCCGGAAATTGATTGAAACGACCTTCAAGGCTGAGGTGTTTGATTTTTACGGGGCCACCGAGTTCGGTTGCATTGCCTGGGAGTGTTCTGCACACAATGGCTATCACATCAATATCGATACGGTTGTGCTGGAAATCATCAAACAGGGGAGACCCGCCCGTTTGGGGGAAATAGGAAGGATTGTCTGTACCAACCTGAATTATCGGGCCATGCCTTTTATTCGATACGATACCGGTGATATGGGGATGGTTTCCCAGGAAACATGCAGATGCGGCCGGATTTTTCCGCTGCTAAAATCACTCGAGGGTCGAGCGGATGACTTTTTACGCTCACCGACCGGCGAATGGTTGTCGCCCTCCAGAATCGTTAACCAGTTAAAACTTATTGCCGGAGTGGGGCAGTTCCGCATCATCCAGGAAAGAAAGGACCGGTTGTTGATTCGACTGGTTCCGGATAAAAATTTTTCGGATCGCACCGAACATTTGGTCAGGCAAACCATGATCGGAATCATGGGAAAGCCTATTCGGATTGACATCCAGTTGGGGAAATCGATTCCGGTGGACCCTTCGGGGAAAATCCGATCGCTGGTCTCAAAGGTCGGGGAGGGGCTCAAGTGATCCGTTATCCTTTTGTTTCCATTGTGGTTCCGGTAAGAAATCGGGAACAAACCATCGGATGGTGCCTGGAATCGTTGACAAACCTTGACTATCCTGGTTATGAAGTTATTGTGGTGGATGATCATTCTTCGGATCGTACCCGGGAAATTGTCAGAACATTTCCGGTTCGATTGGTCAAGGTTGAATTCGTCAACCAGTATGCGGCCCGTAATGCCGGTATCGGCCAGTCCAAGGGAGAGATTGTGGCGTTTACTGACAGTGATTGTCTGGTTGAACGCGACTGGTTGAAAAACCTGGTCGGTGCCTATCAGGATGCCCGTATCGGCGGTGTGGGCGGAAAGTTGATTTCCTGCCGGGGGACCCGCGCAACCGAGGTTTTTTTAGGTATGGGAATTCTGGATTTTATGACCCCGGAAGGCGGTTTGGTTCTTCGACGAAAAAATCGTTTTATGTCCGGGCTAACCGGTTCAGCCAACATGTCATATCGGAAACAAATACTGCTTGAATTAAACGGTTTCGATGAATCCTATCCAACCTGCGGGGATTATGATCTGTGCCGGAGGGTTCAGCAAAAACATTACCGACTTCTCTATGAACCGCGGGCGGTGGTTCGACACCGGCACCGAAGCAATTTATCCGGTTTGATCATTCAGTTTTTCTTATATGGCTGCGGGCAGGCCCTTCTGTTTAAGCGGCAGAATCAGGGCATTTCCTATGTCAGGATAAAATCTTATTTTCTGGAGACGATGGAAAAGGAGTTTCATTTCCCGGGTATATCGGTTTTTTTTAATTTTGATTTTCTGATTTTTTCTTCTTTGTTTTTCATGATGGCCCTGATCATCCCTTTTTCACTCAAGATTGGGATGATATTGTTGGCTGCCGTTCTGCTGGGGGCCGCCTTTAAAAGCATCCCGGTGGCAAAAAAGATGAAAAATCTCAAGTGGATTTTACTCTATCCGGCGCTTCACCTGATAAGAAATGTTGCTTTTTCGCTGGGACGGATCGCCGGCGGAATCCGGTATCGGGTTTTTTTCTTCTGAATCTGAAAATGAGCCGCAATCTTGTAAAGAGTACACTGATTCTGATTATTTCCCAGGGAATCTTTTTTGGTTTTGGTTATCTGCTGCATTTCATTCTGGCCCGATTCCTGGGTCCGTCACCTTACGGTAACTATGTGTTTGTAATGGCTCTTCTTATCTGGTTTGAAATCTCGCTCTCATCAGCCATTCCCATGGCCGTAAAAAAATACACCGCGGAGAATGAATCGAATGCGCCGGGTGTACTTCAAACCGGCCTTAGATTGCAATTGGCCTTGGGTGTTTTGTTTATGATACTGATGGTTTTAATGGCACCGCTATTTTCCAAAATTTTCGGAGATAAAAATTTGAGCGGTTTGATCATCATCGCCGCCTTGGATATTCCCCTCTATTCTTTGTATTTTATTTTTGTCGGTTCGATCAACGGGGGCGGGCGTTATGTCCGGCTGGCCCTTTTGTTGTCCACGTATGCCGGAGGGAAATTTGTATTTTCGTTTTTTATGGTGTATTGGATCGGCTTGAAAGGCGCTTTTATTGGCAATGCGCTGGCTTCATTGATTGGATCGGCTCTGGGTGTGATGTTTTGCAGGCAAATGTTGAAAATTCAATCGGTGTTTCCCGTAGCAAAGATTCTGAAATTTTCTTATCCAATCATTTTTTTTGCTTTGGCTTCTCACCTTCTCTTGAATATGGATTTGTTTTTTATCAAGCTGCTTATAAAAAAGAACCTGGAAATCGGTTTTTATTCAATGGCGGTAATCCTGTCCAGGGCACCTTTTCTGATATTGCTGGCTCTGGTGGCCATACTGTTTCCCAGTCTGGCAAGGTCAATCCACGAAAAGAAAGACAAATTGAGTGTTCATTATGCCCGCCAGGCCAACCGCCTTTATGCTCTTATCATTTTTCCATTTCTGATCATGATTCTGGTCTATTCCGAAATCGTTATTTCATTGCTTTTTTCGAATCGGTTTCTACCCGGAGCGGCAGTACTTCGGATTTTGACCATTGCCTTCCTGTTCTATGGTTTTTATTACCTGATGACATATATCATTTTGGCTGATAACAGGCCGATTCTCCTGTTGAAAGTGGAGATACTTCTTATTGGAGTGGCGTTGATGTCAAATATCATCCTGGTACCGAAATGGGGTCTCCGGGGGGCGGCCTGCTCGTTTTTAATTACCGGGATCATTGCTTTCGGAGCGGGTATATTACTGACGGTCAAGAAGTTCGGTTTGTTATACGACCTGAAGTCAATGGCCCGAATCGTGCTCGCCAGCATGGTTATTTTGGTTTTGATGAAATTTGCTGATTTGTCGGTTCATTCTTTCACATTTGGGATGGCCGTACTTTCCCTGACCTACCTGATTCTCTTGTTGGTTATAAAAGAAATAAAACCGGAGGAGATCAAATTCTGGCTTTTGCCTAAAAGAGGAGACCGTTAATTTATTCTTTGGACAGTAGTTCCAGAAAATGGCGGCAGGTTTCGACTGAATCCAGGTAAAATCTGGCCTGGGTGGATTTGAATCCGACTTTGACCGAATAGGCTGAAGGAGGCAATATTTTAAAAATATCCTCGTCGGTCCAGTCGTCTCCGATTGCCAGGATAAAATCCCAGGATTCGGATTTGAGAAAATATTTAGTCGCCTCTCCCTTGTTAATACCCACCATTCTGACCTCGATGACCTTGTTTCCGTGAATGACCTGAAGGTCGGTGTTGGCCAGGAATTCGCTGAGGTATTCGAATAATTCGCTTGATCTGATCTGGCCAAGTTCCGGATTGGCGTTCCGGTAATGCCAGGCAATCCCGTATTTTTTTTCTTCCACAAACGAACCCGGGAGGTGGACCGAATAATTGTATAAAATTGATCGCACCTGTTCTTTCCATTCGGTGGAGAATTCCCGCTGGCGGTCCCAGTCTCGGCTGGGCTTGTCCTTGATCAACGCCCCGTGTTCGGCGATCATGGCGCAGGGCAGGTGACCGATCCATTTTTCCAGGGTGCTGCTGTCCCTTCCGCTGATGATCACCAGCTTGTTCAGCGGATTTTCGGCCAGCACACTCAGGAGCGAAAGCAATTTCTTGTCCGGCCGGGCCTTCTGCGGATCCGGGTTGAAATTGACCAGAGTGCCGTCATAGTCCAGAAGCAGGAGCCGTTTCTTGCAACCGGTGTAATCGGCAATTATTTTCTTTCTTAACGGGGTATTCAA
>CAZOWT010000225.1:0-552 GCA_964583345.1 uncultured Clostridia bacterium
GTTCATCTAGCCTGTATTTATTGGTATTCGTTTCAGTAGACTCCTCAAAACAAAACCCCGGTTTTTTTGGCCCGAGGTTTTTTTTTATCTTGAAAAAACCATTTTTATTGACTAAAATGGGAGAGGAGACACTTGTGAAAATCAACCTGGATGAAATAAAACAGACGGTCCGCCGTGATTTCAAGGAAGCCAAGGAATTCTATCTGGAAGAAGAGCATCTTCAGCGCCTTGATGCCATGGGGCGGTTCAAACGCTGGTTTTTTACCGTTATCTGGCTTTTTAAAAGCCTTTACCTGAAATTAACCCCGGTGCGCCGGATTCTGCTGGTTGTCAGTCTGTTCTTGATCTTGATCAATGTTTCCGGAACCATCGGAGAGACCAATGTCCGATTTGACAGCAACCTGAAAATTATCGGCGGAATCATCCTGTTGTTTATCCTGATGCTCGAGCTGAAAGACAAGCTTTTGGCCCGTGATGAACTCATCGCCGGAAGAGCCGTTCAGGAAGCTCTCTTACCGGGCTTACCTATGTAGACAATTATCAAATTAAGGT
>CAZOWT010000225.1:562-4351 GCA_964583345.1 uncultured Clostridia bacterium
TCTTACCGGAAACCAAGCCGGATATTCCGGGATGGGATGTTTGGCTGTATTCCAGACCGGCGAATGATGTGGGCGGCGACCTGATCGACATCATCAACCTAGGCAGCAGGTCTTTTGGGCTGGCACTGGGGGATATTTCCGGAAAGGGACTTCCGGCGGCTTTGTTAATGGCCAAACTGCAATCCACCTTGCGGGCGCTGGTCAGTGAATTTGACTCGATTGCCGCACTGGGGAAAAAAATAAATGAAATTTTTTTCCGGGATACGGTATCAAAAAGTTTTGCCTCATTGATATATTTGCAAATAAAATCAGGCTCTGAGTCCGTAAAAATGCTGAATGCCGGGCATATCCCGCCTGTGATCAAAAGCAAGAATGGAATTCAGGTCACGGAAAAGGGAGACCGGGCTCTGGGAATCTCTCCACGGTCCGGATATTCAGTGAAAAAAATTCTATTAAAGAAAAATGAACTACTGGCCATTTATTCAGATGGGGTGATTGAAGCTCAAAACGAAGCCGGAGAATTTTTCGGTACCGAAAGACTGTTCCATCTGCTTTCCAGACCGGAATTTGAAAATACCGGGAAACTCGGAGAATCCATTGTGCAGGCTGTTGAGGATTTTGTGGGCGATTCACCACGGTTTGACGACCTGTCCCTGGTATTGATCAGAAAAAAATAGTTAAGGCCGGAAAATTGATTCTGAGCGCGTCCAGACGCACGGATATTCCCGCTTTCCATGGTGAGTGGCTCCTGGACCGCTTAAATAAGGGAACGGTAACCGTCGCCAATCCATTCAATCCAAAAATGCAACGTGAGATATCCTTAAATAAGGAAGATATTGACGGATTTGTTTTCTGGACCCGGTATCCGCTTCCCTTTTTTCCCTGCCTGGATTTCATTGAAAAACAGAAAATTCCTTATTACTTTTTATTCACCCTGAATGACTATCCGGGCTGGCTTGAACCCGGAATACCGGATTTTAAGGATGCCTTCTCGGCATTAAAAAAATTGCATTCCCGAATAGAAAAAAATAGAATCATCTGGAGATATGATCCGGTTATCTGGTCGGCCGATACCGATATTAGCTTTCATAAAAAGAATTTTTCCCGTCTGGCGAAGATGATTTCTCCTTACGTTTTCCGGGTTGTGGTCAGTTTTTTGGACTGGTATCCCAAGGTTGTCCGCCGCTTCGACCGGTCGCAACATTTTATCAGGGATATCAGGAAATACCCTGAAAGATACGAAGAAATAACATTTTATTTTTCTGAAGAATCCCGGAAAAACGGTTTGGAAATTCAGATCTGTGCAGAAAATCCCGCAGACAAATGGAATTCCATTAAAAACGGAAAATGTGTCGATGAGCAACTTTTTAATCGGCAATTCGGCCTGGACATCGCCTATAAAAAAGATCGCTCCCAACGCCCGCACTGTTTGTGTCAGCAGAGCGTGGATATCGGAACCTATGGAACCTGTGACTTCGGCTGCCTTTATTGTTATGCCAGATAAACCCGGCACGGAATCCATGAAAAATATTGGATTACTTTTTTCCATGTGTTATAATCAAAAACGGAGGCCTAAATGCAAAACATTGATAAATTTTCCTGTGTTGCCTGCGGCGGCGAGAACCTGTGTTTCGGTTATCTGGGAATTGGCGGTGTATCAAATGTTTTTGTGCCCAGTGGTGTATTCAGTGTGTCCGGTTCCAAAACCCGTTCATATGTATGCCTGAACTGCGGACATGTGGGCCAGTATATCCCCAAAAGCAAAATCGAAAGATTACGAGAAAGATTTAAAGAAGAACTCGATGAATCATAAAGCATAATCGCTGTTGGTTTTAACGAATATATTAAAAGGTTACCATCCATGCGGCGGGATACCTGAAGATGTTTTTAATCATCGGTGGAATTCAGACGAAAACCGTTTCCCTGGGCAACCATCCACAAGCCTGCTCCGCCTGTGGGTATTGTCCCATGCAAACCAGAAGGATCGACCATTATTTGAGCTTTTTTTTTATTCCTCTGATCCCGGTAAAAAAGGGAACGCCTTTTCTTTTTTGCCCGAGTTGCAATACCGCTTCACCGGGTAAAAACGAATCCTCGGATTCTAATCATCTCCAGGAAAAGCGGCAATGCCATTTTTGCCATAAATCTTTTTCAAATGATTTTTCCTTTTGCCCGTATTGTGGCAAATCTGTGCGCTGAAGCGGACAGATTTGCCTCCAAATTTTTATACCCCGGTCATCAGGGTTGCTGACTGGTCAGGATAACATTGACATTTTTCTGGTCCAGATGATACCAGGATCCGGTAAGGGCATCCACCACAACCGGAACCATTCCGACCAATACATCCAATATAACCCAGCCTGCACCCACCTTGCTGTTGATTTGACGAACCACGGGTTCAAATCCTTCCTTCCTGAATTCAATGGAATAAGATTGACTGGATTTCAAATGCAGTTTCATGGGGGTTCGGCCTTGATAATGTCCGTTCAAAAATACCCTGGCTCCCTGGGGATCGGAATTAAATCGGACTTTGGTGCTGTCGCCTCTGAAAATCGTGGCACACCCGTAAAAGGTGGTTAATAGAAAAATCAGGACTGACGTCAGAATTAATGTTTTTTTCATGCTGCCTCCTTCATATCGGTAGAAACAGCAATATGGATGCCAACCGGTGCAGCATAAAATGTAACAAATTAAGGACAAAAGACCTTTTTTTTAAATTTTTTTTTCTTTCCTGGTGAGTATTCTTTTTTCTTGCCATTCCTTTTCTGATTTGGGAGGAGGATTGAGGTCATCCTTGTTTTTTAATCGGAGTGAAAGGGCGGATTCCGGACAGGCGGCAACACAGAGGCCGCAGCCAAAACAGCGGACTTTATCAACCCTACAGGTTCCCTCTTTGACTTCAAGCGCCCGGAACTGGCACCGGTCGACACAGACCGAACATCCGGAACAGATTGTTTGATCAACTTCGGCATAAAAATCCGATGTTCCCACCGAATTCAAATTTTCATACTCGATGGTTCCCCGGAGAAGACCGCAGCAGCAGGTACAGCAATTACAGATATAATCTATTCCATCCTGGGTATTGTGGGTGGTATGAACCAGCCCTTCATCGGCTGCACTGGCCAGAATCTGAAATGCTTCTTCTTTGGAAATTTCCCTGATGACATCGGTGGCTCCGAAAGCACCGGTTTTGGTTGAAAAAGCCAGGCAATTTTCGATCGTGTGACCGCATCCCTGCCCGATAAGAGTCTTCTGGATGCGGCATATGCATTTTAACACTCCCCAGGATCTGGCCTGATCGAGATAGGTGGAAGCCCGTTCATACGGCATGACTTCCATGGTGACCGGAATGGATTGTTCCACCGGAATGACCCGGTGAACCGAGGGCTTGATGGTCAACATATTGTGCAAAGCTTCGTGATAGTATTGTTCAAACAGGCGGGCAAATTCAGCATCGATACGGGCATTCTGGCGCTCATAAAAGCCGACAATGAAGGGTATCAGTTTAAACAGCAGGCCGTCGCGTCCCCTCTCGATATTAATCAGACCCTTTTTAACCATGGATTTTAATTTTATAAATGTATCCCGCTCATTTTGACCCAGCCTTTTGGCAATTGTGTTAACGGAAAGCGAGTCCAAACTCATATTGCAGGCTACTTCAGCTTCTTCCGGGGTAAACAACCTGGCTAGAATCTTTAATTCCACTCCGCTGGCTGTAGCCGGGTATCCGTTTGGAATTCGGTCCAGGTGGTGCGCGAGTTTTTTGAAGATCGGGTTCATGACAACCGA
>CAZOWT010000226.1:0-4332 GCA_964583345.1 uncultured Clostridia bacterium
GTGAAGGACGAGTCCGACCTCTACGTGAGCCTCAAGCAGGCCGCCAAGCAGGCCTGGCAAGGCCACGGCGTGCCTTGCCCGAAGGCCCTGGCCGTCTCGGGGCATCTGAAGGAGCTGGGTGGCGGGGCCCTGTCGTTTCCGTGCGTGCTCAAGCCGCATTCGGGCAGCGGAAGCGAACGGGTGCCGGCTGCAGATACTGGTGCAATGTCCTGCTCATTCAACTGCGGCCTGGAATCCGGGAAAAATGCGGTGCATTTCTCGACAAAGAGACGAAAATGCCCGGGAATTCTTGAAAGCCAGTCCCGGAATCCCTTACTGTCTCCCTTATCCAGGTATTCGATGTAGGTGTTGCGGTTAAACGGTAGGCCGCCATTGAACAATTCACCGATGGTAATACCCAGGCTATAGACATCATGAAGCTTTTTGATGTGTTTGATGCGCTCCCGGGCATTATCCGGCTGAATGTCTATTAATTTCTTGTTGGCTTCCCGGGCTGCATGCAGCCGCTTGTATTCGTCGAAAATACAGACAATCTCGGGCGGGGAATAAAATTTTGTCCCGGTGGGAATGATTTTGCTACGGCTGTCCCACCAGGAAGCAATACCGAAATCAATCAGAACCGGTTTGCCCTCCTTGACCCTTAAATTTTCCGGTTTGATATCGCGGTGGACCACACCGATCTGGTGCAGTTCGAAGATAGCCTGGATGAGAAGTCCTATAAAGTTTTCATCTTTCGCTTTGAAAAAATAATCGGCGGAACTCTCGGGTATATATTCCATGACAAAAGCATTTTGCTCGAATAGAACATCGTAAATCCGCACCAGGTAATCGAGTTTGTAATTTTTTCTGAGTTCCTCAACCCGCAACGCCTCCCTGATGAACCTTTCGGTGATTTCCGGTTCCAGATTATTGCGGGAAAGTTGTTTCAGGGCATATTGATTCCCATCCGCTTCCACCAGATAAACCGATCCGAATCCCCCGGCTCCGATTTCCTTTATGACCTTATATCTGTCAATTCGATTCATGTCTGTCAATGGGATATCAAAAAGCCAGGAATTTCAATTGCCGGCTCGGGGGCGCTTTACCGCTGGAATGGGAAATACCGATGGCGGTATATTTTCCACCTGTCGATACCCGGATCAGCAGGCCCCCTGAAAATCCGGCAACAGATGCGGATTTAACGGTTATGAGCTGGCGGGTTCGACTGACGACGCTCACCGGAACGACCATTTTCCTTCCGGAACTGAAACCATATACAATCGCCTGATCAGGGCTTGAAAACCCAGAATCCATTCCGGGAACATAGGGAAGGAGATATCCGGGAAAATTTTTAACCCATGAGGTAACCACGGCATTCCCGTCACATTCACCCCCTCCCTGCTTCCATTGCCGGCCATCGATGGCCATCAGGTTGTAGCGGGCACTGTTTTTTTCCAGGTCCCGTCGAAATGCCGTTATCGAGATTTTCCGGTTTTCCACATCAGAATAATACTTTTCGAATGCCTTCCAGGAATCCGGGTAGATAAAGAAAAATGTCCGGATACTTTTGGGATTGACCCGGTCCAGGATTTTTGATTTTTCCGTTGCCAGGACATATTTACCGCTTCTATCCTTCAAAAAGAAACCGGCTCCGAAAACCACTTTTTGCTCAGCAAAAAAAGTAACGGCCGGAAAATATATCGAAATTCGCTGGGAACTGAGTTTGATATCAATGATTTTGGCCACTCTCTGCCGTTCCAAGGAAATTTTCCCGGAGTAATTCCGGTTTTTCAAGCCATCCAGCCGGTCCCGGGAATTATCAACCTCATCCTGGTTTACC
The DNA here is from genome assembly GCA_964583345.1 of uncultured Clostridia bacterium. Classification (GTDB taxonomy): domain Bacteria; phylum Acidobacteriota; class Aminicenantia; order UBA2199; family UBA2199; genus CAZOWT01. The sequence continues at coordinate 1,820 of CAZOWT010000226.1, forward strand.
CTTTCTGTCTGTTCAAGGCCTTTGATCCGGTTTTTCAGCCGCCTGATCTCATCCCGGGTTTTTCCCGATTCCCGGTTCATTTCCTCGATGGTACCGACCTTTTCTTCCAGATCCCGGGTAAACTGTTCATTCTGGATTTTTATCCCGTCAATATAATTTCCCAAGGCTTTTTTTTGAATACCGGAAAAAATCCATAGCAGGGGGAGGCCTAAAATTACCATGATGACCAGTACCTTAAATGTGGATTGCAGACGCTTGAATTCGTCGCGGGCAATTTCTCCTGCTCGGAGCATGGTTTTGGGATGCAATAGGGGCTGTTTCTGAAACCGGTAGGAAACAGTCAAAACCGGACCGGCCCCTGATACCAGGTTCAATCGGGTGGAACTGGGAATTTCCCGGGGAACGGTATAAGGATTCCCATTCAGGGCAAAGGCATAATGGCCGGATAACGGCTCGTAAACCAGGGAATTCCCGATGGCCCTGATGATGCCATGCCGATTGCTGACCATGTCCCACTGGTCTCCAACCACCAGGTCCGCCCAGTCTTTATCCCGGCCAATTTTGATTTCAGCCGAACCGAACAGGTTCTCTTTTCCTTGATTGAAATCCGGGCTGATTTGGTCAACGGCCTCAATGTTAATCTGAAGGCTTCCGGATACCCGGCCAAGCACCTGGCTGAAGGTCTGGGAAAAAACCCGGCTTTCGCTCATGGGTTTACCCATGAAGGTTGAGTTGAAGGATTTCATGGAACCAAACCTGAAAATAGCGGAAACGAGTGCGAAAAAATAAAACAGGCCGGAATAGAGCAAACCGGTATAAGAATACAGGGGGAACTTCAGTTGAAACACTGTGAATAATTCCGAAGCCATGATGGCCATGATAATCACCAGCAACAGAATCCGCAGGTTCAGAACAAATCTCCGGGTCCGGATAAAAGCGGTCAATAATATCACAAGCGACAGGCCGATAACCACAATCCCGTCCGGCCGGGAAAAACCATGGCTGTACTGCTGTATGGCAAAAAACAGGGAATTCTCACTCCAGGGGCTGGTCAGGAGTCTGAAGATGCCGTCGCGGAAAACCGGCCAGTTCAGAAAAACACCGATGCTGCCGAATAAAATGAAAAATACCGCCAGCATCTATTCGCCCCCCGATTTCAGGTGAAGGCTGAATTCCACCGGGCCCTTCAAGGAAAGAAAGCGCAGGCAATCGCCATCATTCAATAAAACCGGAATTTTTTCAATGGTTTCGAAAACCGGTTTTTTATTCACCGGTTCCAAAAGCCAGCAACCTCCTGACATCGGGCTCAGGCGGGCATGTTCCTGTGAGACTCCGTTTTTCCGCAAATCTTCCGGATCGCATCCTAGATTTTCAACCAGCCAGTCCCTTCCCAGAAGAATTTTTTCACGGATTTCCGATTCAGCGGAGGATGTTTTAACATCGGCCGTTTTTATCCTGGGAACTCCCTTTTTCTCGGAAAGGATATCGCGTTCACCGGGACCTTTCAAAACGGTTTTTTCCGATCGCATGACCGTCCCCGAATCGGCCTGTTCATCGAGGTCGCCGAGAAGATTGAACCGCATGGCTCCCAGGAAAAAATCCCGTCCGCTTTCGAGCATAAAAGCGCCTTCGCGCTTTCTGAAAAAACTGGGATCGGTTTTCGGATCGGTCTTCCTGACCATGATTTTCAATACGTCGGAGGTCCGGAATACAAAAAAAGCATATCCCAGCCACTCCCCCACACCGCTGAAATAAGGAAGGAATTCTTTTAATTCGATCCGATCCAATGTTTCATATCCGGGCGGAATCAGTTTCCATTCCAATTTCAGTTTAATTTTGGCTGCTTTTTGCGGCGCGGTTCCGGATGTCTCATAAGGTTCCGGCACGGTATGGCCCTTCAGGGGATGTTTGCATATCTTGCAGAATCTGAAGTCCGGGGCATTTTCCGTTCCGCATTTGTCACAGATAATAACACCCGCCCGATCCCCCATATCTAAGGTCTTGGGTTCCGAAAATCCCTCCCCATCCGATTCAGCCCGGGTGCGGGTGGACTTCGGTTTCAGCCCGGAACCGCATACCGGACATTTTTTCAGGCCATCCTTAACAAAAGATGAGCAATGGGGGCATTTTTTTCCCCGAATGGTTTTTTCAGTCATGATTTGCTTTTCCCTCTCTGAAAAACAGAAAGTTATTATAGTACAAAAATCCCGCTTTATCAAACCTGACTTCCAGATAAAAATCAATCCAGATTATAATATTTTCTTCAATAAAAAATCATTTAATAAGGCTTAGGTAATCACCCGTTCTGATACAAAGCTCTGTTTTCAAGCAAGTAAAATTTATATGTGGATTTTGATTATCAAAATCAATGTAAAGTTTTACAGAAATAGATACCTGATCCCCCATCTGCCCACACCACATAATTCCTTCCTGAGGAATCAGTCGCAATATCCGGGTACCGAGATTGATGGTCAGCCGAAATTCTAAAAGGTGTACTCCATGTCAATCCTTTA
>CAZOWT010000227.1:0-4251 GCA_964583345.1 uncultured Clostridia bacterium
ATCCCCGGAAGCGACCGGGAAACGGGCTTGCGCAAACAGTCTCCTCCACTCTTTTGTCATTGAACGGAATACTCATACCATTTTGCTTACCGCTGTTGTCCGGACCGGCTTTTGAGCAGGGCCAGGTAAAACAGGTCGTTGTTCAGCCGGGGGTCCGGAAGCAAATAGGTCCCCCATTTCGCCCGGCGCCGGGAAAATGCGCGCAGGACCGGGAGTTCCGACAGGTCCATTGGTTCCGGCATTTGTCCGGGCGGTATTCGCCCGGCGATTTTTTCCAGCAAATCTTCGGTCTCCTGGCTCAGGAAGCTGCAGACCGCAAACAGGATATGGGAACCGGGGAAGGTTCTGAAAACCGACTCCAGGATATTGGCCTGGAGTTCGGCCTCAAGGCCAACCGAATCGGCGTCCAGCTTCAATTTCAGGTCCGGGTTCTTTCTCAGGGTTCCCGAAGAACTGCAGGGCGCGTCGACCAGAATCAGGTCAAATCGGTTTTTAAGGGCCGGTTGCCGGATATCCGAGACCAGCAGGTTGGTTTCCGGCAGGCCGCACTGCCGGCGATGGCGCTGCAGCACCCGCATCCGTTTCCGGCTGATGTCGTTTTCCGCCACCAGGAGTTCCGGTTTGAGCAGCCTCAGGGTCAGGGATTTGGTCCCCGGGGCGGCGCAGCAGTCCAGCACCCGTGCCCGGGCAAATTCGGCAGCCACCAGCGACACCAGTTGGGAACCGGTGTTCTGCAAATAACCCAATCCCTTTTCCAGCACCGGTCCCAGGATTTTGCCCGGCTGTCGGATTTCAAAGCATTCGGGATCCTCGATTTCTCTGGATTCCATTGAAACGGCGTCCAGCAGGCCTTTCAGTTCTTGCTTGGATATCCGCGACGTGTTGGCCCGGAGGTGAAAGAGCGGTTCCCGGTTCAGGTAGTCCAGGTCAAAATCGGGATTGGCGGAAAACCCTTTCAGGCTGTCGATAAGCATGGCGGACATGGAATATTTTACCTGAGGGTCCCGGATATCCCCGATACCCTCCAGCAATTCCTGCCGGCGCCGGCCGGCGTTTCTGAGCACGCCATTGAGAAATCCCCGTTCCCGGTCGCGCCCCAGGCCCACAATCTCGTTGACCGCGGCATAATCCGGCGTGGAACGGGAAAACAGCAGCAGGTATATTCCCATTCTCAGCAAAATCAGGTTGTCGCTGGTAATCTTTTCCAGGGTCCGGAGGGAGAGCCTTTCGATTACCCAGTCCAGGATCTTTTCCCAACGGATGACCCCGTAAACCAGGTGGGTGATGGAGGCGCCGGTCCGGCCGCTGTGCCGGCGCAGGTGGCGGTTGAGTATGATTTTCAGGTTTCCGTGGGAATGGTGATAATTTCTAAGGACCTGGAAGGGGGAAGAGAAGGTGTTCAATTCAGTTTTCCGGGCAGCGGGTTTCCCAGGGAAAAGCAGTAGGGGGTCATGGATTTTTTGCCTTCAGGCTGGAATTCTTCGATTCTGGCCAGGCTGGGCCCGCCGCAGCAGACCACCAGCCCGGTTTCGTCCATTTTAACGGTTTCTCCGGGAGACCGGCCCTTCATCAGCCTGCCCAGATCCGGGGTGATTTCCAGGGGGGTGATTTTTTTGATTTTCACCAGCCGTTGTTTCAGGGTAAAGAAGAGCCCGGGCCAGGGAGTGAATGCCCGGAACCGGTTTTTCAGCTGGGCGGCGGTCAGGTTCCAGTCCACCCGGCCTTCTTCCTTGCGGAGTGGCGGCGCCAGGGTGGCCTGTTCATGATTCTGGGGGATTTTGACAATTTTGTTTTCCAGGATATCCCGGATTGTCCGGATGAGAAAAGGGGCGCCCTCCCGGCTGAGCCGGTCCATCAGGGTGGCGGATGTATCCTCGGGAAAAATATCGAATTCCTTCCGGCTCCATATGTCTCCGGCATCCAGGCGGCGGTTGATTTCAAAAATGGTGATTCCGGTGGTTTCCTCGCCGTTTTCCAGGGCCCGCTGCACCGGGGCTGCCCCCCGGTAACGGGGCAGGAGGGAAAAATGTACATTGATGGTGTGAAAACGGGGGATGGTGTAGACGGCCTCGGGGATAAGCTTGCCGTAGGCGATCACCACCCCGATATCGGGTCTGATGGCTTTCAGGTTCCGGATGAAGACCGGGTTCCTCAATTGGTTCGGCTGTTCGAGCTGACAGCTGTTCTCCCGGGCAAAGGACTTCGGGGGCGGGCAAATCAGCTGCCGGCCCCGGCCTCCCGGGGCATCCGGCTGGGTAACCACCATCCGGATGTCAAACGATTCCTGCAGGAAATGTAAAAAAGAAAGTCCGATGGCCGAGGTTCCGAAGAAAACGATCTTACCATTCTTCATTCTTTTTCAGCCTTCTGATTTCCTTCTTCATCAGCTGTTTTTTCAGACTCGAAACCCGGTCCAGGATCAGGATACCCCGCAGGTGGTCGATTTCATGCTGGATTACCCGGGCCTTGTAGCCTTCGTATTCCTGCCGGATTTCCTTTCCCTGCAGGTCATAGGCCCGCACCAGGATGTGGGTGGCCCGTTCGACCGGCGCGGAAACACCGGGAATGGACAGGCAGCCTTCCTCGTTGGTTTCCATGCCGTCGGAAGAAATAATTTCCGGATTGATCAGCACCATGAATTCGGCCTGGTTCTCTCCGGAAGTGGTGTCCACGATGGCCAGCTGGATGGACTCGCCGATCTGGGGCGCGGCCAGGCCGATGCCGCTGGCCCGGTACATGGTGGTGCGCATCTTCTCGACCAGGCCGGCCAGTTTCTCATCGATATCCTTGACTTCTTTGGCTCTGGCCTTGAGGACTTCCTCGCCGTATTTGTATATGGACAACATTTTTCTTCTCCCCGTTTATTATAATTTTTTTGGGCCGGCCTGTCAATTGCAAAAAGGCCGGGGTTGTGATAAAAAGAAATTCCCGGGAAAAATCTCATGGGTAAAATAAAGATACTGGACGCCAATGTATACGAAAAAATCGCCGCCGGCGAGGTAATCGAACGCCCGCTTTCGGTGGTCAAGGAACTGGTCGAGAATTCCATCGATGCCGGAGCCGATGATATTTCGGTCTTCCTGACCGACGGCGGCAAGCGGGCCATCCGGGTGGAGGACAACGGCCAGGGTTTCGATCCCGATGACATCGAAACCGCCTTCAAAAGGCATTCCACTTCCAAGTTGACCGAGTTGAGCGACCTGGATCGCATATCCACCCTGGGATTTCGCGGTGAAGCCCTTCCGTCTGTCCTGGAGGTATCGAGAGTCAGCCTGGAATCGGCCAACAATGATGATGGCGCCGGGGTTATGGCCGAATTTCGGGACCGGCAAATGGTTGCTGTCCGGGCCATTGCCTGCAACCGGGGCACCCGGATAGAGGTGGAGGACCTGTTTTACAACTTTCCGGTGCGAAAGAAATTTCTCAAGAGCGACCGGACCGAGCTCAACCAGATTACCGCTTTTGTCCAACAGTGCTGCCTGGCAAATTTTCATATTTCCTTCAGCCTGGACCATAACGGAAAAACCGTTTTCCGGTATAAAAAAACCGCTTCCCTGCGGGAACGGATTTACCAGGTATTCGGCAAAGAATTCCTGGACGGGCTGCAGGAAATCAGTTATGGCCAGCCCCCGGTTTCGATTACCGGATTTGCCTCCCGGACCAATGCCGGGGCAGCCCATAAACGGCACCAGTATTTTTTTGTCAACCACCGCCCGGTGCGGGAAAAGACCCTGTTTGCCGCCCTGAACCAAACTTATGGCAATTACCTGGAAAAAAGCCGCAGCCCGGTGGCCATCCTTCTGATCGAGGTTCCGCCCGGGGAAATTGATGTGAATGTCCACCCCATGAAGCTGGAGGTCAAATTCAAGGATTCCGGCCAGATATTCAAATTCATGAAAAACGCCATCGACCTCTCCCTGGGCGGGGGCAAGCCCTTTGCAGCCATGCGTGACGACCGGGGGCAACCGGGCGGTTTTTCCCGGACCGAACCGGGAACCGCTGCGGACGGTCGCCCGGAGACGGGAATATCCGAATCAGGCTGGATAAGCCAGCCCGGCCTGTTTGACCGTCATCCGGGTCCGGAAGCCTCTTATTCAATCATCGGCCAGTTTCAGGATTCCTATATCCTGTGTAAAGGCAGGAGCGGTACCCGAGGAAATAATACCGGCTATTCCTCCGGCAGCAGTTTTTTTTAAAAATTTTCTTCGTGTTTCCATGTTGTCCGCCTTAAGCATAAGTTTATTCAGTAAA
>CAZOWT010000228.1:0-496 GCA_964583345.1 uncultured Clostridia bacterium
ATGATAGCGGTGAATCCGCAGTTTTCTCCGGTGTTTGAGCAACGAGGACTCATCGGTAAGAATCAGGAAGGGTGTCAGCCGCCTGGCATTGATGAATTCCATTTCCACTTTTTCGTCCGGATTTTTTCGGTTCAGGAAGTCGGCCATCAATCGCGCAAACTTCTTTTCCTCTGCGGTCAGCTGATCCGGTGGAACCGGAGTCTTGCGGCCGGCAAAGATTCTGTCCAGTTTTGTTTTCAGGGTTTCCCGGTATTCGAAAATTAAATTTTTTATATTCCGCCTGGAGGCACCGGGCGGCAGGAACTGGAGGGGAATGCCGGCCTGATTGGCCAGCAAATCGATTTGCCGTTCATTCAACCGGAAAACTCTTCTTCCGGCCAGGTTATGGCCGGGTGGGGGTTGCTGATCGGGGATTACGGTGATGGCCTGTTCATTTGCCAGTTGTAGTATCTGTGGCAGGGTAAAATAAAACCGGTCGGTCAGGGAATAAAAAACC
>CAZOWT010000228.1:506-4226 GCA_964583345.1 uncultured Clostridia bacterium
TTAAACATAAAGAAAAGTCTATCGAGAATGAAAAGGGAATAAAAAACCGGGAAGCGGTCGATCAGCAACCGGCTGCCATTGGCGGCAAAGTGTTTGAATACCAGCTCTTCGATACGGTTTTGCTGACCAGGGGGGAATTTTTTAAATTTTTCAATCAGGTATTGGTAGAGGGCGGTCACTTCCCCCAGGATTTCATTCAAAATTTTTCCGGTGATTTCACCGGAAAATTCCATGGCGGCGTCAAATACGAATCCCTTCCAGGGGCTGATAATTTTTCTGCTCAAAGGTATTCCCTGATTGAGAAGCCATATTCGGCAGACATCCCCCCGGATCGGGACTCCCACTTCACCGGTAATACCGGATGTTCCGGGATTTATCCGCATGGAAACCATGGCATTGCGGATCAGTGATTTGCCGCTGATCAGGTGGTTTTTTATCCGTATCTCCCGGGCAACACCGCGGCAGTATTCCCGCAATATTTGATTCTCCTGATCCATATAAATACCCTTTCTGAAAAGGATGATTCGGGTCTCCTGATGCCGGCCCGGCTTGTCCGGTCCCAAGTTGCGGCTTTCGAACCGGTTGATGGCACCCCTGTCAAAGGCCAGGATGTGCTCCTTTGATTGGCCGGAGGTTAAAATATCTATCCGGGTGGGTGAGGATGAGAATATGGCCAGCAGGCCGATACCGTCAGAGTCCTGGAGGTCAATGATGGCCTGTTCCCTGGATTTATCGGCAGCGGCGGTATCCAGCAGTGATTTGAGCAGTTCCAGTTGTGTTGAATCAAGCGGCCGGCCGTCATCCCGGATTTCAAAACGGTTTTTTTCGATTTGGATATCAATTTTTTCTGCACCCCGTTTCAAAGCGGATCTGACCAACTCGACCGGAAAATGGGCCGGAGAGCGGTAGGACCTGGTGGCCAGTTTTTCCAGATGGGCATCGACATCGATGGATAGAAGGCGGTTGTTCATTCCATCTCCCCCAAAAGCAGGCGTGCCGCTTTTCTCTGCAACCGCTGCTGCTGTCCGGGGAAAAGTCCGGATTCAGCTATACTGGTTTTGATCAGGTTATAACAGGCCAGCAGCGGATTCTCGGCAAAAAGCCGGGCCTGGATACCCAGTTGCCGGCTTCCGGGATTGACGCCCAAAAATTTCTCCGGCAGGCCGGGCTTTCCGGCTGTTCGGGCAAACGGCTTCCGCCGATTCAATAGCTTAAAACACCCGGCCGTGGCCGGCAGACGGACCGAGAGGAAATCCGTTCCATTGAGGCCGGGGCTCCATACAAAAAGCGGAAGATCTTTACCAATATTCGGCAATTTCCGGTTAACGGCATCCAGCAGCCTGGCCAGAGGCTTGCCTTCGATATCTGCGGGCCAGGCCGGTTTCATTTTCTCCAGACTGTCCAGGTTGAGGGAATCGGGAAGCAGTTTGATCAATGGCCTGAATGCCGGATCACCCAGGTCCAGAACCGGAATTCCCCGGCCAATGAATTCCTGGCAGAACCGGCAGGCCCGGGTGCCAATGACCAGTTTCCCCTGTCGGGAAATCCGGATGGCTTTTTTCAGCGACAGGAATTTATGGTCAATGGTGGGTATTATTTCTGCGGTCCATATGGGGTTTTCGGCCTTCCATAAACCGGGTTGAAGGATGGAACCCATGGCAATCCGGGCCAGGTCTCTCCTGATTTCCTCCCGGTGGCCCGTTAAATAAACCGGCTGGTGATTCCTTTTCCGCAGGAGAAAGGTTAGCAGGGGAATGATGCAGAGGGCAATGGAAACCAGGAAAAACAGCCACCGGGAGGTGCCTGTATCCGGGAGCCGGATGCCGGTTATTTTTTGGCTGTCGTTGAAATTTCCAGAAGCTGGTTGTCCGTTGTCCGGGGGCGCTGGGGGTGTGGATGTTGATGAAACCAGTCCGGATGAATCAAGGGATTTCCAACCCCGGTCATAATATTCGATCCAGGCGTGAAGCATATTCAGGACCCGGCCGTTTTCTCCGATCAGACCGACAACCAGCCTGGCCGGGATTCCCATTCGCCTCAGAAACAGGGCAGTGACGCTATTGATGATATCGCAATCACCTTTTCCGATGCCGAATGCCTTTTGTATCCAGTCGGAATGGTTCTTCTGCCGCTCCCAGGCCACAGCGGTTTCCGGTGATTTGTCGTAGACGAAATAAGAGCGGGTCAGGCGGAGAGCCAGATCGATTTTTTCTTCGATTGGCTGCCGGGCCGCCTGTTCAAGCCAGGTTTCGATCCGGTCAGGCAGGTTAAGGCCGGCAGGCAGACGGGTCAGCTCCAGGAGTTGCGCAGGTGACAGAAGTAGCTGGTATTCGGGCGGAGAACAGGAATATTCGATAATCCCTTTTTTTTGTTCCACGGATACAAAGTCTTCTCCGTTGGCATTCCGGGAAATGGGGATTCGGGTTCGGCCGTTCAGGGTTGCCTGATTGCCATCCGGTACCCGGCCATTCGGAACCGGGAGGAACAGTTTCCCCCTGTCCGGGATCTTAAGCCGTATGACCATGGGTTCTCCGGATATTGGCCCGGCTACCGGGATCCGGGTTTCAGCGGATACAGACCGGTTGAAACCCAGTTTTTTATTAAATTGGCCTGCTATAAAAACCCTGAACCAAACCGGATTACCGGGTTGATAGGAAATCTCCAGACTAGCCGGCCGGGAGAAACGGGAAACGGTTGCCTCCGGATAGGGGAACGTCTTCTCCAGCAAAAAGGAATTGGTTTGGGCAAAGAAACGGCCCGGTCGGGAACCCAGCGAGGGAAAAACGGTATTCAGGATAAAAACCTCCAGGGGGATGAAAAGCATCAAAAAAAGAAGCAATTTCAGCCAGAATGACTTTTTTAGCTTTCTCCACAGGGTTTGCAGCCGGTTTTTTATTTTGCGAAAAGGGCTGCCGGTATCGATGGCGCCGGCATAGCGGTTGATCAGGTCTTCCATTTCGGACCGGGCGGTTTTAATCACCTCTTTCAAGGCCCGGTTTTCGATGATGGTTTTTCGGGATATGTTGACATCCAGGTTGTTGCCGTTGAGTAAGAATACCGGAGCCAGCCCCTGCCCGATTTCGGATTCCTGTTCGCCGGGGGAAGCGATGTGAGAGAGTTCATCCAGTATGGTCCCCTCCCATACCGGCAGCCCCCGGGCATATAAGATTACCCGGGGTTTCCGGCTGAAACCCACCGCGCCTTCGAGCGAACCTTTTTTAAAACGGCTGCTGATTATTCCCGGCAGATGAAAATCGCGGGAGATCTTCTCCTGGTGAAAATAAACCGGCAATGGGGTTGATTTTCTGTCATTGCGGCGCAAATAACCGCAGTAATAGGATAACCTTTCCCTCACCGAATTTTTAAAATCCGTTAGATTCTCAAATATGGCTTTCCGGATCAGGGTGACCCGGGTTCCCCTGCGATTCAACTGGCAGGGGACCTTTTTGGACTGCAGTTCGGCATCCAGTTCAATGGCCCACTCCCGGCTGCCGGTATTTGACTCAATGATGATACGGGTGGGGCCGAAGCGCAGGACTGTCCAGAATCCGATTCCATACATGCCGGCAGAGAATTTGTCATCTGTTTTACTGGAGGCATATAGACGGAAAAGAAATTTCTGGGCGTGGCGGGTGGTCATCCCAGTGCCGTCATCGGAAAATACCAGGGTTTCCTCGTTGGACCGGGTTCTGTCGGCCTGAACCCAAACGGTCCTGGCTC
>CAZOWT010000229.1:0-4069 GCA_964583345.1 uncultured Clostridia bacterium
CTGCTCAGCCAGGCTTCCGTCTTCCCGCCACCACAACCACCGCCCGTTTTTTTTGCCATCCCGGTACTGGCGTTTCTCACTCATCTGCCCATTCTCATACCGCCAGCTCCAGGTTCCTTGCAAAACCGCTTTCCGGTAATGCCGCTCTTCTTCTTTTATTCCGTTTGGATACCACTTAATCCATTTCCCGTCCAGCAAAAAATCTTTGCATTCGATTTCAAAGGCCGGATTCCCATTTTCATGCCACTCCAGAACAAACCGCCCGGAAAAAGGATTCCCATCCCGATATTCCCCTGCCAGTTTTTCTCCCAGCATCTGGTCGCGATATGTGCAAAGCCCATGCAGTTTCCCTTCTTTATAGCTGGCTTCCCCCTTGATTTGCCCATTGGCATACCAGTAGGTCCATTTTCCCTCCTGTTTCCCGTTCCTGATGAAACCGGAATACCTGATTTTCCCATCCGGATAGAATCCCACTTTTTTTTCGGTTTTACCAGCGCCCGGCAGTACAAAACCAAAGCATAAAAGAAACAATGCAATTTTTTTCAATTTTTTTCACACCCTACTTAATTGACTCTCTGGGAAGGGTGATCTTGAATTTTGCCAATATCGCCTCTCCGTTGGCATCCTCGAGCGCAGCATAAAGGTAATCACCACTGATCACCAGATTGGAAAAAGGCGTTTGAAACAGACGGGATCCCTCATCGAACCTGAGAAAGGCGCGATAGAGGTACTTTCCCCCGCAAGAAAAGATATCTATTTGCTTGGGTTTTCGGCCGCTCTCTTTCCAGTGCTCCAGATCGGCCACAGTGACAAAAATCAAGCTATTATGAATCTCAATCCGGTCGAAGCATGCGATTTCATCGGGAAGGCTACTGACGATTTGTTTGATGGCATCATCCGGCATGTTTGAATCTTTAAAACGTTCCTTTTTTGCAGAGGAAGACACAGGTCTCTTCTTTCGGTTTACTGAAAATTTATTTATAAATTCACCATCCAGGGAGCAAATATTTATGGTGTACGCATTGTTCATGCCATAATACAGCCTGCCGTCATGATACCCGATCGTCATCATCGGAGAAAGCCCGGCGACGATCACATCATATACCTGAGATCCACTACTGCCGATGCCTCCGTTAAACACTTTAAAATCAGCAATCGTTTTTTCAATCTGATTTTTAATATGATAAAGCGAAATCCTTGCCCTGCCTCCTGTCATCTGGAAAATTGTGAGTGGAGCGGAGATGAACTCATCTTCACTTAAAAAATAAACCACATTCAACCCGAAAGGTTTTTTTTGTGATTGGATATAGATGCCATCCTGGCTGAAATAGTGAACCTTTCCCCCATCGGGAACCGCCAGCTTTCCATTAACCGCATACATCCACTCCTGGTTTTTGATCTCACCCGGGCCTTCGCCCTTTTTCCCGAACGAGGTTATCAATTGCCCATCCGGGGTAAAAAGGCGGTTAATATCAAGTTTCGAATCATAAACCGCCACACGACCGTTTTCGGTAACCAGCACCTGAAGGGGACGTCCGAAAACTTCCTCACCCAATCGGTTAATTTCCCAAAGCTTTTCCAGCTTGAAATCCCATTCCCCTTTTTGCGGTCGATCGGGATTAACCACCTCACCATTCAACACCAGCATCATGAAAAGGAAAATAATCATCAGAAAAATTTTTTTCATTCCTGTCTCCTTATGGTTCCCTTTCAAATCTGTTTTTCCCTTCGACAATGATAATCTCCAGGATAGCCTTATTTTCCTCAGAGACCGGATAGGAGGTTTTCCATTTTTTCATCATGGGTTTGTAGCGCTCGTAGGTCCCTTCTATCCCCGCTTCGCTGGTATCGATCGATTTGACCGAATTGCCTGTGATCTTAAAAAATATCATCAGATGCATACGGACTGGTTCCGGATTGCCGTTGATCTTCCAGGGAGAATACTTCCATTTCAAAATATCGATTTTTGCCGGTTCTGCCAATTCCGGTGGACCCTCAATCACCTGGATATTATTAACCTGGCCCTGCAAATCCGTGTGGCATTCCAGGATCACCAGCCCATCTATATTTTTCACCAGGGCGGAGGAGGGATAGCGGGGTTCGAAACGACTGATCAGTTTCGGGACTTCAATCGATCGGATGGTTTCATTTTTAGCAACATTCTGATCTTTCTCCCGCCTCAAGGCCAGAAAATATATTTTCCCTTCCGAATCCTCAAACCCCAGGACAGCGGTTTTCCCTTCGGGAATAATGACGTCCGATTCCATCAGGGGCTTTTCGTTTTTTTGTCTGCTCAAAATCGTTGCCCTGAAAGTAGCCGGCGTTCCAATGACATGACCGACCACAACATTCAATTCCCGCTGATCCAGAACAACGTCCCGGACAGTGCCACGCTGGTTGTTTCTGGATAACATCATTTCAAATTTGTAGAGATAGTGCGCATATTTAAGATTGTAAATTTTGATGATGGAATTTTTCTCCTTAAGGGCTTGTTCATCGGAAAGAATGGTTGTATCGGCAATTTTTTTCAAAGAGTAGGAATTGAGGTGACCCGGATCCGATTTCCCGGAATCCCTGATACCTTTATAAAGGCGCAGGGTCAAGAAAATACCTTCCCCGGCTTCAAGCCATAAACCGGCCAAAAAAAAGGCCAGTAAAAACAAAATCATCCGTTTTTTGATGTTCATGTTAACCTCCATTATATTTTTTCCAGCCAGATAAATGTAATATCCGTATCCCCGGAATTAAAAACATGGGTTTGCACCGAATGACCTTCTACCCTGGCGCTTTGCAGCAGAACCTCCTGGACCAGGTTGGAAACAGCCGGTTTTTTGTTTAAAAAAATAAAAACAGACAAGAGGAAAATCAACAATAACAACGTGGCGATTCTCATTCCCCTGACAAGATGTGGGAAATTAATCCGATCAAATCGGGAGGGGGATTTAGGGACTGTATTGATCCGATTGAAAATCAACTGCGCCTGATCAGGTACAGGGTGGTCAAGCGCAAACAGGCTTGAGATACCGGTATTTTCTTCATGAAGCCGCTGAACCAGTTTCCGGCATTGCGGGCATCTTTTCAAATGATGGGAAATCTGGTGCGCTTTTTCCCCCGGCAGTTCGTCATCCAAAAAAAGCATATAGGTCATCTCGTTGAAACACTTCATTTATATCCCCTCCCTGCCAAGTTTTTTTCTTAATTCACTTTTCCCCCGGAAAATCAGACTGGCAACCGTATTCAGGGGGATATCCATGACCTGACAGATTTCCCGGTAAGATAACTGATGATAATAGCGCAGCATCAAAGCGGTTCTGCTGTTGGGGGAAATGGATTGAAGCCCATTTTTCACATCCTCCTGGTCTGCGTTCTTGAAGAAAACGGAATCCGGTGTTTCCTGAACCACCACTTCCGCGCCATGCACCATTTCAGATTCGAAATAACGATTTTCCCTTTTTTTTCGTCTTGATATCTCCACCAGGTGATTGTAAGCGATTTTATAAAGCCAGGTTGAAAATTTGTACCGGGGATTAAAGGAACCTAATGACCGATACACCTTTATAAAAATATCAACCGAAGCATCCTCTGAATCCTGACGGGAACCCAAAAAATGGTAGCAAAAATGATACAGCGCGCTTTGATAATCCTGTATAATGGAGGTAAAGAATTCCCTGTTACCCTGCTGACAGGCGTCAATTGCGCTTGAAATTTCCGCTTCATCCATTGGATTTTTGTACCGCTATAAAGATATACGATCGTGGCTTCAAAAAATTGCGGGGAACCAAATTTTTTTAAGAAACGATCATCAGGGCAGCGGGTCGGGTCTCCATGCGCTGAACAACGTATTAAGGCGGTATACAGGTTATTTGTATTCCTTCCAGATGTCGGCAAATTCCCGCAGCTTGCTGTCAACCAGATAATTCACGGTGCCCGCTTCGTATCGGCCCTCGTTCCCCGGATGGCCGGCCGGAATGCCGGTAAGGATCTCGATGCCCTCATCGATGGTTTTGACCGGATATATATGAAATTTTCCCTGTTTGACCGCATCGACGACTTCCATATCCAGCATCAG
>CAZOWT010000230.1:0-4065 GCA_964583345.1 uncultured Clostridia bacterium
CGGGCGTCGCCGATAATGCTGCGCGATCCCAGAGCCCGGGGCCCGAATTCAAGCTTCCCCTGGAAGAACCCGATGATTTTCTGGTTGTCAAGCAAACGGGCTACCCTTATGCTCATTTCCCTGTGGGGAATTTGCTGGTATTTTACCCGGTTGCGGTCGAGAAATTGCTTTATTTCTTCAGCCGGGTAAGAGGGGCCGAGAAAGGAACCTTTCTGTGAATCCCGGCCATTGCCCACTGTCCGTTTGTTTTCGAGGTGGGTGTGCCAGACATACAGGGCAGCGCCCAATGCACCGCCGGCATCACCGGCTGCCGGCTGGATCCAGATATTTTTAAAAATTTGTTTCTTCAATAGCTTCCCGTTGGAAACGCAATTAAGCGCCACACCGCCGGCCAGGCAAAGGTTATCGGAAAGAATCACTTTTTTGGTGGTGTGAATGATTCGATCCATGATATCCTCGATGACCTTCTGGATGGATGCGGACAGGTCCATGTCAATTTGCCTGATTGCGGTTTCCGGTTTTCTGGGTGAGGCGTTGAACAATTTTTCGAATTTCCTGTTGGTCATGGTGAGGCCCACATGGTAGTTGAAGTATTTCAGATTCAACCGGAATGAGCCGTCAGGCTTGACATCGACCAGTTCTCGTAAGATGAGTTCAGCGTACCGGGGTTCTCCATAGGGGGCCAGGCCCATCAACTTGTATTCGCCTGAATTCACCTTGAATCCGGTGAAATAGGTAAACGCCGAATACAAAAGTCCCAGCGAATGGGGGAAACTGATTTTCTTAAGGATTTGAATACGGTGTCCCTGACCCCGCGAGATCGTCAGGGTGTCCCATTCCCCGACACCGTCAACGGTCAGGATGGCAGCCTCTTGAAATGGGGATGGATAAAAAGCGGATGCGGCGTGAGATTCATGGTGGAGAGCAAACAGCACCGGAATATCATCCCGGTTGAGTTTTTGGCGGATGATGTCTTTTATGAAAATTTTCTGTTTGGTCCAAACGGGAATGGCCTTCAGGAAACTCCTAAGTCCCCTGGGGGCAAATTGCATGTAGGTATCCATCAGGCGGTCCAGTTTCAGGAAAGGTTTTTCATAAAACACAGCCATATCCAGTTGATCCGCAGCAATTCCAATGGTCTCAAGGCAATTTTCCAGTGCTTTTTCCGGGAATCCGGCATCATGTTTTTTGCGGCTGAACCTTTCTTCCTGGGCGGCATACAGGATTTCGCCGTCCCTGACCAGAGCGACGGCGCTGTCATGATAAAAAGCCGATATTCCGAGGATGACCATGGGGCTAATTATATTTTTACCGGTTATAACAGCATGGTTTTGAAAAATTCATTTCCGATCACGCCTTTCTGACAAGCTGGGCCGGTCATAAATTCCGCCGAATGACGGGCCTGGATTTCCAGGGCAGCGGGCAGGCTGGCTTTGCAGGAGTCCCGTATGGTATCGAAAATGGCTTTTCGGGCCGCCTCCAAACTCTCATCTCCGGTCGCAATCAGGTTGCCGATATCCGATAGCGATTCCTTGAGCGCTCCGGATTCCAGTGTCCTTCTGGGAATTCCATGGTCCAGGCCGCTGACGATTTTCCAGGCCTGACTCAGGGATTCTTCCAGGGAGCCGGTAAAATCGGTTAACCATCCGACGGTTTCCTGTGATTTGATAAATTTTCCACCCAGCAGCAGGTTGAGCAATTTTGGCCAATCCCGGGAATTTGCTTTTCGGAACGGCCAGTGGCATCCTTCCATTCCCGGGACAACCGGCAGTGTGACTTCCGGCATTCCCAGGCTGGACTCGTTAACCGAGATCAGGAAATGGCAGTGCATAAGCAATTCCAGGAATCCGCCCAGGCAGCGTTTGCCATTAATAAACCCTACCGATACCTTGAACTCATCATTTAACCTTCGGGCGGTTTTTGACCAGTTTAAGGAAATCTGAAAGCCGATTTCCCGGTCATTCAGCGCGGGAAAGAATTCATTGGTGTCAGCGCCAACCATCTGGGTAGAGAGGTGGAAATCACCGGTAACAATCACCCGCTCGATATTATTGTTTTTTAACCAATCGATTGCCCGGTTTAATTCTTCATTCACATCCTGATTGTAACTCTCCCGGCTTATGGAGATGATACCGATTTTTCCGTTATGTTCGGCATTCACATAAAGTTGCTGCCATTCGGTTCCGTTTATTTCCTCCAGGGTATCGGGATACCAGCATTGCTTGGCAGCTTCCGGATGTAATTCATGGTAGTTTTCAACTATTTTCTTTGCCGCTCCTGTTCCCAGGCTGCGGATTTCGGCCAGAATCCCGCGCCTGAACTGGGCGCAGAGTTCACCAATGGCATTAATCTGGCTCAGGTGGGATCTTTTTTCCTTGAGCAACAGACTGGCCATTTGAATGGTCGGGCCCAGTATCCAGGTCTGAAGTTCCTTTTCCTCCTCACCGTCCAAGGACCAGTTTACCAGGGGACGGTTGTGGTTCAGGGGATACCAGTTCTGGCCGGTATCTTTTCGTTCCACCAGTTCCGGTGTGGGGAGAAACAGGTCTCCGTAATGCTTGCTGAGATCGTTCAGGCAGGACCATGTCAGGAAATTGGCTCCCTTGGCGCCAATGGCGTCATGAGCCCGGAACGGATTCGGTCCCAGCTGCTTCCGGACGTATTTGTCGATTTTCCAGAAAGGCATGTTGGATGCCCGGTGGAACCGCAATGAAGCCAGGGTCAGTCCGCAGAACAGCACATCCAGTACAAATGACCAGTGGTCACTGACCTCAACCGGAATCAGTCCCAGTGACCAAAACAAATGGGTTATGGCTGACGGGCTGTTCTCCACCACCTCAAAAACTTTATTAATTTCATGGGGGAAAGCAGGGTGGGTGATACCCACACCCAGTTGGGAGGCGGGAAAACCCGAGGTGACGGAGCGGATTTCAATTTCCGGAAAATTGGCTCTAAAGATTTCATAGTGGGATTTTTTGATTTCCAGTATCTCCGGGATGGCTTCCAGAAGGAATTTCGGCTTGAATGCTTTTAATCGGGAAGGCAACCGGGAACCATCGGTATGAAGCCGGCTGACGTTCTGCATAATCTCATGGGCTTTGGATTTTCCGAAGGCCCGGGATAAACCCGGAAACTGTTTCCCCAGTCCGTCCGGAACACCGGGGAAATCCAGGGCGACAACCGGTATATCATAGGATTCCAGCCGCGAACCCAATTGCATGGTTTTACCGGCGCCCACGATACCGTTTGCGCCCGATATGACCAGCGCCCCCCGGTCATCCGCCTGGCCAAAGACTTCATCCACCTTGTCTTCTGTCCGGACCGGCAAACGGCTGTTTTCGAATATCTCCAGTACCGATCCCAGTCCCAGGGTTTCAAGAGTTGGTTTTCTTAAACTGTCGGGCATGGTCACTTTCCTCCTTCTGTTACCTTGAATATGGCTGCTATTCCCACGTCTCCGGCCGCACATCCGAAAAGCAGAACGTATCCTCCACCCAGATCGACAGCTTCCTCGAGGGCTTCGATCAAAAGTCGGGTCAGCGTCGGTCCCTGGGGGTGTCCCCAGACCAGTGAGCATCCGGTACGGTTCATTTTTTTCCAGTCATAATTAAATCTTTTGGCAAATACCACATCATTCACCGCAAACGGATTGTGGTTTTTCACCACCGCCATATCTTGCATCCTGAAACCGGAGCGATTTAGCAATTTTTCCACTGCCAGAACCGGTGCTTCGGGCATCATGCTGGGGTTGGTCCTGACTTCGTCTTTGGCTATGATTTGAATGTCAATTTCAGGCCGTCTGGAAATTTCTCTGGCTTTGGCCGCTGTGGCTACCAGCAGGGTAGCCATGCCATCGGAAGCATGAGTCTGGGTTCCGCTGGTTACACAGGTGTCCAGTTCTCTCATGGCCCTCAGGGATTCCAGGGTAATCTGGCGGATTCCGGCGTCCGAATCAACCTGGCCCAGGATTCCGCCCTGGACATTCAGAATTTCAAAAGGAAATAATATCCGGTTTAGAAATCCGATTGAAACAGGTGGAAATAGATAGAAATAAATAGAAATAGA
>CAZOWT010000231.1:0-4014 GCA_964583345.1 uncultured Clostridia bacterium
ATGAAGACGTCTTTCCCGGTTGCCGATGAATTAAAGAATGAATTACCTGAGGTTGAGTAGAGTGCGAGAATCTTAAAAAAAGGACAGAAGGTTTTCAGTGTTGGTGATAAAATGTTCAAAGAAAACAGTCTTGCTTTTGTTGATCCGTCATTTTTCAGACTTTTCACGTTTTCTTTTATCGAGGGGGATCCGGTTTCTGCTTTCAGGGATATTCATTCCATAATACTCACAAAAAGCCTGGCTGAAAAATATTTCGGCAGTAAGGATCCCATGGGGAAAACAATTGTCATTGACAATAAATTCAGGGTGGTGGTGAGAGGTCTGGTCGAAGATATACCCGCAGATACCCATTTTAACCGGTTCTATTCCATTGATTGTTTTGTCCCCCTGGAATCGCAAGGCCAATATGAAAAACCCATGACCGGTTGGGATGAATTTTATCTGGTCACCTATGTTTTGTTGAAGGAAAGGGCAGATTATCATCAGCTCAATGAGAAACTGACCGGATATCTCGGTGGCAAGCATCCTTCAGCGAAAAAATATCAGTATGATTTGATGCTGCACCCGGTTAAACATATAGAACTCTATGGGATTAATGGTGAGGAAACCGGTATCAATGTGATTTTTATCTTTATGGCTCTGGCTATCGCCATATTGATTATTGCCTGCCTGAATTACATAAACCTGGCGACAGCCTTTTCTTTGAGGAGGGCAAAGGAGATTGGTATCCGAAAGGTGCTGGGGACAAACCGGAAGGGGATCATATATCAGTTTCTCCTGGAATCGGTGGTGCTGTCTTTGGCCGCATTTTTCCTGGCCCTTCTGATGGTCGATTTTGTCCTTCCGTTATTCAACACGATTACCGGCAAAAATATTCAACTGACTTTTTCCGGTTTGATCAGTCAAATACCCTGGTTAGTGGGTCTGGTTTTCGTTACCAGCCTGCTTGCGGGGAGCTATCCGGCATTTGTTCTTTCATCATTGAATCCGATCGCTGTTCTCAGAAAAAAAGGGAGCGGGATGGGGGGGAAATGGTCCCTCCGAAAGGTGCTGGTCACCCTGCAGATTCTTTTGGCTGCGATGTTTGTTACCGGTACCCTGGTGGTATACAGCCAATTCAACTATATGGTTAAAACCCATATTGGTCATGACGACAGCAATATTATTTGTCTGAACCGAGGAGGGCTGGATAGAGAACAGTTTGAAGTTTTTAGAAATGATTTCCGGAACCATACCGGGATAAAAAGTGTGGGCTCCGGCGGCGTAATTCCGGGCTACAGCACAAATTTTGCATTCCGTGACACCAAATTTCAAGGAATTCCTTTGGATGGATCCCCTCTTTTTCACGGTCTTTATGTGGATCATGACTACTTTAAAACTTTGGGCATCGCCTTTTTAAAGGGGAAAGGCTTTTCCCCGAACCTGAATAATTCAAACGGTGTCGTTATCAATGAAATGGCAGCTGATTTACTGTCTAAAGATGATCCAGTCGGTGAAACCCTCGAATTTTTCGATGAGAAAAAACAAATCCTGGGTGTCGTGAACAATTTTCCCGTATGGTCCCTGAAATTCGCCATGTACCCCATTGTGGCTGTTTTTAATCCTGAAAAGGCAACCTTTGTGTACATTAAAATAGATCCTGCTGGTGGATCTGCTGCAGATACCGTCGGTTTCATTGAGAATAAATGGAGGCAATATTTTCCCGGTTACCCTTTCGAATATAACTTTCTGGAAGACCTTGACCGGAATTTGTATTTGAATGAGATCTATCTTTTAAAAATTTCCGGATACCTGACTTTTCTGGCGGTTTTTATCTGTTGTCTTGGCAATTATGGCTTGATTTCATATATTGTCCAGAGCCAACAAAAGGCTATCAGTATCCGCAAAGTAATGGGAGCCGGATCAATTAAACTGGTGTCGACCATTTCAAGCGGACTCCTCAAATCCGCTTTGATCGCGGTTATATGCGCGATTCCCCTGATTTGGATTTTCATGAGCCGCTGGCTGCAAAATTATGTTTTTAGAATCCATCTGACAGCGGGTTTGTTTATGCTTGGTATCGTTACCGTGTTTTTTTTCACCTTGTTTCCGCTACTCCCGAATTTTCTGAGAATCAACAGATTGAATCCGATTAAATTTCTCCGGGAGGACTAAAATAGGGAACAGTGCGTAAAATGTTGGATATGAATCCGGCGAATTCTAGATTCAAGAACTGACCCTTATAGCTTATGGCTGATGGTGATTCTGACCGAATAACTGCCAGTGCCGGCGCGCATGGCATAGACGCGGGCCTCGTATACCCCCGGTCCGGCAATGGTATAAACCAGCGCTTTTTCATCCCCTGTCGGATACTGGGCGTCCCACTCGGCGATCACCGCTCCGGTCGAGACCTCCACCAGCTTGAGTAGCGGTGAAAAATTTTTGGTTTTCACTTCGACCCGGATCTTGTCTATTGGACGCGCCTTGAATTCGTAGCCGTCATAGGCCAGGTTGCCATGATTGGGGTCGGTTCTGTCCCCGGAGTCGATGCTGCCGGTCTTCTCGATTACCCGGCTGTTGCCGGTTTCAGGTTCACTTTTGCCCGTGGCTCTGTCATTACCGCTTCCCCCGCAGGCGAACGGGATCAAAATAATACAGAAAAAGGTGATGACCAGGATCCGGTGAACATTCGTCAAAATTACTTGTGGCCCTTCCCCAACGATTAACGCTTCTTTTGGCTTCATGGCTCCATCATAGTAAATGCAGGGGAGAATGTCAAAAATTGGGGGGCAGTCGTTGAAAATTTGAAAATTTAAAAAAAACCGAATCGGCTTAATTTTCAAGATTTCGAGAGTTTAATGTCAAGCCATGACCCTATGTTAATATATTTCATAAAACGAATAAAAAAACTTGGGGCGAAATACACCGGTTGATCTGTAACTTTCTTGATATATCATTCGTCTAATTCATGAAGGAGGAATTCATGAAAAAATCTCTGATCTTTGTTTTAATTTCTGGCTTTCTTATATGTTTCCAGTTCCCGGAAGTGATCAATAAGGACAAACCGTTAAACGGGGAATGGGATTTCCATCCGCAATTGACCTGGGAAGTAGAAGAGGCGGGGCAAGATCTGTTCGGGGAGATCCAGAACCTGGCCATAAATAGCGCTCAGAAAGTATTTGTCGCCGACTTGAAGCATTCCTATATTTTTGTTTTCGATCGCAACGGCCGGTACCTGAAGAGATTCGGAAAAAAAGGCGAAGGACCGGGGGAGATACGTGAATATTACGGAGGCGACCAACTGCACATTGTTGGCGACAAAGTCCTGTTTACCGACCGGGCCCTGGTTCATTATTTCGATTACGACGGGAATTATCTGAAAACCGTTCCGTTTTCCCCCATACTCAGACCCCGGGCATTCATCGATGAGCATACATTTATTTCAGCTCCCGCGACCAACGACCGGCGATCCAGAGAACCGGCAAAAATAACGGTATATGATCTTGATACGAAAAAGAGGTCGACCATCGCCTCGTTCAGGCCGTTTGAAAAGGCCACCAGCACCGAGCAAACCAGCAGCCGGCAGGTAACGGTGGGCATCGTGATTAATGATATAACGCCGCTCATGATGGTTCATTTTGCGGATGACCTGATTTATTACGGCATGAGTGATACCTACCGACTTTATATTTCTGATCTTCAAGGGAAAATAATCTCGAGCTTCAGCGTTCCCGGGCGGAAGGCGAATCCGGTATCCAATGAATATAAAAAGGAACTCAAAGCCAGCCTGGGTGACGTACCGGAAAATTTTCTCAACAGCATCATCGACGGGCTTCCCGCTCATGCCTCTTTTTTCTCGGCCATCCATGTGGATGAAGGGGGCAATATTTATCTTTTTGAGTCGGATCCGGACAGCAAGTCAAAGAAGTGCATCGACATATTCAATCCAAAGGGCGAATTTGTCTACCGGGGGTTTTTTGAAGCCAAGAAAGGCGAATCGATTGAAAGCATACTGATCGGCGATGGATTGGCACT
>CAZOWT010000232.1:0-3944 GCA_964583345.1 uncultured Clostridia bacterium
ACCATTATGCGCATTAATCCCCTCTATTTTTCCATAATTTCTTTGTTTAAGCCGGAAAGGGGAATTTCCCCCTGGCTATTTAAATTAAACGCTCGGCCGGGTGGCGGTCCATGTACCGCTGAAGCCGTTGCTTTGGGTAAACGTGCCGCTGATGCTGAGAAAATCCGCAGAGACTGTTCCGGTGGCAGTGTGGGTGACGGTTGTCGTCCAGGTCAGGTTAAGGTTGACATTCAATCCGGTCACCGTATAAGGTCCGTTCATCGTTTCGACTTCGCCGGGAAAATTCACCGAACAGGTTCCCGAGGTTTCCGTGCCGGTAAAGGTGTAGGTTCCGGTGATCGTACCTAAGCCGGAAACAGTCAGGGTTACATTCCAGGTTCCCACGATGTTAAATACATCCTCGCTTTTGCATGACGGGGTGAAAAGTAATGCGGCGGCTACCAGAGCAATAAACAATACCGAAAGTTTTTTCATTTTTCCTCCTTCGTAATTTTTGAGAATTGTTTTAGACTGTATTATTTTATAAGGTTCGGAAATAAAAAATCAAGTTTTTTTTTCGGTGAATTTTGTTTGTGCAAATGAAAAAATATTTTTATTTGAAAAAAAATAACGGTTTCATTAATATAAAACCGGTGATTTTTTTGGTTTAAAAATGAATTCAGGAAAAAAAAGGCAGAGCGTTCGAGAGGCGCCGACAATACCTGTTTTATCAACGGAGGAGAAAATGGAATTAAATGATCCCGCTGTCATCATCGAAAGGCTGCAGATCCGCTATCCGCTGATCGGAATTTATGACGCGCCTGACCCCGCTGAATTTAAACCCCTGCTCAGGCCCAAGAACGGCGGCCATCAATGCCTCTTCATGGCTTTTAAATCCTGGTTAAGGGGAATTACCCTGCACCTGACCGGAGAGAATTCCGGATGCCGGGGCTGCGGCCGGAGTATGTTCAATCGCCAGGTCGTTGATAGAGATGAATTCCTGACCTTTCTTTCCGAGGGAGAAGGATTAAAGCAATCCCGGGAACTGATGGCCAAATGGCTGGATGTCGGTCATGCCTATGAGCCGAAAACCGGGCAATTGTTTATCGGTCCCCTGAAACCGAAGGCGGCCGAATATATAAAGACCATCACCTTTTTTGTAAATCCCGATCAATTGAGCGCTTTAATCATCGGGGCGCATTACCACCACAGCCCCGATGACCGATTTCGACCGGTCATCTCCCCCTTTGGTTCCGGGTGCATGCAAATGCTTTCCGCCCTTGAAGACCTGGATTCCCCGCAGGCCATTATCGGAAGTACCGACCTGGCCATGCGCCAGCATTTACCGGCGGATATCCTGGCTTTCACGGTGACGGTTTCCATGTTCAACCGCTTGTGCCAATTGGATGAGCGGAGTTTTCTGTTCAAACCGTTTCTGGAAAGATTGAAAAAAAGCCGGGGGAAAAAAGCAAATTTCTGACCGAATCCATCCCTGGAATTTAGCATATGAGGTTCACCCGGAGTTTTGGGTATTTCCTTCATGGCCAGGCAATTCATGAAACTCACCCAAACCCGAAAAAACTTGACATATTTTTTTTAAATTTATAAGATGTATGAAGATTGACCATCAGGAGGCAAAATGGCAGTAAAAGCAGAAAGTAAGAAAGGTGAAATCACCGGTCATCTTTTTGGAATTAAATTGCTGGAGAAATTTATTGATTTTTTAAGGGGTTTGATGACCGAGAAATTTTTGGAAATCACCCTGAAATGGGCGAAAATTATAGGGCAATTCGGATTGATCGTTGCGGCTTTCCTGGGATTTTTATTCGCCATCATATTTGCTATCCGTACCAATGATTTCGATGCTTTTTTAATTGGAATCGCCTGGTTTTTTCTGGTTTTTGTGGTGCAGTATATTGCCCATAAATTTTCTGATGCGGGTGAAAATCTGATCAAAGGCAATCCCACCAGCATGGCATCCAAGGTTTTTCTGGATTGCGTGGCCTTTTTATTTGTTATCGGCGGATTGATTATTCTGGTTGCCCATTTAATCGGTCTCATCCGAAATGGGGATCTGGGGATTTTCCTGGAAGGGCTTGGTGTTTTTGTCCTTTTCGAATTCATTGCTATCGTATCCTTTAATTACCGGACCATCACCATTGACATCGTAAAGGAAACGACTGCCGGCCAGGAAGCGATTGGAATTATTACATTTTTCATCAAGGGTTTGATGAAGCTGGTTCCCATATTTTTCGGGGTAGGGGTGGTCATCGGAACGGTCATGCTGTTTATCAATTCAATCGGATTGTTCAGCAATGAAAGAATTCAGTTTGCCTGGATTTCCGGGAATGCCAACGCGTCACTGATTCTGCTGGCTGGACTGCTGCCCTTCTTCGGTTACATTCTGTTTGTCCTTTACTATCTCGCTGTGGATGTTATCAGGGCCATTTTATCGTTGCCGGGAAAAATTGACAATATTTCCAAAAAATAGGCTGAAAACTCTTTTTCCTTTTCGGTATCGAACCGATTCCTGCGGATTCTCGATGAAGCTGACATGTACTGGGTCATGGCCATCACTTGCACAGAGGGGATATTCTTAAACGATTTGAAATTCTGAGCGGGAATTTTCAGGATGCCGATCAGGTTGAAAATGAGGTTTCCCGGTATTCAGGGCTTTTTCAAAGGTAAACATGATTGGTGAACGCATATCCCATTACCATATTCTTGAAAAAATTGCCGCCGGCGGCATGGGGGTGGTCTACAAAGCCGAAGATTTGAATCTGAAGCGCATGGTGGCCTTGAAATTTCTGCCCAAGGATATCACCCGGGATGAACATGCCAAACAGCGATTTGTTCATGAGGCGCATTCCGCCTCGATACTCGATCACCCCAATATATGCACCATCTATGAGATAGAAGAAACCGATGACGGACAGATGTTTATTTCCATGGCCTATTATTCGGGGGAGACCGTCAAGCAGAGGATAGAGCTAGGACCTTTGCCCCTTTCACAGGTGGTCGATATCGCCATGCAGGTATGCAAAGGGCTGGCCAGGGCGCATGAAGCCGGAATTATTCACCGGGATATAAAACCGGCAAACATCATGATTACCAGTCGCGGAGAAGTCAAAATACTTGATTTTGGTCTGGTGAAATTATCCGGTCAGTCCGAACTGACCCGTACCGGTATCGCGGTCGGTACTGCCGCCTATATGTCGCCTGAGCAGGGAAGCGGTGAAGCCATTGATCACCGGACCGATATCTGGTCGCTGGGGATTGTTTTGTTCGAGATGATCAGCGGTCAATTGCCTTTCCAGGGGGATACCCCTCGTTCAATGGTTTATTCGATCATTCGAAACCGGCCCAGACTCACATCCGAATCCATCCCGGTCATTCCCGGAGCGCTGAAGAGAATTATCAAGAAATGTCTGGAAAAAAATCCGCAGGATCGGTACCGACATGCGTCCGATCTGCTAGAGGATTTAAAAAAACTGAAACAGAGAGGTGACTTTGAACAGATGACTGAGCGGATTCGGACATCATCATTTTTTAAGGTCCGGATCTGGAATCGACCGGGGAAATGGATGCTTCCCCTGGTTGCCCTGGCCCTGACCGGCATCCTAATCCTGTTTTTCCCCCGGGTCAGGTCAGAGGTGATGGGGTGGATGGGTAAGGGAAAGATACCGGACAATATCCACCTGGCCATATTGCCGTTGGCTACGGATGCAAACCGTCCGGACCTGGCGGTGTTCGGTAAAGGTTTGGTCAGGATATTAACCGACAGGATGATTGATATGGAAAGATCCGTTCCGTCATTATGGGTGGTATCCGGTTCCTCGTTGATTGAGCAAAAGGTAACCCAGGCCCCGGATGCCCAAAAAATATTCAATGTCAATCTGGTGGTATCCGGCAGGTTAAAAAAGGAAGGCCACCAGGTAGAGCTTCTAATTGAAGTCATGAATACG
>CAZOWT010000233.1:0-3929 GCA_964583345.1 uncultured Clostridia bacterium
AGTCGGTATCCCTGAATCATATCAAAACCGTGATTGAATATATGGAGAACTTCAAGCTGCCCCAGCTCAGGACACTGGCAGATGAAATAAAAAATCGGAACCAGGGTATATCGGTACTGGCATCCAATATCAACGGAAAATCCGCAATTGTGGTTTCGGTTTATAAAAAACTGGCCGGGAAACTCGATGCCCGGAACTTGATATTAGATATCGCAAAACTGGTGGATGGAAGCGGGGGCGGCAGGCCTGATTTTGCCCAGGCAGGCGGGAAACCGCTCACCGATATCACTGGATTTAAGAAGCATGTATCTGATATAATAAAAAAATGCCTAACCTGAAGATCCTCCATACCCTGGTACTCCTGCTCATTCTGGTGTTCCCGTCGTTTTCCGAAATCATCGTCAGGCAGGACAAGGATGGTAAAATTACGGTAACCAATAAAGCGTCCTACTCGGACAAAGGGGTCAAATTCCGGACTTCATCCTATTCGGCCGAGATTCCCTATGGCACCATGCTGAAGATAAAAAAACTGGCAGCCAAACACCGGCTGCGGGAAGACCTGATCATCGCCGTTGCCAGGACCGAATCCGGTTTTAACCCCTACGCTGTCTCCAAGAAAGGCGCCGCCGGCATCATGCAACTGATGCCCAAAACTGCTTCAATCTACGGTGTAACCAACCGGTTCGATGTGGATCAGAATCTGGAGGGGGGAATCAAACATCTGAAATACCTTTATGAAAAATACAACAACAACCTTCCGCTTACGCTGGCCTGCTATAATGCCGGAGAAGAAGCTGTCAAAAATTTCAACGGGATACCGCCCTTTCGGGAAACCATAAATTTCATTACCCGATCCATGAAACACATGGGATTGAAGTACAGCAGTTATTTTAATCTGAAACCAAGAAAAAAACTGTACAAATATACCAACAACCAGGGGCGTATCGTTATTAGCGATTCACTCCCCGCTCATATCAACGGAAGTGTCGAGATACTGGATTAATCTGCCGGGAATGAAACAACTGAACGGGGTCGGAAAGGGTATTCTGCTGGGGGGAACATTCGGCGGAGTCATTTCTCTCATACCCTTCATCAACTTTTTCAACATTATTTTCATGATGTGGATGGGGGTGGGCGGATTTTTGGGAGTTTACCTCCTTAAAAAAGAAAACCAGGCAATAAAAGCCTTTGATGCCGCCTTGATCGGAGCCCTGAGCGGGATAACCGGCGGGATTATTTTCGGCACGGTAACCACCCTGGCGATCATCAACATTTCAGATGAGAAAATTGAGAAAATGCTGGGCCTGGCGGAAAAATTTTCCACTTTACTCAAACAGGACCTGACATCCAGCCTGGAGAATATAAATATAAAAGCAGCATTCTTCAGTATCATCATCATGGCCCTGATTTTTTCAGTGATTTCCGGAGCGGCCGGGGGAATGATATCCAGATTCATTTTTTTCCCGGGAACAGGAAAAAAAAGGGAGGACGATTAATCATGGCGCTAAACAAAGTGCACGTCATCGTAAACCCCTTTTCAGCGCGGGGAAAAACCGAAAAACGGTGGTCTTTGATAAAAGATATTGTCAAACATTATTTTCATGAATTCAAATATATTTTTACCGATGAACCCCAACAGGCCACCCAGATTGTGAGGAATGTCCTGAAGGACGGATATGACCTGATCATCGGTGTGGGCGGCGACGGGACACTGAATGAAATTGCCAATGGCTTTTTTCGACAAAACCAGACGATCATTAATGATAATGCCGCCATCGGAATCATCCCTTCGGGAACCGGATCTGATTTCATCCGCTTCTTGAAAATTCCCCGGGATTTCAAGAAATCCGTGGAATTGATAAAAAATTCAAAAAATAAAAAAATCGATATCGGAAAAGTGGTATTTTCTCCGGATTCGGTAGAAGAAAAATGCAAGTATTTCATCAATATTGCCGATTTCGGCCTGGGAGCCGAGGTCATCAACAAGCTGTCGACTATTCCTTCCATAAAAAGGGGCCCTTTTGTCTATTACAAAGGACTTCTGATGACGTTGAAGAATTACCGGAGCAAAAAGGTCAAAATTGTCATCGACGATGGCAGGCCAATCGAGGGAAGCTATGTGATCGGGGCTATCGCCAACGGAAGAATATTCGGAGGGGGAATGATGATTGCCCCCAAGGCTGAACCTGACGACGGATTCTTCGATCTGGTGCTGGTTGATGACATGAAAAGACTCGAAATCATCTCCAACACGCCCCATCTTTACCGGGGAACGATTGCCAAACTCCCGAAGGTGTTTATCCAAAAAGCAAAGAAAATTCACATAACCTCCGAGGAGCACGTGAATATCGAATACGACGGCGAACTCGGGGACACCCTTCCCGCCCGGTTCGAAATCATCGAACGATCCATCGGTTTCCGTATCTAAAACAACTGTATGAATGAAAAAAACCACAGCCAACAACCGTCAAAAAAAACCGACTGTGATTTAAAAAAAACATGAGGAGAAAAATGACAAAAAAAATCATTCTCACTGTTTTGGTTGCCCTTCTTATGCTTTCCTGTCAAAAAGACCATGAACCGGCCAATCTTGAATCCCTTTCAAAGGAATTCACCGCCATCCGGCAAAACTTTCAGAAGCAGATCAAACAGGGTCAACAAAACAAAAATTTCTCGGAACTGGTCCAACAGAAAAACAAGCAGTTTGAGAAATTATTAAAGAAAAGCGAAAGCGTTCCGGTATCGGATGAACGGGATATCATCAGAGCAAAAATTCTTCTACAGCTGTCAAAACCGGATGATGCCGAAAAAATAATCGATCCCATTATCAATAAAAAAACCGACTATTTAAAAGAAGCAAAAATGGTGAAAACCCAGATCTTAATCTTCCAGGGAAAAACTGATGATGCCATCAGAACATTCCGTGAGATAGAATCTCAGGTTAACCGGGATAATGACTTCTTCTCGATCTGCCTGTTTTTTTCGCTCAAGGCGACCGATATAAATGTCATCGATGAATATTGCACAAAAATTCTGGAGGCCCCGGATCTGCCGGCCGAATTCAACATCTACCAGGGGAGGCTGTATTCGGCACTGGCTGCGGTCGCTTACAAGTCCAACCGGCTGGAACAGGCAAAAAGCCACTTAAAAAAAGCACTGGAATTGACGAAAAACCCTATGGAAAAAGGCATTTTCCAATCCCGGTTGTCCCAGATTGAACTGATCGGAACACCGGCACCGGCTATCAAGGGCGATGTCTGGATTAACGCCACACCGCAGTTTCTTCCCAACCTGAAAGGAAGGCATGTCATTATCGATTTCTGGGCACCCTGGTGCGAACCCTGCCGGTCGACGATTCCCGGATTGATTGAATTTGCCAGGAAATACGGGGATAAAGGCCTTGTGATTATCGGTTTCACAAAATTATACGGCATGTATGCCGATGAATTAGAGAAGAAGGGCCAACTTGGAAAAGCCGAGGAAATTGCTCTGATCAGGAAGTTTATCAAGCGGCACAACATCCCCTATCCGGTTGCCATATCCCAGGAGGGAGAAGATTATGCCCTGTACCATGTTGTTGGAATTCCCACCCAGGTTTTTATAAACCCGGAAGGAATTATCACCCGTATCCAGATCGGACAGGAGAAACCGGAAGTATTGGCAGAAACCATAAAACAATTCCTGGAAATAAAATAAAACAAGGTCAAAAAAATGGAAAAAATAAAATCCGCCGAATACGAAGAAAAAAAAAAGTCAGCCGAGTTTGTCATCATGGACTTCAGCTCTCCCGGATGCGCGCCCTGTCAGAAAATCCCGCCTCTGATTTCCAGGCTGCTCGAGCAACTTGGAGATGTCGATATCAAGGCCTTTGAGATCAATGTGGTTGATGAACCCGAAATCGCGCAAAAATTATTTATCCTGGGCGTTCC
>CAZOWT010000234.1:0-3928 GCA_964583345.1 uncultured Clostridia bacterium
TCCGGTCTATTGCATGACTGGCCTTCAGGGTAAATTGTTCGTGATTCATGCCATCTCCTCCTTCACTATATAAATGGTATAATAATTTCCTTTTTTTGTCAATTATATTATAGCAATATTATCATATTTATTTGAGTTAATTATTATCATATTTGGTTGTCGGAGATTTTCGCTCGCTTCATTTGTCTCCTCGGCATTTGCCGCGCCAATCCGGTTTACTATTTCCCCTTTTTGTGATATTTTACCTTCATGGATGTTGACAAAGATATCAAAATCGAACGATCTCTTAAAGACATACTGAAGTTAAAAAACGATCTGCTGAGCAGCGCAAAAATCATTAAAATCGATGCCTTCAAGGGCGAATTCCTGGACTTTCCGGAAAATCTTTCCCCAGCGGTGGTGGAACTTTATCAGAAAAAAGGCATAGACAGACTCTATTCCCATCAGTCCCTGGGTATCCGGGAAATTCTGATGGGGAATCACCTGGTGGTGGCTACGCCGACCGCATCCGGAAAAACCCTAATCTACAACACCGTGGTTCTGAATTCCCTGGTTATAGATCCTGCGGCCAAATCACTTTATGTTTTCCCGACCAAAGCCCTTTCCCAGGATCAGTTGTCGGAATTGTTCGACCTGAACCGCTTGATGGACGACAACCTGGCGCTGTATACCTATGACGGGGACACGCCGCAAAGTATGCGGAAATCAATCCGTAAAAACGCCCAGATTGTTTTAACCAATCCCTATATGCTTCATTCCGGCATTCTCCCCCACCATACCAAATGGATTAACCTCTTTGAAAACCTTAAATATGTGATCATCGACGAACTTCACTCCTACACCGGGGTTTTTGGCTCCCATATGGGAAACATCATCCGCCGGCTCAAACGTATCTGCGATTTCTACGGATCGAAACCGCTCTTTATCATGTCATCGGCTACCATCTCCAATCCCAAAGAGCTGGCCGAACGCCTGATCGAACAAGAGGTTACCCTGATCGACAAGAACGGATCGCCCCATGGTGAAAAACATATTGTTTTTTTTAATCCCCCGGTCATCAACAAGCAACTGGGCATCCGGAAATCATACGTGGGTGTGGCCCGGCTGATTGCCGGTATTTTGCTGAAAAACGGTCTTCAGGTCATTACCTTTGCCAATACCCGTCTCATAACCGAAATTCTGGTTACCTACCTCAAAAGCGATATTGAAAAAGGGGTAACCGACCGGGGGAAAGTCCGCGGATATCGCGGCGGATACCTCCCCCAGAAAAGACGGGAAATCGAAAAGGGCCTGAGAGAAGGGAAAATCCAGGCGGTTGTTTCCACGAATGCCCTGGAACTGGGAATCGATATCGGTTCCCTGGACGCTGCCGTACTGGCCGCCTATCCGGGAACCATCGCCTCCACCTGGCAGCGGATCGGCAGAGCCGGGAGACGTTCTTCAAAATCCATCGGCGTCCTGGTTTCCTCCTCGTCACCGGTCAACCAGTTTATTGTCAACCATCCCGAATATTTTACCGGCAAATCCCCGGAAATGGGCCGGATTAATCCGGATAACCTGACCATCCTGGTCGAACACATCAAATGCGCATCCTTTGAACTTCCTTTTACGACCGGTGAAAAATTCGGACATGAAAACCTGGAGGAAATCCTGAATGTCCTGTCGGAAAACCAGATCCTATTCCGCAAACAGGATAAATGGTTCTGGACAGAAGAAGGATACCCGGCCGATGCGGTCAGCATCAACCGGATCACCTCGGATAATTTTGTGGTGGTTGACCGCTCACGCGACCACCGGGTGATTGCCGAGGTGGATTTCTCTTCAGCCCTGGAAACACTTCATCCCAAGGCCATCTATATTCTTGAAGGCGAACAGTATGTGGTTGAGGAATTCGACTATGAAAACCGGAAAGCCTATGTGAGGGAATCGAATTCGGATTATTATACCGATGCCATCACCTATACCAAAACTTCGATTCTGGATATATTCGATGAGACCCGGGAGAAAAATTACCACTATTTTTACGGTGATGTGCATGTTTTTTCGCAGGTGGTCGGTTTTAAAAAATTGAAATTTTTCACCAATGAAAATGTGGGCGCCGGCGACCTGCAGCTTCCCCAGCAGGAAATGCATACCACCGCCTTCTGGATCACGATCAAAGAAGACCTGCTTAATTCCCTGGACATTGGCCCGGAGGAAAAGGTGGAGGCCATAACCGGTCTCGCCCATCTCATGCGCGCCATCAGTGCGGTTATTCTCATGTGTTCGCCGCGTGATGTCGGAGTGGCCATCGAAGACAATTTTTCAAAATCCGAAATCAACCTGGGCACGGCACGCAAAGTTTCGCTTCGGAGGCAGGGTGAAATCACCACCCGTTTTGAACCGAACATCTATATATTTGATAATTATCCGAATGGGATCGGTTTTTCGGAAATATTATATGAAAAGGTAAAAGTTCTACTGAATCAGGTGCTGAATGCCATCGAAACCTGTTCTTGCAGCCGCGGTTGCCCTTCCTGTGTGGGACCGCCGGTTAGAAACGAGGGCAATCCGAAAATAGCTGCCGGATTTATTATCAAATCCCTTCTGGACCGGGTTTACCATTAAGCCATTTCTGGCCGATTCCCGGTTCATCCGCCTTCATCTTCCAGAACCAGCACACCGCCCTGATCAGGCTCCCCGGTGATCTGAGCAAGTAAACTCCGGATATCCTCGGCTTTCGCCCGGTAGGGGATAACCGTAAAATCCCTGATCCGTTCATCCATCTTCAATTTGGTCAATTCCACCCCCGGAGCAATGGCCAGCCGCAGGATTTCATGTTGATCGATCCGAAAACTTTCCAGCGGTATGACCTGATTTACGGTGCAAAAATCGATGCCGACTCTCTCCAGAAGCCCCATGTTTAACCTGAGGTTAACCAGATCAATATCATCCATATCTTTCTGGTCGATGAGATATAGTTCGAGTTCATCGGGAGTCAGGAGATCCATCATGACAATAATTTCACCCAGCCTTTTTTTTAATACCCGCTGTTTTTCGATCGCTTCCCGCAACTGGTTTCCGGTTATTTTTCCGGCCCGGATCAGCATTTCTCCAAGTTTGAAATTGGCCTGATTTTCCCGGATGAATTTTTCCTCCAGCAACGGTTTCGGGGCGTTATTCCAGAATGCCTCCAGATAATTTTTCGGTGCCTGGCAACTGCAATTCAGGCAAAAAGGACATACCTTTGTCGGGCTGACATGCTTGCAGAAAGGCACATCCAGGGCGTTATATTCAGCCATGCAATGCCAGCATCGAACCGTATAGGTTTCATTCCTTTCCATTTCCCTTTTGATTCCTGCAAGCTTATTGTATCATAACAAAAAAACATTTTGCAATTTAATTTCAATAAAATCACGAACCGAAATTGAATTCCCGATATTTTTTTTATATAATAACCTATTCCGTTAAGCGGACAATCCAGAATAAATGATTTCGACTGAAATACTTAAAAAAATCAAAAGAATTGAAATCATCTCTAAAAAAAGCTCCAAAGAAATTTTTGCCGGAGAATATCACTCGGCATTCAAGGGTCGGGGAATGGAATTTTCCGAAGTCAGGGAATATGCCCAGGGTGATGATATTCGCTTTATTGACTGGAACGTTTCATCCCGAATGGGAAAACTTTATGTCAAGCAATTCGTTGAGGAGAGGGAATTAACCGTTATTCTGGCAATCGATCTCTCCGCTTCTCTGGGTTTTTTTTCCGGCTTCAAGAGTAAGAAAGAAATCGCCGCCGAAATTTCAGCTATCATTTCATTTACCGCCATGCTGAACAATGACAAGGTCGGGCTGTTGATATTCACCGATATCATCGAACATTACATCCCGCCCAAGAAGGGCAGAATGCACCTGCTACGGATAATCAGGGAAATATTGACCTTTGTAC
>CAZOWT010000235.1:0-3813 GCA_964583345.1 uncultured Clostridia bacterium
ACCTGGTAGCCCAGCGACGACGTATACTTCTTTTCCTCTCCCTGTATGTTATCGACCCCGGTACCCACCTGCAGGTAGGGCTGCCATTTGCCGGTGCTGAAAAAATAATTTACAGACAGGGTGAAGGCCAGGTGTTTGACCGCATCCACCGATACGGTATCGTTGTCCGACGGATCGGTCAGGTCGACCGTGGCCGAACCGAAATAGGAAACAGCCAGCTCCATACCCAGTTTATCGCTGAACCGATACCCCAGCCGCAGGCCGATATCGTAGCTGGCAAAAGCCGGGATGACCGGAAAATCATTTTCTTCCATGACATAATCGCTTTCCGCACCCTGATCCAGCATATAGCCGGCTCCGCCAACAATAGCCAGACGGAAATCACCGGCCGGCAGGGTCGAAAAGAAAACGACAACCGCAATGATGCCCACAATAGCTTTCATTTTTTTCATGGTTTTCCTCCTCGTTGCTTTGCCATAGTCCTATTTCTTGATCCGCTCGCAGATCAGGGATTCATCTTGGGAACAGGGAACCAAAGTGACACGGTTGTTATTCAGCAGCACCTCGGATACCTTTCTCCTCAACTTGCTCTCAAACGGAACAACCGCGGTTTCGGCCGATGTGTCGGGAATATCCTGGATTATAAATCCGCTTTCCGTGCAGCTGGAGGCGATATTGCCCTCATTGGAGAGAATCATCACCAGACCGTCTACCCCTCCGGAACCAAACGAATTGGTGATCCCTACAGCCATTAACTGCCGCTCATTCAGGGGGAGAACGCCAAGTATGGCCTCGTCATCATTCCCGCCATAAGATTTCTGCCATTGCAACAGACCGTTGTCATCGATCATGGTGATCCGGCCCTGGATGCCTTCCGCACCTGTAACCATGGTCGTACCGGAAAGCAGGTACCCGGTATCCAGGCGGCAGGCCCGGGTAAAATAGTCCACCATTCCCTCACCGTAGCGGCGCTGCCATAAAATATTCCCGCTGCCGTCGATCTTGAATACCCAGTTGCTTTGATCCGAAGGTGCCTGTCCGCGTTGCCTCAACGGAGAATTGAATCCGACGTACCTATTCCCGGCTATTACCAGAAATCCGCCGTCACCGGCATCCACCACATCGACCCCATCTTCATAATCGGTGGTACCGTATGAACGCTGCCAGAGGATCTGACCCTGGGCATTCAGTCTCATCACCTCAACATCATCATGATTTCCTCCCGAGTTCCAGTAATTGTTATAGCTGGTTGTTCCAACCACCAGGTACCCACCGTCGCCGGTTTGAATAATCCGGGCCGCCTGATCATAGGCCCAATTCCGGTATTGACCGTATTTAGCCTGCCACTCGATGTTCCCGTTTGCGCCGAGTTTCATCACCAGCATTTCATCCCCATTATAATAAGAATTATACGTGACCCCGGCCACTACCACGCCCCCATCCGTGGTCGGGCAGACATCATTTCCATAGGAGTAGGTCCCGGTGAAAAAACTTTTCTGCCACACCTCGTTTCCGCTGCCATCAAGTTTAACCAATAATATGCAGGGATAATAGGAATCGGAGGCATAGAAGTCTGCGAGAACGAAATAACTGCCATCCTGAGCCTGGGTAACCGCATCGACATAAACATAACTATCGCCCCTCTCCAGCCAATACGCCCATTCTGCCAGGCCGGCGGAATCGAGTTTCACCACCACCCCCCGCTCGTAATCGACCCCATTGGAGATGATAAATAGATATTCCGACTCTACCCCGCCTACAATCCAACCTCCGTCCAGAGTGGGATGACTGACCTCAAACCATTCCGAATCAGCCGTGCCAAATGTTCCGGCCTTTTCCGCCTGGCCAAACGAAAACAAAAACAACGAAAACAACACGGTCAAAAATATTAAAGGTTTCATTTCACCTCCTCCTTTAGATGAAAAAATTTGAGATCAATCCTCTCGGCCGATACAAATATTCTCCGGGAAGTGCTTTTCTCATCTTCATAATATATATATTAAATTATAATTAATTTCAATAGAGACATACACTAAGTTTTATTTGCCAGTAGTGCAAATGGATCCCATAGAGAAAGAACAGATGCATAGCCTGTTTTCGGGAAAAATCCTGAAGACCGGGTGCTTTTTAATCGGACTGGTTTAACGGGAATTCAGGATAATCGGTATCAAAACATTCCGAGATGGTACGGTTTGTTCCACTGCTGATAAACGGTGAAGTGAAGTTCTTTTGTCCTGGGGGAATAGACAACCGACCAGGTGGTTCCTTTCTGGGACACATCCTGAAGGATTTTCATCCCGACTTGCCAGTCCACGGTTCCCCCGGTTTTTTCCAGGGATTCGCAAATGGAATGATACCGCCAGCATTTTTCTCTAAGCGTCGCATCGGGAACATTAAATACTGGCTTGTTGGTGAGCACCTGCCAGGACTTGTTTCCATATTGCTTCTGCCAGTGATCATGCTCAACCTCCATAATAACCGACCGGCCCGAAACATCGGCAATAAAGAAATGGCAATTCAGGGCATTCTTATCCAGGTCAAAGGGAATAAAATTTTCAGCCAGGCTGACGGCTTCTTCTATATCCCTGGCCTGATCCAGAATTTTACGGACCAGGAAACTGACAAAAATCAGCTCTTTCCCGGCTATCGGTTTGATGGCGGTTTGCCGGACACCGGTTACAGCCACCGCCAGTCCCTGTTCGTTGATTCCGTCCATGGCATAAAACGGCGCCAGCAGCAAACGGCTTTCCCATTCACTCGATTTGATCTGCTCCAGGTCCAGGTTAAGCGGAAATCCCAAGTCAATAGACCGGGAAAAGGAAACCGAGGCATATCCCCCGTTCGGGTGATAGGAACTGATAATAACAGATCCGACATTCTGGTTGTCCCAGTTTCTTCCCATAACAGCGGAATTCTCTGAGGAGGCTGAAAACACACTGCAGAAGCGCCAGGTGTGATTGATCATCGGATTCTCGATACATTTGCGATTCTCTTTTTCAAACAGGTGTTTCCGGTCTCCGAAATGGGTCAAAAGGTAAAGACCACCGGTGGAGTATGTTTCGCCAATGTCTCTGGCTTTAACCAGGCTCTGCAATGTTCTGGATTCATCCGATTCCATTACCGGTGGCTGCTTGAATTTCAGTTCAATAAGTTCTTCTCCGGCCCCGCTAATTCCACCGGCTGTCAGCAATACCCCGACAACCAGCAGGAAAATTTTATTCATTTTAGGGTAAAACTGCATTTTAAATCCTCCTCTTTTTTTTTACACTCTTATATACCGCTAACGAATCATGACTAAAAAAAGTTGGCAGGAAAATAAAAATTGAATGACCGGTTACCGAGGAAAAATCAAAAAAACGGAAAACGGTAACCTTTTCCCCTTGAATTCCGTCTGAAATATATGTCCGATATTGCAATCCCGAACCATTTAAGGGTACGGAATTGCAATATCGGGCGAATCCGATGGATGAACAATATATATTTGAAGCATGACAGGCGATCATACACGAAAAGCCGGGAAAAGGAGTCAAAGATGAGTAACCCGATATCCAACAAAACTATTTTTTTTATTGTTCTGCTTTCAATCTGCTTGGGTTTCATGGATGCCAGGCAGGAAAAATGGGAATGGCAGCAGAAGACAGTGCGTGCCATCCGATTGACAGAGAAGATCAACCTGGATGGAAAGCTGGATGAGGAGATCTGGAAACGGGCCGGTGAAACCGGATTCACCCAGAACGAACCGGAAGATGGCAAACCGGCCACCGAAAAAACCGAAGTCTGGCTGGCTTACGATGACAATGCCATCTATGTGGC
>CAZOWT010000236.1:0-3775 GCA_964583345.1 uncultured Clostridia bacterium
ATTGGCCATTATCGCCATTTTTGCCGTGCTGGTCCTGCAATTCAGGTCTTTCACCCAGCCTTTGATCGTTTTTTCCGCCCTGCCGCTGGCCGTGATCGGATCCATCCTGGCACTGGTGATCACCGGTAACACCTTTTCCTTTACCGCCTTTATCGGCTTGACCAGCCTGGTGGGGATCGTGGTCAACAATTCGATCATTCTGGTCGACTACAGCAATCAATTGAGGCAAGAGGGCCGGGACCTGCTGACTGCGGTCAGGGAAGCCGCCGAAACCCGCTTTATTCCGATCATTTTGACCACCGCCACCACCATCGGCGGATTGCTGCCGCTTACGCTTCAGGGAGGCTCGTTATGGGCTCCGATGGGCTGGACCATCATCGGCGGTTTGCTGACTTCAACCCTGCTGACCCTGATCGTGGTGCCGGCATTGTACCGGATGTTTTCCGCTAA
Organism: uncultured Clostridia bacterium; assembly: GCA_964583345.1. Classification (GTDB taxonomy): domain Bacteria; phylum Acidobacteriota; class Aminicenantia; order UBA2199; family UBA2199; genus CAZOWT01. Next base: position 451 of record CAZOWT010000236.1, read on the forward strand.
ATCCTGACCGATTTTGCCCGGCCGTTATTCCGGCGGGTTAAAATTTATAGGCATCCTTGAAGATCAGGAAGGAATTGGAATTGAAGTAAAGATTCCTGATATTCGACCGGTGGACAATCAGGTAATTCAAGTGGTACAAGGGAATCCAGGGAACCTCAAGGTAAATGATTTCCTGGACTTTCCGGTACAGGGCGATTCTTTTTTCTGAATCCAGTTCTTCCCGTGCCTGTTGGAGCAGGGAAACCAGCCGGGGATTGTGATAGTAGGCCCAGTTGAGATTGCCCTCCTCCTGGGTGAAATTGGAATAGAGATAAATATCCGGATCCGGTCCGGCAACCCATCCGCGGATAATCATGTCATGTTCCCGGCTCTTGATCTTATCAAACAATTCTTCGAAGGGAAAAGGTTTTTTGATGATTTTTACCCCGATCAAACTCGCATTCCTGGCGAATATATCGGCAATCTTCTGTTCGCCGACATCCCCTTTGAGAAAAAATATGGTGCAGGTAAATCCGTTCGGGTAGCCGGCCTGGTGAAGCAGACTGTGCGCTTTTTCAATGCTGAATTCATGGTGGGGCTGTTGGTCATGAAATCCCAGAATATGGGGGGGTAGGGGTGAATTTGCCGGGGAGGCGAAATTCTGGAAAATTTGTTTGATCATCACATCCTTGTCAATTAAATGGGAGAAGGCCCGGCGGACTTCCAGCCGGTTGAATGGCTTCTTTGAGGTGTTAAAAGCCAGGAAAAAAGTACCCCGGCTGGGGGTGGTAATGATGTTGACTCCGCGGACACCTACGAACTGGTTGTACTCGTCGGCCGACCGGATAGCCAGAACATCGGCATGCCCGTTCTTCAGCTGTTCGATTCGCCAGATGGGATTCTTTAAAATTTTAAAGATGACCCTGGAGATACGGATATTTTTCTCCCAGTAACGGTCGTTCCGGTCCAGAATGATGGATTTACCCTTTTCCCAGCTGACAAACCTGAAAGGACCGGTTCCCAGCGGTTTAAATTGTTCCTGGTCATAAGTTCCGGGGGCCACAATGAAGGCGACCGGATCGGTGAGCGCGGTTAAAAAAGGGGCAAATGTCCGGCTCAGATTGATTTCCACCGTATATTTATCCAGCTTGGTGACCCGGATGATATTGGGAAAAAAAAGCTTCCATTTCGGGTATTCGCTATAACGTTCCATGCGCCGGCGGAAAGAGTAAATAACGGCATCCGTGTCAAATTCCCTGCCGTCATGGAAATAAACGCCCCGGCGGAGATAGAAGATCCATTTTTTACCATCAGGGCTCATTATCCATTTTCTGGCCAGGCAGGGTTCGATGGTCTGGGTTCCGGTTTTACAGCGTACCAGGCCTTCGAAAATGCTGGATGTGACCATACCGGAATACTGATCACGGGTTTTTCCCGGGTCCAGTGAAGTGGCATCGGAAAATCGCAAATATATCAGGGAATCATCTCCGGCCAGCAGGCAAAATAATAGCAGGAGAATCAAAATTACACTTGCCCGACGTTTCACAAATATATATATGGCATAAAAAAGCTTATTATTCAATTTTTTTTCGCCGGCAAGGGGGGAAAAAAACTTAAATAGGGGGTTCAGTGTTCCAGAAAAAAGAAAGTTCCGGGATTTTTAGCCTGACTTAATATCAGGTTGTATTGTCCCGGGTCTTTTCCCACCCAGATGGAAAGGCCTTCTTTATGGGTAAAATTGAGCAAATGAATATCCATCTCACTGTCTCCGGCCGTAACCAGCGGGGGGGCTGAATCGATATATTTTTTATAGACTGACACCTTTCCCCGGGAAATCGGAATGGGTTTTATCAGATCTGAGGTCAGCAACCGGAGTTGCGCCTTTTTCCCGGGCAATTTCCGGTCAATGATCCGGGATTGTATACCGAAAGCATTGGATTCGGGGATATTCAGCAGCATATCGGCCGCAATCCTGACCGAGGTGTGGTTGCTGGCGGAAATAATGAATATCCGATAGTGCAATCTTTTCAGCAGCCGGATCAGGAATTGCATGCGTCGGTTGGCCCTGGGAACCGGAACAGAATGGCCTGCGATTTTAATGGATCCGGTGCCGGACCGGATAATTTGCCGGGTGATGTTTTGCAGGGTATTCAAAGGCAATCCGGACATGGCGGTTACCATTTTTTTATACGCTTCTTTTTTTTCCCCCCGGCAAACCAGCTCCCGGTATTCCGACCAGCTCAGAGGAATCGGTTTTCGGTCAACGGTTAACGGTTCGTCTTGTTCGGCCTGTTTCAACCGGGCGAATACCGCTTCTCCGATATCATGGGTGATCAGGGTGTTATCCAGGTCAAAAACCGCGATTCTCTTCGGGATTTTTATCACCCGGTTCCGGATCTTGGCTTCGATTTCCCTGATTTTTCCGGTTAATTCAGCATCCTGTATTGTCATGGTATGATTGCCGCCTTTCATTATAAAAATATTATGATAGAATTGGAAGGACCATGAAAAAAAAATCGAACACCGTGGGGCCGGGTATGGATTATCATCTCCACACCCGCTTCTGCAAACACGCCAGCGGATCCCTTGATGCGTATGTCCGGGCGGCAGAGGGCCGGGGCCTCACCGAGATATGTTTTGCCGACCACATTCCGCTTCCCGGCAATCTGGACCGCGAGCACCGGATGGAATCAGATGAAATGAAAGCCTACCTGACGGAAATAGAAGCCTGCCGTAAAAAATTTCCGGGAATGAAAATACTGGCCGGAATCGAAGCTGATTACATCGCAGGCCTGGAGCCTTATCTGGAAAAAATCCTGGCCAGGTATCCCTTTGACCTGGTTATCATGTCCGTTCATTTTATCCATGAATGGCCCCGGGGCCAGTGGGTATTCGACTACCGTTTCCCGGACAAATCTTTAACCCAGGTTTACCATGAGTATTTTTCCGCTCAGATCCGGGGAATCAAAACCGGCCTCTTCGATATCGTCGGCCACTTGGACCTGATCAAACGTCCCGGCCATTCCCCCTTTAACTCAAATATCCGGGATATCGAAGATGTCCTGGCCGCGGTTCAGGATATGCGAATGAGCATTGAAATCAATACTTCGGGAATCCGCAAGCCAATTGCCGAAACTTATCCTTCCCCCGACATCATTGGCCTGGTTGCCCGGAACCGGATTCCGGTCACCCCGGGTTCGGATGCCCACCTCCCCGAACAGGTGGGATTTTATTTTGACCGGCTGCCTGAATTTTTGCCGGACTGGTCAATATTGAAGTGGGTGAATTATAAACAGCGAAAGATACAGTCCCGACATTAACCGTTGCCATTTCCGGCCGGCATTTT
>CAZOWT010000237.1:0-1876 GCA_964583345.1 uncultured Clostridia bacterium
ATTCCAAAAAAGAAGGTGGTAAAATTTGTCGCCGGCAAACAATTGAAGGATATTGTCAAGTAATACTGAATATACGCATCATAGGCGCGTAGCTCAGTCCTGGTTAGAGTGCTACCTTGACACGGTAGAGGTCGACGGTTCGATCCCGTCCGCGCCTATTAACCCTTTCACATGAGTAATCAGAAAAAGCAGCAATCTTTTTTAATCAGGATAAACGGGATTCTGGCCGACCGGAATACACCCATTCCCGATGGTGCAGATGTCCGTGAGGTTGACCTTCAGTCACCGGAAGCGCTCGATGTTTATCGGCACTCCGGTTCCCATCTGATGGCCCAGGCAGTAACCGAACTGTTTCCTGACGCCCGTTACGGAATAGGTCCGGCCACCGAAGACGGTTTTTATTATGATTTTTTGATTGATCATCCCTTTACCCCGGAAGATCTGGAAAATATCTCCCGCCGGATGAAACAGATTGTCAAACAGAATATAAAGATCGAAAAATTAACCTGGCCAAAGGCCGAAGCCATTGATTTTTTTAAGGTCCGTAACCAGACATTGAAAGTTGAACTCATAAATGAAAAAGTGGAAGGAAACGAGGTATCGGTGTACAAACAGGGTGATTTTGTGGATCTCTGCCGTGGCCCTCATGTCCCATCAACGGCTTACCTGAAACATTTCAAACTGCTGTCGGTGGCGGCGGCTTACTGGAAAGGGGATGAAAGAAACGTTTCCATGCAGCGTATTTACGGAACCGTTTTCCCTGACCGTGAAGGTCTTGAACGATACGAGCGGTTTTTGATAGAAGCCCGGCGGCGGGACCACCGGAAACTGGGGCAGGAGCTGGATCTTTATTCCATCCAGAACGATGTCGGAGCCGGATTGGTTCTTTGGCATCAGAAAGGGGGAATCATCCGTTATGAAATTGAAAAATATTGGCGGGATCAACATTTGAAGGGAGGATATGATCTGCTCTATACCCCGCATATTGCCAGGCTCGATTTGTGGAATACCAGCGGCCATACCGATTTTTACCGGGATAATATGTTTCCTCCCATTGAATTTGACAATACCCGTTATCAGTTAAAACCCATGAACTGCCCGTTTCACATCGTCATATTTAAATCCAGGAATCGCAGCTACAAGGATATGCCCATGAGATGGGCCGAGTTGGGCACCGTATACCGCTATGAACGAAGCGGCGTATTGCACGGATTGATGAGGGTTAGGGGGTTTACCCAGGATGACGCCCATATTTTTTGTACCCCGGAACAGCTGGATGCGGAAGTGGCCGAACTGATCGGATTCAGCGCGAATATTCTCAAAACTTTCGGGTTTACTGATTTGGATATTTTCCTGGCCACCCGTCCGGAAAAATATTTCGGGAATGCCGAAGACTGGGAATTGGCCACAGCTGCGCTGGAAAATTCTCTTAAAAATCATGGGATTCCCTATCAAATCGATTCCGGAGCCGGCGTGTTTTATGGGCCTAAAATCGACATCAAAATAAAGGATGCTCTCAACCGTTCCTGGCAGCTCAGTACCATCCAGGTCGATCTCAACCTGCCGAAAGGATTTGATTTGAAGTATTCCGATGATCAGGGAAAACTGCGCCAGCCCATCGTCATTCACCGGGCATTGCTGGGGTCACTGGAGCGATTTTTCGGTATTCTGATCGAACATTACGGCGGTTTCTTTCCGCTATGGCTGGCCCCCATCCAGGTGATGGTGGTTCCCATTACCGAGAGAAACCTGGAATATGCGAGAGAAATCAGCCTTCAATTGAGAGAAAGCGGACTCCGGGTTGAAGTTGACCAGCGGAGTGAGGGAATTGGAAAAAAGATCAAATAGCTCTATTTCACCATTAGATATACATTAC
>CAZOWT010000237.1:1886-3751 GCA_964583345.1 uncultured Clostridia bacterium
AAAAGATCAGAGATGCGGAAATTCAGAAAATTCCCTATATCATGGTTCTTGGTGATGAAGAAGAACGGAAAAAGGTTATTACCTTCAGAATTCACCAGCAAGGTGACCAGGGCAGCATTCAGCTTGGAAAATTTATCATGAGTGTGAATAAAATCATAGAGGAAAAAGGTTCCCATTATGAGATTTAATCGACCCAGACCCACAAAAAAACCCCATCGGATCAACCGGGAAATTCGGGCTTCGAAAGTCAGGTTGATCGATGAGGAAAAAAAACAGATTGGTATCGTCTCGATTCAGGAGGCTCTCGAATTTGCCACCAATAAGGGCCTTGATCTGGTGGAGATTTCCCCCAATACCGACCCACCGGTTTGCCGGCTGCTCAATTACGGCAAGTTTCTGTATTCGCTTCAGAAAAAGGCCCATGAGTCCCAGAAACAGCAACGCAAGGTTCATATCAAGGAAATTAAATTCACCCCGGCGATCGGCGAGCACGATATTGAGGTAAAATTAAAAAAAATCAAGCAATTTCTGGAAGACGGAGATAAAGTAAAAGTGACCGTATGGCTGAAAGGGAGGCAGAAAAGAAAACCCGAGATGCTGGAGGTGATGAGAGACAGGATCATGGTTATCCTCAGGGAAATTTCAGAAATCGAATCACCACCCAAAACCGAACGTTTCAACTGCTCGATCCTGATCGGTCAAAAGAAAGGAGGAAAGGATGCCAAAGTTAAAAACCCATAGAGGGGCAAAAAAGAGATTCAGCGTGACGGCAAAGGGAAAAATCAAGCGGCACAAAGCATTTGCTTCTCATATTCTGACCAAGAAAAATTCCAAGCGGAAGAGAAATTTGAAGAAACCCACCCTGGTTTCGAAATCAGAGTATAAAAAGATTAAAGAATTACTGCCCTACGAATAAACGGAGGAAAACATGGCGCGTGTAAGAAGAGGGAATCGGAAGTTACTGAGAAGAAAAAAAATATTAAAACTGGCAAAGGGTTTTTTCGGTACCCGTAAATCGAACTACCGAACCGCCAAGGAAGCGGTCGAGAGAGCATTGAGCTATTCTTACCGGGACCGGCGGAATAAGAAGAGGGATTTTAGGAAATTGTGGACGATCCGGTTGAATGCTGCTGTCAGAGAGCAGGACATTAATTATTCACGTTTCATCTCCGGACTTAAAAAAGCCGATATTAAGTTGAACAGAAAAATGCTGGCCAACCTGGCGGCAACCGAACCCGATACATTCAGAGAAATCGTGAACAAAGCCAAAGCACATATATGATTGATGCATTAAAAAAAGAGATTGAAGACGCCCGACAAAAGTTTCGTGAAGATATAAAAGGTATTCAATCGAAAAAACAGCTTATCCAGGTTAAGGAGCAGTATACCAGCCGGAAGCGGGGAATCATCACCGGTTTTATGAATCGCCTCAGGGAACTTCCCCCGGGGGATAAACCTCAGGGAGGAAAATGGGTAAATGAATTCAGAAATGAGGTCGAAGAAGCCCTGGTGGAAATCGGACGGGGATTAACCCGGGTATCGGTTTCTGACATCGATTATTCCCTGCCCGATTACGATTTGCCTGTCGGGAAACCTCATCTCCTGTCCCAGGTGAGGTCCAGGCTGGAAGAGATTTTTCTGAAAATGGGCTATGAAATTGCTTATGGCCCGGAAGTGGAAACCGAGTTCAACAATTTCACCGCCCTGAATATACAGGAAGACCACCCGGCCCGGGACGAGCAGGACACTTTTTTCATTAAAGACCATCCGGAGATGGTCCTCAGAACCCATACATCACCGGTTCAGATACGCTATATGAAAAATCACCGTCCCCCCATAAAAATTATATCACCGGGAAAGGCGTT
>CAZOWT010000238.1:0-3730 GCA_964583345.1 uncultured Clostridia bacterium
CGAATTACCAGTTGTTTTCATGCAACCATGCATCTATGCAACCATGCTTGTTTTTTTCCTTACCTTTACCTTTCTTTATTTCAACTCACTCAGCTTCTTGTAATAGGCGTGCTTGTTTTTCTTGAACTGGACAGCCTGTTTGTACAGGTTGTCGGCCACGTCCGGGAACTGCCGCTTCAGGGTGTTGTAGCGGATTTCATTCATCAGGAAGTCCATCATGTCCATTTTGGGATCCTTGGTTTCGTAGATGAAGGGATTCTTGCCTTCCTTGGCCAGATCCGGATTGAAGCGGTAAAGATGCCAGTAACCGGAATCCACGGCATTTTTCTCCTCCAGGTAGGCTTTGCTCATGTCGATCCCGTGGTTGATGCAGGGCGAGTAGGCGATGATAATCGAGGGCCCGTTGTAGGCTTCGGCTTCCAGGAAGGCCTTGACTACCTGGTTGTGGTTGGCGCCCAGGCTGACCTGGGCCACATAGATATACCCGTAACTCATGCACATCAGCCCCAGGTCCTTCTTTCCGGTACGTTTCCCGGCTGCCGCGAATTTAGCGGTTGAGGCCAGGGGGGTGGCTTTGGAGGCCTGTCCGCCGGTGTTGGAATATACCTCGGTGTCCAGCACCAGCACATTGACGTTGCGTTTCGCGGCCAGCACATGGTCCAGCCCTCCGTAACCGATGTCATAGGCCCAGCCGTCGCCTCCGAAGCACCATACCGAACGGTCAACCAGGTAATCCTGCAGTTCGATAATCTTGTCAATCACCGGCCTGGTTTTTTCCCTGGCCGACTTGGCGGCACCGGGAAGCAGGTCCTTGACCTTCTGAGCGGCAGCCTGGGCCTCTTCATCGGTTTTATCCCAGAGTTCCAGGCTTTTCTTGAATGCGCTCTTCAATTCCGCTGGCGCGCCATTTCCCAGCAGTTTTTCAATATTCCATTTGAGCTGCTTGCGGTTGGCGTCTATGGCCAGCCGCATGCCGAATCCGTATTCGGCATTGTCCTCGAACAGGGAGTTGGCCCAGACCGGGCCCTTGCCCCGCTTGGATTTGGTGTAGGGGATGGTGGGGAAGGTGCCGCCGTATATGGACGAACAGCCGGTGGCATTGGCAATCACCATGCGTTCGCCGAAAAGCTGGGTGACCAGTTTGACATAAGGGGTTTCACCACAACCGGCGCAGGCCCCGGAAAACTCGAAAAGCGGGGTCCTGAACTGTGTGCCTTTGAAGCTGGTAATGGGAGCGCCATCCAGTATGTTATCCGGCAACGATTCGAAGAAAATCTCGTTTTCCCTCTCGCCGGCATCGCGTTCTTCCTGGATGGGCTTGAATTCCAGGGCTTTTTCCTTGGCAATGCAGGCATTCACGCAGTTTCCGCAGCCGGTGCAGTCTTCGATAAAGACCTGGACCTTGAATTTCAGGTTCCGGTCGTTCTTGGTCCGGGATTCCAGGGTGGTGAATGTTTTGGGCGCTTTATTCAATTTACCGGGCTCGATCTGCTTGGCCCGGATAACGGCATGGGGGCATACCAGGGAGCAGACGTTGCACTGGATGCAATTTTCGGAAATCCAGTGCGGAACCAAGGGGGCGATTCCCCGTTTTTCCAGCCTGGAGGTCCCCGTGGGAATAGCGCCGTCCAGAGGCATATCCGAAACCGGTATATCGTTGCCGTTCAGCTGCATCATTTTCTTGATGACATTCTTTTCAAAGGCTCCGGCATCTTTCGGGACCAATTCGGGCAGCGGGCTGGATTCGGAAATGGCTTCGATGGTTTCCGGAACCTTGACTCGGTGAAGTTCGGCGGCAGCCTTATCGACCGCGTCCCAATTCATCTTGACGATATTTTCGCCCTTGATTTCAAAGGTTTTTTTAATGGCTTTCTTGATCAGCTTGATGGCCTCGTCTTCTTCCAGAATGCCGGAGATTTTAAAGAAAGCGGCCTGCATCACGGTGGAGATGCGGTTTCCCAGGCCCACTTCGTTGGCGATTTTCAGGGCATTGATGTTGTAAAATTTAATTTTCTTTTTGATGATGGTTTCCTGCATGTCCCGGGTCAGGCGGTTAAAGACCTCCTGGTTGTGCCATTCGCTGTTGAGCAGGAAGGTGCCTCCTTCGATGATTCCTTCCAGAAGATCGTACCGTCCGATGTATGCCGGATTGTGGACCGCGATAAAATTGGCGTCCCTGATCAGGTAGGAGGACTGGATCTCATTTTTGCCGAACCGCAGGTAGGAGACGGTGATGCCGCCCGATTTCTTGGAATCATAGGAAAAATACCCCTGGGCAAACATGTCGGTGTTGTCGCCGATGATTTTTATCGAATTTTTGTTGGCGCCCACGGTACCGTCCGATCCCAGGCCCCAGAAAATGCAGCGTTTGACGCCCTCGGGTTCGGCATCGATCGCTTCCTTTATAGGCAGGGAACGGTTGGACACGTCATCCCGGATTCCCACGGTAAAGTCATGGAAAGCCGGGCCGTCCAGGTGGTCGTAAACCGCCTTAACCATGGAGGGGGTGAAATCCTTTGAACTCAGGCCGTAACGGCCGCCTATAATCTGGATATCTTTGCCAAAGAGCGCGGTCTTGACATCCATGTACAGGGGCTCGCCCAGGGCGCCGGGTTCCTTGGTGCGGTCCAACACCGCGATTTTCTTGACCGACGGGGGAATGGCGTTGAGAAAGTCCTTCTGGGAAAAGGGCCTGAACAGCCTGACCTTGAGGGCGCCCACTTTTTCTCCGCGTTTGCGCAGGTAATTCACGGTTTCTTCGATAATTTCGTTTCCCGAACCCATGGCCACGATGATTTTTTCAGCCCCGGGGTCTCCGATGTAATCAAACAGGTGGTATTGGCGGCCGACTTTTTCGGCGAGCATATTCATATACTTCTGGACCATGGCCGGAACCTTTTCATAGTACAGGTTGACCGTTTCCCGTCCCTGAAAGTAGATTTCCGGGTTCTGCTGGCCGACCTTGAGAAAGGGTTTATCCGGATTCAGGGCCAGTTTCCTGAATTGTTCGACATATTTCATGTCCAGCATGGAGGCCATGGTTTCGTAATCGATCATGTTTACTTTCATGATTTCATGGGATAACCTGAAGCCTTCGAAAAAATTCAAAAACGGTATCCGGGCTTCCAGGGTAGCCAGGTGGGATACCACCGCCAGGTCAATGATTTCCTGAACCGAGGACGCGGCTACCAGCGCCCAGCCGGTATTCCGGACCGACATCACGTCCGAATGGTCGCCGAAAATCGACAGCGACTGGCAGGCCAGGGAGCGGGCGGAAACATGAAAGACCGTGGGAAGCATTTCGCCGGCAATCTTGTGCATGTTGGGAATCATCAGCAGCAGGCCCTGGGAAGCGGTGAAGGTGGTGGCCATGGAACCGGCCGAAAGGGCGCCGTGAACCGCGCCGGCGGCTCCGCCTTCGGACTGCATTTCGATGACGTCGACTTCCTGGCCGAAAATATTTTTTCTGCCGTAGGCGGACCAGATATCGGCAAGTTCTCCCATGACCGAGGAGGGGGTGATCGGGTAAATGGCCGCCACCTCGCTGAAGGCATAGGCCACATGGGTTGCGGCGGTATTCCCGTCAATGGTTGATGTGTTGGGCTTCATGTTATCTCCTTTTTTTTGATTGACCATCAATAATATGGATTTTGATCAAAATTTTTGATTTAAAATTATCTTAACATATTTTTTCGACCGGTGTCAAGAAGGTTCAATGTTCAAGGTTCAA
>CAZOWT010000239.1:0-3703 GCA_964583345.1 uncultured Clostridia bacterium
ATTCGGTCCTGGAAAATTCTTCTCACCGAATCAATGAATTGAAAAAGGATTTCCCCGGGGTTAATTTTGTTACAAATGAAAATGATATCATCAATAATCCGGAGATTGAAGCGGTGGTCATTGCGGTTCCCGCTTTTTTGCATTTCCCGTTGACAAAAAAATATCTGTTCTCCGGGAAAGATGTTCTGGTGGAAAAACCGCTGGCCTTAACGGTTAAAGACGGCGAAGAGCTCCTTGATATAGCAGGAAAGAAAAACAAAATATTAATGGTCGGTCATTTGCTCCAATATCATCCGGCAATCATAAAATTAAGGGAGTTGATTACCGAAGGGGAATTGGGGAAAATTCGCTATATTTATTCCAACCGTTTAAATATAGGCAGACTGAGAACCGAAGAAAATGTGCTCTGGAGTTTTGCACCCCATGACATTTCCCTTATATTAATGCTCATGGACAATGAAAAACCGGTGCATGTATCGGCTTTCGGCGGGGCTTATATAAATCCTACTGTTTATGATACCACCTTAACGGTTTTGGAATTTGAAAACCGGGTGAAGGCTCATATATTTGTCAGCTGGCTTCATCCCTATAAGGAACAAAAATTAGTGGTGGTGGGTTCAAGAAAGATGGCGGTTTTTGATGATATCACCAAGGAGAAATTGTTCCTTTATCCCCATGAAATAGAATTCAAAAACGGAAAAATTCCGGTTGCCCACCGGGCGGATTACATTGCCATTGATTTTCCGTCCCGGCAGCCTTTAAGGGAAGAGTTGCTGCATTTTATTGGTTGTGTGAAAAACAGGACTCAACCCAAGACTGACGGCCGGGAGGGTATTCGGGTTTTAAAGGTACTGGAGAAGGCCGAAAAAACCCTGAAGTCCGGATCTGAAGACAGTTTTTCGGGAAATGAATAAACCGTTTCCGAATTTCATAACCTGATATTTTAGGCCGGGGAAAATATTTGGCAACCAGGAGAAGTCATGAATAAGAAAGATTATTTTGTTCACGAAAGCAGCTATGTGGATGATGGTGTTGAAATTGGTTCCGGTACCAAAATCTGGTTTTTTTCCCATGTCCAGAAAGGCACGAGGATCGGGAAAAATTGTTCATTGGGCCAGAATGTTAATATCGGAAATAATGTTGTTATCGGGAATCATGTCAAGATTCAGAATAATGTTTCTGTGTACGAAGGTGTCTGCCTGGAGGATTATGTATTTTGCGGGCCATCCATGGTGTTCACCAATATCTTAGATCCCCGCAGTGAATTTCCGCAGCGCGGTGCTGAATTTTATAAAAAAACCCTGGTAAAGAAAGGCGCCTCACTCGGTGCCAATTCAACCATTGTATGCGGAACAACCATCGGTTGCTATGCCTTTGTGGGTGCCGGGGCCGTGGTCACCCGGGATATTCCGGATTTCGCTCTGGTGTGGGGTATTCCGGCCAGGATTCACGGTTGGGTTTGCGCCTGCGGAGAAAAGTTGAATTTTAGATCTGAGGTGAATGGAAATGAAGAGGGAATATGCGAAAGATGCTCCCGGGAATATGTAAAAACCGGGATGAATGTGAGCATGAAAAATGGAGGGAAACATGAAATTTATTGATCTGGCTGCCCAACAGAAAAGAATAAGAAACAGGATTGAAGATAATATAAAGAAAGTGCTTGATCATGGACAATATATCATGGGACCCGAAATCAAGGAACTGGAAGAAAAATTGGCTGATTATGTCGGTGTCTCTTGTGCTATCGGGGTTGCTAGCGGTACCGATGCCTTGTTGATGCCCTTGATTGCCCTGGGGGTGGGAAAAGGGGATGCGGTATTCACCTCTCCTTTCACCTTCATCGCCACGGCGGAAGTGGTTCAACTGCTGGGTGCGACACCGGTGTTTGTGGATATTGATCCGCAAACCTATAATATCGATCCCCTGAAATTGAAAATCGCCGTCAATGATGTCAAGAGTAAGGGGGATTTAAAACCAAAGGGGATAATCCCGGTGGATATTTTTGGCCAGGCCGCCGATTATGATGATATATGCCTGATTGCTCAAGAATATGATCTTTTTGTTCTGGAGGATGCGGCGCAGAGTTTCGGAGGCACTTATAAGGGAAGAAAAACCTGCTCGCTGGCTGAAATTGCGGCAACCAGTTTTTTCCCGGCCAAACCGCTGGGAGCCTACGGCGATGGGGGAATGATTTTTACAAGCGACAGGGATATGCTTGACCAACTAATATCGATTCGCATCCATGGCAAAGGATCCAATAAATATGACAATATCAGAGTGGGAATAAACGGGAGGTTGGATACCTTCCAGGCAGCCATTCTGCTGGCAAAATTTGAGATTTTCGAACAGGAAATGGAATTGCGCCAGCAGGTTGCCGACCGGTATCATTCCGGACTGCTGAATGATGTAAAAATTCCCTTGGTTAAAGGGCATAATATTTCGGCCTGGGCACAATATTCGGTATGCCATCCCCGGCGAGACAAGATTATCCGGGGACTGGCGAGCGAGGGAATTCCCCATGCCATTTATTATCCGATACCATTGCACCTGCAGAAGGCATTTGCCCATCTGGGGTACCAGCAGGAAGATTTCCCGGTTACCGAAAATGTCTCAAGAGAAATCTTCAGTATTCCGATGCATCCATATCTTGAACCTGATACCCAGAAAAAAATTATGGATTGTATCCGGCGAAGTATCTGAGTCGAAGAACTGACTCAAGACAATTTTTCCTAAAAATAGGTTGGCATTGGATATGACCAAAAAGAAATTTATTTTCCTGTTTTTTTTGTTGCTGGGATTCCTGGCTTATTTTCTGGTCATGCTTTTTCATTTTAACTTTTATGTTTTACCGGCATCTTTACTGTTGGTCGGTATTGCTATTCGGGTAATTTTTAAGCAGGAATACCTGCCGGTATTCTCGTTCTTGTTTCCGCTGGTTTCCGCTTTTGCCTACTGGGGGAACCGGGGCCTTCCGTTTAATTACTTTGTTTTGCCATTGCTTTTATTGTCCGGGATTTATGCCGGGGAATTGCTGTTGGACCGGCAAAAAGCATTTCAGGTATTAAATCATGTCAATCGTTTCTATTTGCTTTTGTTGACCATTATCTTCATTTCTGTTTTGTTTCTCATATTTAAATGGTCGAATTTGACGTTGCCTGCGAAAGCTTTCTTTAAAGACACACCGGTTGCTCCGACAGGAATTCGCCTTTCTTTTGCCATCATTTTTCCCCTTATTTATCTGTTTCTGTTTACCGCCTCTTATGTCTACTTTTTATATTTGAAGGATCGTTCCCATATAAAAAATATTATTTTTGCTTTTTTATGGGGGCATTCGCTGTCAATTTTTTTGTCTTATATTCAAAATATATTCCAGGTCAAACTTTTTTTGTGGAAGCCCTGCAACGGATTCGCTTCGGATAATTCATCCTTCGGTTTCCTCAGTGCCGTCGCTTTATTGCTTTCGCTTTATGTATATTTTAACTATAAAAAAAAAGGTTATGGCCTGGTGTTCACTCTGATATCCATATTGGGAATCCTGAACTCCCATACCCGTATCGGATTGATCGCCATATGTTTCACTGTTCTGTATTTTCTCTTCAATCTGAAAAAAAGAGAGCTCGTTACCTTCATCCTGATATTTTTTGTTCTGGCGGCAGCTATTTATTTTTCGCTGTCCAATCCTCACATTTACGGGAGATTGTCT
>CAZOWT010000240.1:0-3684 GCA_964583345.1 uncultured Clostridia bacterium
ATCATCGGGGCCGGTCTCGGCGGATTGACCGCCGGTAACCTTCTGGCCAAAAAGGGCCACCGGGTTACCATTTTCGAGGCCCATACGTCTCCGGGAGGATACACCGCCGGTTTCCGGCGCAAGGGTTTTTATTTCGAGAGCGGGACCCTGTCTTTCGAGTCATCGGATACGGTTTTCAAGGTGATGAAGGATATCGGGGTGTTTGAAAAAATCGCATTTATCCCCCAGCCCATTGCCTTGAAGTCCAAGAGACTGGATGGCATCTGTCATGGCTATGCCGATTTAAAACATGTGGTTTATGAAGCCTATCCGGAAGAAAAGGATGCGCTCGACCGGTATTTTGCCGAAGTCGACAGGATGGTTGCTGACATGAAGGGTGTGATGCAGCCCCGTTCGGTTGCGGATTTTCTGCTGTTTCCGGTTCGATTGATACGGTTTGCCCTGCTTTTCCGGAAATATGGAAAAATAAACATTACCGATTTTACGGCCCGCTACTTTGACAGGGGTTCGGACCTTTTCCGGCTGTTCAAGAGTATGGGATACCCGGACATGTCGGCGGCCATCATCCCCGGCGCCTTTATATCTTTTTTTGACGATTACTGGACCGTTAAACATGGCATGCAGTCCTGGGCCAATGTGCTGGCGGATCAATTCAGGCAGCTGGGGGGTGAACTGCGGCTCAAGTCACCGGTAAGCCGGATTATAACCAAAAACGGAACCGCCGTCGGCGTGGTCTGCCGGGGGAAAGAATACCGGGCGGATGCGGTGATATCCGCAGCCGATTATAAGAAAACTTTTCTTGAACTCCTGGATGACCGCTCGCTGATTCCAGCGGACCGGCTGGAGAAAATCGAGAGTAATGCGGTTTCAGAGGGAATTTTTACCGTTTACCTGGGACTGAACATTCCCCCGGCGGAATTGAAAAAGCATCTCAAGGTGCCGCACGTTTCCATCGGTGATGAAAAACCCGGTGCGGATATTCATAATTCTTCCGATAAGGATTATTTCAGTAAGACTTCGGTCATGGTTTATTCCCCTTCTCTTCATGACCCGGAACTGGCTCCAAAGGGAAAATCATCTTTGATGATTCAAGCCGCGGTGCCCTACCGCTGGCTGGACAACTGGGGAGCAGGTAACCGGGAAAAGTACCTGGAATTGAAGGAGATGGTGAAGAAAACCCTGATCGCCAAAGCGGAACTGGCCATTCCCGGGTTGTCCCGGTGTATCGAATTTCAGGATGCGGCTACGCCCCTGACCTATGAAAGGTACACGGGGAATACCGATGGCGCCACCTCGGCCTGGAGCTGGAACCCGGCCAACCGGTTTTACAAAAGCTTTATGAGCACCAATATCGGAACACCGGTGAAAAATCTTTATATCGGCTCATGCTGGTCCACTCAGATCGGCGGTGTGCCCAGCGCCATCATGGCCGCCAAAAAATGCGCCAGGAAAATCGGCTAAAAGAACATTCCATCTATCTGTGATCAAGTTTTTTTCATCGAGAAACGGGTTTTTATCCAGGAAATGACTTTTTCCGGTCCCTTTATTTTTTTGTCCCAGTCCGGCGGCAGGTTTTTTTTATTAAATTCAATCCGCAGGGTGACAACGCCTTCGATGGAATCTAATTTCAATTCTGATCCGTAGAATTTTTCAAAGAACAGGGGATAATTATACTTTTCCGAAAGCAAGATCATCTTCTCCTGTTTAATGGTTTTCAAAACGGCAGCGGAAAAAGCGGCCTGGTGAAGAAAAATGTTATATTTCCCCTCCTTGGACATTTCGGCAATATCCGGATCGTTGACCAGAATGGTGAAACATTCCCGCCATTTTTTCAGGATGCCGGCTTCCGGGCGTACCACGAAGCTTCCGGCATTGAAATAAGGGCGGAGAATCTCGTTGTCCGCCAATGATTTTACGGGGAACATGGCGCTCTCAGGAACATTCAGAGTCTGAAAAAGCCGGCTCCAGAACGCATCCGGAGGTTTATAAAATGCCGAACCGATGTTCCGGTGGTGAACCGGGCTGTAGGCAAATATTTTTTCACCGGACAGAATAACCTCCTTCGGCTCATCGATGAGAATGGTATTCGGGTCCATGAATACCAGCAGGGAGGTTTCAGATACCGCATCGCTTTCCGCTTGGGCTGCTGAAAATGCCTTTGCTCCCAGAGCGAATTGGAAGGCTTTTTCCGGAACCTGTACCGGTTTTAAATCCACCCCGAGAACAGATAACCGTTTCTGGAAGCCTGAAATGGAATCACGGATTCGCTCGGGGAAATATATCCGTATGGGAGCGTCTTTTAAACTTCCGGCAAAGGTGCGGATGCTTTCGGCCAGAAGCAGACTGCCGGGAATCTGCACCGGGTATTCCACACATGAAATAAAGATAAGCGGAGTTTTCTCAACTCCTTTTTTCCCGGCATTAAGGATTCCCCCGAACATCATGAAAAAGCATGACAGGGTAACCAGGACAGTTGTTTTGGGACTATTTTTTTTCACGTGTCCTCCTTTTTTAGAAAGTTGCGGCACCAGACCTTCAATGTTATTTATACGGTCGACAGCCCGTTTTGGTTAGGGACACGCCTTGACAATATGGATTAATCTGCCGGAAACAGCAGACGTTCAAATAGAAATTGTTCAGTGGTCCACGGCCACCATCACATTTGAAGCCTTGATGACCGCATAAACCGGTTTGCCGATCGCCAGCCCCAGGTTTTGGCAGGCCGTATCGGTGATAATGGATATGATTTCCTGGCCGCCGTCAAGTGTAATGACCACCTCGTTGTTCACCGCTCCTTTTTTTATATGCTTAACGGTTCCTTTAAGGGAATTACGGGCGCTGATTTTCATGTCTCACCTCCTTAATATTTGAAATTATTCTATCCGAGGTCAAGAAAAATTTCAAATAATCATGGGGGTCAGGTCTTTCATTTTAGCATTTCAATACATTAGGGTGGATTGCATTTATGAAATCCCTATGGGTCTTGGTATAAAAAGGAGTTCAATCAGCCTGATTTAGAAATTTTTTTACTTTACTTTTACCTTTTCATCAAATTAATTGAGAACGTGTGAAAGCGGGACAGAGAAGCTGACTTGCATTTCTACCGGTTCAGTTCCCAGGTGCCGGCCCATCCGGCGGGTTTGGTATAATAGGTTCCCGACATGTGGTTGTTGTTTTCGACGGTTCCCCTGAAGTAGAAGGTGCGGCCGTTTTTGACGAAATCCAGTGTGAATTCGATATCCTTTTCATTGTCCGAGACCGTGTAGATTCCCCAGCCATTGCATTCGAGTTGTGCGGTTTTCCCTTCTGTCTCTCCATCTAGATAATCACCGGCGAATGTGACTTCAAGAGGAAAACTGTACATCAGGTAATATTGATTGCCGGTCCATTTCCCCCTCACATCGAACATCTTGGTGCTGGATGCTCTTAACGTATGCGTGGTATTGGTTACCTGAAAGCTGCCGCTATTCGGAACTATTTTGCTGTCAAGGGTCACCGTCAGGTCCCGGTATCCTGATTTCAAAGAATAGCTGTATTCAACCGTGCTTTCCGACTCATAGGTATAGTTCCCGGTTCCGGGTGTACCGGTAACGCCTTCCATTACATTGACATAAAGACTCAAGACCGGGTTTTCATCAGATGAACCCTCTGACCGGTCAGGCTGCAATTGGCGATGCGGAGGAG
>CAZOWT010000241.1:0-3675 GCA_964583345.1 uncultured Clostridia bacterium
AAAGATTTCAAGGAGTTCCGCGGCTTCGATGGAGATGGCTTCAGCCAGATTTTTGGGATCATGGAACTGCTTCCAGTCCCGGTGGTCGCGGAAGTCGATAATTTTTTTCAGAATCTCTTCAATCGTCATTCAGACCAATACCCACAAACAGAAACTTCTCCCGCCATACAATAAGTTATAGGATAGAAGAGATAAAAAGAAAAGTCAATAGTAGCTCCCAGCCCCCAGCCAACAGCCCTCAGCAAAAAGACAAAGAACCTTCCTTCCAGCGCATTACATCCAATTACCAGCAAAAGAAAAGCTTTCAGTTCTTGGTGGGAATAGAGATTTCAGTATCATGCTCCTAGCTCCTGGCGGGAAGAGAGCTCATAAGATATGGCTCACGGCTTCCAGCCCAAAGCAAAAAAATTTCCCAAACTTTTAAAAACTTGTGAAAAAAAATTAAAAATGTAAAAATTGGTGTTTTAAAAGGGGGATAATGATGAGGAATGTTGATGAATATGAGGTATTCAAGGTTTCGCATGCTTTTACACTGGAAATTTATCAGATCAGCAAACGTTTCCCCCGGGAAGAAATCTATGGACTGACCACCCAGATCCGCAGGGCAGCCTACTCCATCCCCATGAATTTGAAAGAAGGCAGCGTGGGGACCGAATCGGAATTTTTTCGCTATGTCCGGATCGCTTATGCCAGCAAAGAAGAGGTTGATTATCAGTTACTTCTCGCCAGGGATTTAAATTATATTTCAAAAGAAAAATGGACAGAACTCTCAAATAAGCTTAACAGCATCGGAAAAATGCTGTACAGCATTTTAAAAAAGAAAGGCAAGAAAGAAAAGAAATAATTTTTTGTCTGTGGGCTGTCAGCCGGGAGCTGTCAGCTGGAAACTGGAAGCTAGTAGCTTGGCGTCCGGCCCACAGCATTCGGCACCCAACAAAAATTAATAAAGCAGAAAATATCCTGTTCATAAAGAAAGGTTCAGAAATCAACAACCAAGCTCAGAACAAAATAAAGTTCCTTAATATTTCTACTAAATTTCTGTATAATACTGAGGGGGAAAAAGATGAATTCTAATAAAAATAATTTAAAAAAAGCTCCAGCTCTAAATAAATGTTCAGAAAATGATTTAATTATTTATGATTCAACTGATGAAGGAATTGTTATCCGTAAAGCTCACCCGATTGAGGATTATTTCAACACCCTGCCTCCGTTGGAAGGAAATTTTAAAGAAGAGATATCATCATATATTAGTGAGAGAGTGAGAAAGTAAGAAGGTAAAAACGAACGTGGCCTCCAGCTCCCGGTTTCCAGCCAACAGCAAAATAATTTCCCAAACTTTTAAAAACTTGTGAAAATAAAATGGTTAATTATTCGAGTCCTTTTAGAATTTTCCGGATCTTTTTTTTAAGATCGGGAAGCATTGTAATGGTTTTCCAGATAATTTCTTTGCTGATTCCGAAATACTCATGAGAGATTATGTTTCTCATGGCAATGATGTTTGTCCAGGGAATATTCGAATAATCATTTTTTATTTCAGAGGGTATGTTTTTGGCAGCCTCTCCAATGATTTCAAAATTCCGTATGACCGCATCAAATACGATTTCATTCTTATAAAACTGCTTTTCATTTAAATCCCGGGTATACTTCAATATTTTTGAGATGGCATCCAGACAATCTTCTACATAGAGGGCTTCATCTCTCATATATAGGCAACCTCTGAAAATATGCGATCTTTCATTCTTTTTTTTATGGCATCGGGAGTGACCAGATCCACGTCTTTTGATAATTGTTCACTTAAAAACAATTTTAATTCTGCAAAAGTGAATAAATCGACAACATGGGTGAATTCCACCAGGATATCCACATCACTATCAGGTCTATGGTCCCCCCTCCCGTATGATCCGAAAATACCGATTTTTTTTACCTGGTATTTATCCCTTAATACAGGCAATAATTCTTTCAACTTTTCTCTGATTTCTTTCATAGAAATATTATAACCGTTTCAAAGTTAAATAATCAAGGCAGAAGTTCTGAAGATATGATGATCTGAATAACTGGTTATTCAGTGGTAATTTGAAAACTTCGTTTTCGTAATTCATGGGTATTCGGGTTGTTAATAATATATTTTACAATCGAATTACTACGAATTACCAATGAGTTACTATTGAATTACAATTTTTTCTCTATGCAGCCAATCATCCATGCATTCATGCAGGTGCTTTCTTTTTTCCTAACCTTTACCTCTACCTTTACCTTGACTTTAGCTGTAGGCTGTTGACTGGGAGCCGGTAGCCGGGAGTTGGAAGCTGTTGAACCTTACCGGTTTCAATTCCGTATATGAATCAACAAAGACAAACAGGAGGTCTTATGTCTGATAACACAATGAACCGCCGGTCATTTTTTACCTGCGGGTTGCGCTGCACCGCCGGATTGGCGTTGTTGACCCTGCCCGGGGTGGCGTCCGGCCTGATGGCCGATGAAAAGAATCCGGCAAAATCCGATATTTTCAAGGAACTGGATGAGCGGCTGCTCAAGGCCATGCCTTTATACCGGAGCTGCGCGGTCTGCACCTTCTTCGCCCTGAACGAACAGTTCAAGCTGGGGGCGGATTACGCGGCCATGCGGGCCCTGATGCCCTTTACCGGCGGGATCGCCATGCGAAGCGAGGACAGCTGCGGGGCGGTAACCGGATCACTGCTGGCCTTGGGATTTGCCTTCGAGCCCAAAAATGATCAGGAGGCGGCCAAAATCGGCGCCTCGATAAAAGGGGCGACCCGGTTTTTAGATGAATTCACCAAGGCCTTCGGCTCCATCCGCTGCAAGGATGTGGTCAAGCACCAGTATGGCCGCAGTTACAATTTTCTGGACCCGGAGGAAAGCAGGCTGTTCATGGAGGCCTCGCAGAAGGGCAACAAATGCCTGGAAGTGATGCAGACCGCGGTGAGGATCGCGGGGAAGATTATTTTGGAAAAAGTGTAAGGTAAAGGTAAAGGAAAAGGAAGCATCTGCATGGATGCATGAATGGTTCAATTAATGCATGGTTGCATGAAAACAACTGGTAATTCGATGGTAATTCACTCGCTTTGCTCGTGTAATTCAGTGGTAATTAAATAGTCATTGGTAATTGGTGATTAGTAATTAGTGATTAGTTAAAAAAAGTTCTTAAGAACATCTTTTGCTAATTACTACTTACTACCTACTACTTACTGTTTCTTAACTTCTCAACTTCTTATCTTCTCAACTTCTATATTTCGTGACTCGTAAATCGTAAGTCGTGAATCGTAAGTCGTAAGTGGAGTTCTCTCTTTTCCTCATTCTCTCATCCACCCATTTTCCCATTTTCAAGCCTGACGATATAAGGTAAAGGTTAAGGTGAAGGTAAAGATATAAAAATACTTTTAATCCTTTACCTCTGCCTTTGCCTTTACCTTAGTACACGGATAAAGTAAAACGAAGGCTCTTGCCACAAGCCACTAACCACTACCACTAACACTTAAAACTTTTTCCATGATGACACGGTATATAGAGTATGGAGTTGCCATAATGATCAAACGATTATTTATCCTGTTCTTCCTGTTATTTGTTCTCATGTCTACTGACCTATTTTCAAAATCACCCAGCCTGGAAATCCGCACCAATCCGGAAAAAAAGGTTTATCTGTTTGAAACCAACAGC
>CAZOWT010000242.1:0-3673 GCA_964583345.1 uncultured Clostridia bacterium
TTTGAAGGCTTTATTTTTTTCAAAACTTCTTTAATGACTTCCTTCATAATCCCTCCTCAAGGCTATTAAAATTATAAAGGTTTTGGTTAAAATGTTTTTTGCAGAATGCTCTATTCAGCTTGTGGCACACTTTCTATCCGCAATTCGATACCCGCCCTCCTGAGATTTTTTGAAAACATGGAAATCATCTGGCGTTCAAGGGCGAGATCCTTGGTGACCAGAAAATTAAATATAATTTTTTTGCCCGAAATCTCCTCTTTTATCAACCTCGCAGCTTCGGCAATTGAGAATTTTTTTCTCTCTAAAATTTCCCGGTACCCCGGCATTCCGTTGGGCAAAACCGATCTCAGGGATAACACAAAATCCTGATACACATACTTCAAAATCCGGTCATCCCATAAATACCGGATGGCTCTTCGGATACCCTCTTTCTGAAGATATTTGTTTTTAAAATTGAAAGCCATAAAACTAATGGCAAACTTCGGAAACAATTTAATGGTTGCCCAGCTCAGATTTTTCAGCCCAATTGTTCGTGAAATCGAAATACTGTCTATAAAATCATAATTCTGCTCCCTGAATAATTTATGAAGCCTTTCATGTTTGTTTTCAATGATATTGATATATTCATCAATGCCCGGTTTTTCTCCCCAATAATCCGGATTGGCAACCAGAACATAACGTTTCCCTTTCTCCCAGATTTTCAGCATGAATGGTCCGGTCCCAACCGGATGCTGAAAGAATTTTTCACCGTATTTTTTCACCGCATCCGGAGAAACAATGGATGCGCTGGAAGAAGTGAGGGCAGCCAAAAACGGGTAAAAAGGAGTCTGTAACTCAAAGACAACCGTATATGAATCCAAGGCGGATACCGACACCAGATTTTTAAAGATCTCATCAAATAAGGGGAAATCATAAAAATGGTATTTAAATGCCTTATCCATTTGCCTCTTAAAAGAAAAAACGACTGAATTGGCATTAAAATTCGTCCCGTCGTGAAATCGAACACCATTTTTCAACGTGAAAATCCAGGACTTTCCCTGATCCCGGGTTTCCCAGCTTGTTGCCAGACAGGGCTCAATCTCGGAAGTTTCGGGATTTAGCCTGACCAGTGTTTCGAATAAATTATAGGTCATGGAGATCGAAATTTCTTCCCATGCCTGGGCCGGATCCAGGGTTTGAGGTCCCTGTATACTTCCTCCCACTATCACGGTTTTGGAAAATCCGGTTCCAATAGTCATGATGATGAAAGAAAGGCTAAAAAAGAAATATTTGGAAAACACTTTATTATTTTTAATCATCAATCTACTTCATATTTCACTTTTTTTTAATACTTTTTTCACATATCTGAATATCATATAATCATTGGGATTAATATAAAGATTTTTAATTTTTTTGCGATGGGCAACCATTGATTTCTGATGAAAAAGCGGTATCCAGGGAACGTCCCGGTGGATAATTTCCTGGACCTGGTAATAATAACCGGAACGCAAACCAGAATCGAAGGTTTCCCTCGCTTTTTCCAGAAGTTCGGTTAGAACCGGATTGCTGTAGAAGGCCCGGTTTTTATTTCCCTCTTTCATGGTGAATAAAGGATAAAAAAAGAAATCCGGGTCCGCGGCTCCCACCCAAGCATGTAACACAAGATCATGCTCTCCCCGGTCACATCTTTTCACCAGTTCTTTGAATGGCATGGGAATTTTTTTAATCACAATATTGACTTTTTTTGCATTTGCAGTGATGATATTGGCTATTTTTTGCAGGCCGGCATTTTTTTCTGTAAAAAACAATTTACAGACAAAACCCCTCTCCAAACCTGCTTCTTTGAGAAGTAATTTCGCCTTCGGGATATTATAGTCATAATCTTTGATATTGCGGTTGAATCCGAAAAAATTCGGCGGAATCGGGTTGATAGCCGGGATCGCCACTTTTTGATAAATGTGTTTTACCAGCCCTTCTTTGTTGATCAGATGGGCAATCGCCAGACGGACAACAACCCTGGAAAAAAACGGCTTACGGGTGTTAAAGGCCAGATAATGCACATCCCGAATCGGAGCGGTGAGGATTTCGATCTCCTTTCTACCCAAAAACTCGTCATATTCGGTCGCTGAATCTATCCGAAGAATATCGGCATTTCCATTTCTCAACTGGAGGGTTTTTGAAGTGGCATTTTTGACCACTTTGAAAACCACCTGGGAAATGATTACATTCCCATCCCAGTAATCTTCATTTTTCCTGATGATCAGGTAGTTTCCTTTGTTCCAGCTGTCAAATTTGAAAGGCCCGGTCCCAATCGGAACAAAGCCATCTTTCCGAAATGATTCCGGCGCCACAATCAGGGCAATCGGATCCGTCAAGGCCAAAAGCAGGGGAGTATAGGGTTTTTTCAAACAAATTTTGACCGTATATTTATCAAGGGCAATAACATCTTTTATTGTGGGCAAAAAGTACCATAATCTCTTCTGATCCGACTCTCCCTTCAACAACCTGTTTTCAAAAGTCATAACCACCGAGCTGGAATCAAATGCAGAACCATTATGAAACCGAACACCATTTCTTAGAAAAAATGTCCATTCGGTCCCGTCACGATTCATCTTCCAACTGGTGGCCAGACAGGGTTCAACTTCGGAAGATCCTTTTTTATAGCGAACCAGACCCTCAAAAATATTGGCAATAACCTCACTGGAATACAGCTCTTCGGTTTTACCGGGTTCGAGTGTGGTCGAATCGACACTCCTGAGATAGATCAGGGTGTTTTCAGTGGAAAAAAGGAACAGAAAAAAAAGAAAATATAGAAAGAAAAAGGAAATATAATTCTTTCTCATAAAAAGTATAATAAAAAAAATAGAAAAAAAAATCAAATAAAAATCAAAAACATAAATGAGAATATCAATTTCAGGCCTGCTCCAGTTGCTTTTTTTTTCAATCTAATGGTATATTATTTCAGCAGAGATGAGGTTTGATGAAGGTTATTGAATTTGCAAATTTCTTAAAGAAACAGGAATTTAATTTTATTACCGGTGTTCCCTGCTCCTATTTCACCGGACTGATAAAAAGATTTTCTTCTGACAGTTACTTCACACATGTGCAGGCCGTACGAGAGGATATTGCGGTCGGTTTGAGCGTGGGAGCATTCCTGGCCGGGAAACTCCCGGTTGTTTATATGCAGAATTCAGGATTGGGCTATTCACTCGAAGCATTCGCATCGCTGCATTTGATCTACCATGTGCCGACTCTGGTTTTATTAAGCTACAGAGGACCGGATGATCAAAATATGGAAGAACACGAAATCATGGGTAAACACACCATAGAACTGCTTAACCTTTTCCATATCCGGAATACCATCTTAAACAGAAATCACACAATTTCTACACTGTCCGAAATTAAGCAGACACTATTATCAACAAAAAAACCCTTTTTTCTGCTGATTAAAAAGGATTCTTTTACATGACCCGTTTAAATGCCATAAAATTGATTGTCGAAAACATCTCCGATGATGACATACTGGTACATGCCAATGGAGCGATCAGCCGGGAATCTTTTTTTTGCAAAGACAGAGAGAAAAACTTTTACCTGCTGGGGTCAATGGGCTTGGCTTCCTCAGTGGGTTTGGGGTTTGCGCTCTGTGCCATTGATCAGAAGGTGATCATTCTGGATGGTGACGGGAATATTTTAA
>CAZOWT010000243.1:0-2700 GCA_964583345.1 uncultured Clostridia bacterium
ACCACGGAATAAACATTCCGGGTGAAGTAGCTCTGATAGGCTTCAATGATATGGGTCATGGGATTTAGCCAAAGCAACCATTTTAGAATTCCCCGGTTTATAATATGAGGCGAATCAAAGGGGTAGATAATTGGGGTGGCAAAAAACCATAAGGTGAGTAAATTGGAAAGTATATCCCTCAGGTCCCGGAAATGAACCGTGAGCGCGGATATAAAGAAACTGAAACCCAGCGTAAAGATCATCTGAATGAAAATGGCGATTGGCAAAAATAAAATCCATAAGGTTAATGGTTTGGCAAATACGATATAAAATAGAATCAAAATCGGAAGACCCAGCATAAAATGAATCAGATTGGTAAACACCACCATGATTGGGAGGGACTCAACCGGGAACTTTATTTTTTTTATTAAATTTCCATAAATGATTAGTACATTTGCCGATTCAAGCATTGAAGACGAAAACCAGGTCCAGGGCAAAATTCCGGTAAACAGAAAAATTGAATAATAAACAGTTTTTCCCTCAAATTGCGGCCACCTGGCCGGCATAATAATCCCGAATACCACGGAATAAACCAACATCAGCAGTAATGGATTTAAAAAACTCCATAAAAAACCGAATACTGTTCCCCGGTATCTGGCCTTTAATTCTCTGGAAACCAGAGTCATTATTAATTGTCTGTATTTATGAAGTTCCTTCAGTTTGGTCCACATGGTGTTTCTTATCCTGACAAAATTTTCTTCATCTGCCGGGTGTAGTCAGCCTTTTTTTTAAATATAACCAGCGGACGAATTTCTTTTTCGAATTGCATTTTTTTGGATAATTGTATCAAAAATCTTTCTGGATTGCTATCGGGAAATGAAAAAACCGTTTGGATCCTCCGGGTGCGGAAACCGATTTTTTTTGCCAATTTGATTAATTCATCTTTCCTGGAATAGGGATAAATCAAACAAATATTGCCTCGATTACTGAGTATGAAGAATGATTTTTCCAGTATTTGCTCCATGGTGAGTGTTATTTCTGTCTTGGCAATTCTGATTTCCCGGTTCGGGCTGGCCCGTCCCTGGGATTGCTTCAGGTAGGGTGGATTTGCGAAAATCCAGTCAATTCCGGCAAAATCCTTATATATCAGGTTGAAATCAGCGTGAATGGCGGTGAATTTTCTTGAAAGCTGATTTTTTTCTGCGTTCATTTTTGCCAGCAGGCTGAGTTCGTTCTGAATTTCCAGGCCAATGATATGGGAAAATTTCTTTTTATACAATGCCAGCAATGAAATTATCCCGCATCCAGTCCCGATTTCCAGTGCCGGTGATCGTGGGCATCTTGGCAAAAAATTAGCCAGAATAGGCGCATCGACCGAAAATCTGAACCCATTTTTTTTTTGCATGACCATAACTTTTTTTTTATAAAAAAAATCATGGGAAATACCCTGGGATGCCGGATTCAATTGTCGATTTGTTCCAGGTATTTTCTAATGAGATTCAGGCAATGGCTTTCACTTCTGGTTTTAATGACCTGCCGATCACCTGAAAGTTGTTTCTCAATGCCCATCTCAATATGGTCTGCGCTCAAATGCATGCAGACAAAACCAACCGGTTTTTGATCAGAAGCACCTCCGGGGCCGGCGATTCCGGTAATTGACACACCGATGTCAGAATGGCATAATTCCCGGATCCCATTTGCCATTTCCTTGGCTGTTTTCCTGGAAACGGCGCCGCACTTTTCCAGTGTTTCCTTTTTTACACCGAGTAATTTCATTTTCAAATCATTCGAATAGGCAATCACCCCTCCCAGAAAAATTTCGGAACTTCCCGGGATATTGGTGATGCGATTTCCCAGCCCGCCGCCTGTACAGCTTTCTGCGGTGGACAGGCTGAGTTGTTTCCTTTTTAATTCTCCCAGTATGAATTCTTCGAATGAGATATCTTTGTCGGTAATGAAATGATCAGAAAGGCGTTGCTTTATTTGTCCGGCCAACAGATCGGTTACTTGTTTTATTTCATCGGTTGAATGTTTTGATCTTCCCAACAGATGAACCTCGATTATGCCCGGAGATGCCAGAATGGTGGTGGTCGGATTTTTATATTTTGTATAGAGATCGGCAATTTTGGAATCGGTCTCGGATTCACTTATTCCGGCGAATTTCATGGTTCGGCTGTAAATTTGGAATGGAGATTTGGGGGCGATTTTCCTTGAAAAAATATCATCGAACATGGGCTGCATCTCCCGGGGGGGACCTGGCAGCAATAGAATACTGAAGCTTTTATCTTCGATAAATTGTCCCGGAGCCGTACCCACTGAATTTGACAGGACTTCCGCGCCTTCAATCACAAATGCCTGTCTGGCGTTGATATCCGGCATATGAATCCCCCTTTTTTGAAACCCGGGGCGGATCTGTTCGACGATTTCCTCCTTGAATATCAATTCCTTCTTCAATGCCCGGGCTGTCCCCTCCCGGGTCAAATCATCCTCTGTGGGCCCGAGCCCACCGGTTATGATGACCAGTTGCGCCTTTTTGCAGGCATTTTTGATCGTCCAACTCAGATTTTCCAGATTGTCACCCACAACCATCTTTATGTCTACCAAAATACCTTTTTCCCTGAGTTTTTTTGCCACATAAAACGAATTGGTATCAATTCTGTCTTTTTCAAGCAATTCACTTCCCACAGCAATAAATATTGCCCTCATGATATTCTCCAAAAA
>CAZOWT010000243.1:2710-3667 GCA_964583345.1 uncultured Clostridia bacterium
AGCGAGCTGTATTCTTAATATTAGGTGAGAAAGAAAAATAGCAGAGAGACAAAAACAATATGTCATTGAAATCTTTTCAACCTCATTGTTAATCCCCTATCAAAAAAACTTCTCAGGTCATGTTCCGGTTTTGAAAATGATAAGACCAGGAAATATTATGATTAATCATTGAACGAATGTCAATTTCGATTCCATCGTCTTGTTAATGGAATCAACTGGCAGACGAGAGGGAACGGGTTTGAATAATTTATTCGGTTAGCAAATAAGTGGCAAAAGAAGCCAGCCAGTGTTCTCCGGCATAATCCCCACTGCTGATGTTTTTAAGGGCATCGCAGGCATGTTTTTTTGCAGATTCGATCAGAATCCTTCGAACCGGATTATTTTCTTGCAATACGGAAGCGATATGTTTCATACACCACGACCTGCTCAGGTTCAAACCATCCAGATGTACCAGTTTGCCATCACTGCGATCGGTTACCGTAGCTGGATTGAGGAGAACAGCGGGTGCTCCGTCTTTTAAATTTGGGAGGAATCGATAAAACCATTTTTGGAAATCCTCTGTGGACAATACCCGTCGCATCAGATCCGCTTCCATCAGGCAGGGAGAGAAAAAATCTTCCCCGCCCGGTTCCCAGGATGCCGGGCAGTTTTTATCATTGGAAAAATAGAAAAGGCTTCTTTCCATGATTAAATTTTCCAGCTCTTTGTTCTGTGTCTTCCGGGCATAATCGAGTGCGAAGGACAGTCCGAAAGCTGTATTGGGATGGACACCGGTTCTTATGGGGTAGGTTTGCTTGGGTAAAAAATCAAGGTATTGTTTGACAATTTCTTTTTCAAGGGGCTGGATATTTTTTCTCCACATCATACCCTGGGGATCCCTCCATCCGTCCAACTGCTCTGCCAGCTTCAACAACCAGGCCCAGCCATAAATCCTCTCAAAAGATCTTCTGCTTTTTT
>CAZOWT010000244.1:0-3665 GCA_964583345.1 uncultured Clostridia bacterium
AATTCTTGATTATGTATCCAGTCTTGTCCGTTGCGGTTTTAAACAAATCATTTTTTTGCCCAGCCATGGCGGAAATTTCGCCACCGTCGAAAAAGCGATCACAAAAGCGCAAACCGTATTTCCAGATATAAAAATCTCCGGATATACCAATCTGCTGGGATTCAGCCATTTTTTAAACTCCCTGTCAAATGGATTCGGCATTAGCGATGACGAATCCGGCGCCCATGCCGGAGAAAACGAAACCTCCATGATGATGCATTTGAAGCCCCATCTGGTTAAAAGGGAAAAGTTCGAAGCCGGTTATGTCGGGCCCACCGGCGAAAAAGAAGTATCCATAATTCTCGAACAGGGTATGCCCGCTCTCACAAAAAACGGCGTGCTTGGCGATCCTTCAAAAGCCTCGGCAGATAAGGGATCGGTGTACATTGAGCGTCTGGCAGATTTTCTTATGGCCGAAATTTCCAGAGAATGAATAAATCAGAAATCAAAAAAAATAGTGGATCATCTTTGTCCGAAATTGCAATTTAAAACTTTTTTCTGTTCTAAATTATAATTTCGGCCGAATAATAACAGTTTGAATATTATGATATCTGCAGATGAAAACAACAATTTGTTTTAAGGAGCCGTAATGAAAAAAATGATTTGTCTTTTACTGGCGATAGTAGCTGCCAGTTTACCAGCCTTTCCCGGAGAAGTCCAAAACCATGTGGAATGGGACAAGGATGTCGATGTTCTGATCCAGAAGATCGAAAAATATCACCCCGATCCCTGGGCCAGAATCTCAAAAAGTGATTTTTTTGAAAAGGTCAGCCAAATGAAGAAAACTATTTCAAGCAAAAGCGATGAGCAAATCACCGTTGAAATGATGAGGCTTATCGCCCTGCTCAGAGACGGTCATACTCAAGTGTGTTTGAACAACCAGGAACGTTTCAACAAATGGTTTCCTCTGCGTCTGGAGAAATTCGCCGATGGTATTTTTATAACCGCCATCACTAACGAACATGCCGATTGCCTAGGTGCCCGGGTGTTGCGTATGGATGATATGGAGATGGATAAGGTTTATAACCTATTGGGGGGTGTCCTTTCCGTAGACAGTGATCGGGGTATTCCCCGGATCGTTTCCAATTACCTATCCAATGCCGTTATCCTCAAAGCACTCAATATCTTGAAAAGTGATAAGCAAGTGCAACTGGAACTTCAATTTGCTGATATGAAAAAGCGATTGACACTGGAATCCTCCAAATGGGACCTGAGCTTCAATTGGGCATGGTCCAAGAATGCAGTTCCCTCATACAGACCAGCAACCAGCTTTTTTGATCAACGAAAACAAGAACTGCCGCTTTATCTCCGAAAAGTATTGACAACCCGAGACAGCTACTGGTTTGAGTTCATCGCCGAAGACGGTATCCTTTACTTTCAGTTCAACGAAGTCAGTAATTCAGGTCCTGAACCCTGGAACGAATTCATTGAAAAGCTGTTCAATTGTTTTGACCAACATATGAATGAAATTGAAAAATTCGTCATTGACGTTCGGTTCAACGAGGGCGGCAATGGAAAACTACTCGATCCACTGGTTAGCGAATTCACAAAACGTCGGGCAATCTTGTCCAGAGGAAAACTCTTTATCATCACCGGACCGGAGACCTTCAGCGCAGCCAGCAATTTCATCGGTCAGATGCTGGACAACACCAATGTTATCAGTGTAGGAGACATCGCCAGTGGACCATTGAACTGGTACTCTGATGTTATCAATTTCACACTTCCCAACAGCCGCTTGTTAATCGACATATCCACTATGTACTGGCAGAAAGGACATGCTACCGATAACCGGGGATATTACCCTCCCGATTATTATATTCCTGCCACGGCTAAGGATTACTTTTCGGGACATGATGCAGTAATGGATGCAATTAAAAACAACCGAGTGAAATCGTTAAAAGATGTTTTACTTCAGGATGGCATCGAGGCATTTAAGACAGAATACGCCGTCAGGGTGAAGCAAAACGGAGTACCAGGTAAATGGTTCCCCTATCTTCCCTTTGACCTGGTTGTTTTCTCCATATTTGAATTGGGGCGCAACGGAAAAATCGACGAGGCCTTGGCGCTCTCGGAACTGAACATTCAGCTTTATCCCGATGATATTAGGGCTTGGTTTGCATTGGCAATGATCCTGGAAGCGAAAAATGATCTGGTAAACGCTCTCGCTTGTATGGAAAAACTGACTGCATTGGAACCAAATATGACCGAAGGTTTATGGAATGTGGAGCGAATACGAACGCTTCTCTATCCTATCCAAGTTGATATGGTTCTTTTGAAAAAATATGCTGGGCAATACGGGATCCGGAATATTTCTTTCGAAAACGGTTCTCTTTTTTATCAAAAAGAAGGTGGAAAAAAAAGAAGGTTGATACCAATGACAATGGTTTGTTTTCTGTTAGAGGGTGACGACGACAACCGTGTGGAAATCGTAAACCAACGCGGGGAAGTGGAAGGCATAAGAATTTTAAATTATAATGGGACATCACGGTTTTATTCAAAAACTTCTGATTGAAAGCCCCGATTTTTTAATATAAACCGGTGACAACCACGCTTGACGAACGATCTGGCTTCATCGAAATATAAAATCGAATTCATATTCCAGCCGGGATTATAATATCTATGACGGATATTTGCCCGACCAGACAGAGGCCCTAAAAATCATCCAGCGGTGCAGTGTTGCCTATAATATTCCGTTAGGGTCTGTTCCTTCCCTCCAGGTCGGCTGGCTCAGTCAATTCATTTAACTGAAGCGGCCGAATCCGTTTTCCTTAGAGGACTGAAGTTAAAAGGAAGAACCTTGTGTTTAAAAATGCTCAAAAAATTGACAATCCATAAAAACGCTGTGGTTGACCCTAAAGCAAAGCATGGTAAAAATGTCAGCATCGGACCGGGGACGGTGGTGGAATCGGATGTGGAAATCGATGACCACACTCGGATCGATTCCTGTGCCAAAATCGCCAGCGGGGCCCATATTGGAAAGCATGCGTTTCTTGGAGGCGGTTATCGTTGTGTTCAGGATATCCCGCCATATATTCTGGCTGCCGGAGAACCCTTTAAATTCACCGGATTGAACATGGTCGGGCTTAGACGCCGGGGATTCACCAGGGAAACCATCGACCAGCTTAAGGAAGTTTATCGTCTTATTTTTCGTTCCGAATTCAATGTTACCCAAGCCCTTGAACAGATTAAATCCTCTTTTGAAAACACCGGGGAAATTCAGGAAGTGATCATGTTCATTCAAGAGTCCAAACGGGGTATTATTTCATAATATCTCTTTTTTTCAACCATTCAATCAGATGACTTCCACTTGACACCCAAACCGTTTTCTGTTAATCTGAAAATTACGAAAAGGGTCTATAGCTCAACGGCTAGAGCTACCGGCTCATAACCGGTTGGTTCCAGGTTCGAATCCTGGTAGGCCCATAAATTATTCAGGCAAAGGAGCTTCATTGAAGGAAGGTTTAGAGCTTTTATATCTTCTGCAGCAGTTCGATGATCGCATCAGGGATATCGAAAAAACGATCAGAGAAATTCCGGAAACCATCGCCCAACTGGAATCCGAAAGAGACAGCAAAAAACATATCATTGAAAACGCCAAATCCAGGCGCAATGACAACGTTAAACAG